>JAJZRK010000105.1 GCA_021802745.1 bacterium
ATCGCGCGCCGCGGGTGCCGGCGTCGCCGGGCGTTCGCGCGCTCAACGATGGCGTGAAGCGCGCGTTCGATCCGGCGGGGATCCTGAATCCGGGGATCATGGGATGAGCGCCGGCGCCATGCCCACCACGCACGCGGCGGCCGACGGCCGCGCCGGCGCCACGCCGCTCGAGAGCGCGCGCGCCGGGCTCGACAGCTGCGTGCACTGCGGCTTCTGCCTGCAGGCCTGCCCCACGTACCTTGCCCTCGAGGACGAGAACGACTCGCCGCGCGGCCGCCTGGTGCTGATGCGCGCCGCCCTCGACGGGCGCGTGGCGCTCGACGATCCCGACGTGGCGACGCATCTCAGCCGCTGCCTCGGTTGTCGCGGCTGCGAGTCGGCCTGCCCGAGCGGCGTGCCGTATGGCCATTTGCTCGAGGCGGCGCGCGAGCAGCTCGCCGCGGTGCGCCCGCTCCCGCTCGTGGCCCGCATGATCCTCTGGGTCTTCGCGCGCCCCGCCGTGCTGCGCGTCGCGCTCTGGTTCGGCCGCCTCGCCCGCGACACGGGGATCGCCGCCGAACTCTCGCGCCTTCCCGGCGCGATTGGCTTCCCGTTCGCCATGCTCGCCTCCACCGCGCGCGAGTCGGCGCCGGTGTGGACGCCGCGCGCCGCGCCCACGCGCGCCACGGTCGCCACGCTCGACGGCTGCGTCATGGAAGGGCTGTTCGCCGACGTGAACCGCGCCACCGAACGCGTGCTTGCCGAGAACGGCTACTCGCTGTGCGCCGCCACCGGCCAGCAGTGCTGCGGCGCGCTGCACGTGCACGCCGGCGACACCGCGACGGCGCGCGCACTCGCGAAGTCGAACATCGCGGCGTTCGAGGCGAGCGGCGCGACGTTCGTGACGTCCAACTCCGCCGGCTGCGGCGCGATGATGAAGGAGTACGGACAGCTCCTCGCCGACGACCCGGTGTGGCGCGATCGCGCCCGCGCGTTCAGCGCCACGGTGCGCGACGCCAGCGAACTGCTCGCCGCGGCGGGGCCGCGCGCCGGCGCGCCGCTGCTGCGCCAGATCACGTATGACGCTCCGTGCCATCTGGAACACGCCCAGAAGCTGAGCGCGCCGCCGCTGCAGGTGCTGGCCGCGATCCCGGGACTGCAACACACGCCGCTCGACGACCGCGAGCAGTGCTGCGGCAGCGCCGGCATCTTCAACCTCATCGAACCGAACGTGTCGGAGCGCGTGCTCGCCGCGAAGATGCGGTGCATCGCCGCCACCGGGGCGCCGGTGGTCGCCACCGGGAACCCGGGGTGCCTCATGCAGATTGGCGCCGGGCTCGTGCGCGACGGCCGCGGCGCCGTGGCGCGCCATCCGATCGAACTGCTCGACGAGAGCTACGCGCGACGGGAGCCGTAGGTGCAGGTCGCCCTCCTCGAGTTCGAAGGCATCCTCGCCGACACGACACCGCATCGGCTGGCGGCGCTGCGCGAGGCGCTGCTCGCCGACGGCCTCTCGCTCGACGATGAGACCTGGATCGAGCACTGCCATGGGCTGGCGGTGGAACCGTTGGTGCTCGCGGCGCGGCGTGCGCTCGGCGCCGCCGACGATCCGGTTGCGGCCGAGATCGTGCGCCTGCGCGCCGAGCGTTCGTTCACCGAGCGCATCAGCCGCGGCCTGCTGATGCAGCCCGGCGGGCTCGCGCTCGTGCAGGCGCTGCGCACGCAGGTGCGCCTCGCCGTGGTGACGCGCGCCGGCCGGCGTGAGGTGGATTTCGTGCTCACGCTCGCGGGGCTCGCCGACACCTTCACCTGCGTCGTCACCGCCGACGACAAGGTGGCGGGCAAGCCATCGCCGGCCCTGTACGCCCTCGCGCTCGAGAAGCTCGCCCGCACCGCGCCGGTGACGCTCGCCGACGCGCTGGCCTTCGAGGACGCGCGCGCCGGCATCCGCGCCGCGCGCGCGGCCGGGGTGCGTGCCATCGCGGTGGGACCGCTTCCGCCGCATCACGCCATGGAAGCCGACGCCTATTTCCCCACGCTGTCTGGACTCTCGTTCGACGAGATGCGCGCGCTCGTGCGCGGGGGACCGGCATGAGTGCGCCAGTCAGCACGCCGACCGCCGCCGAGTACGCGCCGCTTCGCAGCGACGCCGGCCTCGTGGACCGCTCCGACCGCGTGCGCATGACATTCACCGGCGCGCAGGCGGCGGCCACGCTGACCGGCCTCGTCACCAATGACGTGCTGGCCCTCCAGCCCGGACATGGCCAGTACGCGGCCGCACTCACCGCCAAGGGCAAGGTGATTGCCGACGTGCGCATCTTCCAGCGCGACGCCGAGCACTTCCTCGTGGACGTCCCCGCGGCGGCCGGTGCGGGATTCACGGCGATGGTGCGCAAGTACGTGAATCCACGGCTCGCACGCTACACCGACATCAGCGCCACCGTGTCCTGCCTCGGCGTGGCCGGTCCGCACGCGCGGCAGGTGGTGGCGCATGCGCTCGCCTGCTCGCCCGCGACGTTCGACCTCCTGCCGCCGTACGCCAACTGCGCGCTGCCGTTCGCCGACGAGTCGGTGATGGTGGCGCGGGCCGCCGACTATGGCGACGTGGACGGATTCGACTGCTTTGTGTCGGCGGCGGCGAGCGATGCACTGCGCACCGCGCTCCTCGCCTCGGGGGCGGTGCCGGCGTCCGCGGCGGCCGTTGACGTCCTGCGCATCGAGGCCGGCTGGCCGGCGTGGGGCGTGGACATGAACGAGGAGACGCTCGCGCAGGAAGCGCGCCTCGACGAACTCGACGCGATTTCGTACACGAAGGGGTGCTACACCGGGCAGGAGGTCGTGGCGCGCGTGCACTTCCGCGGACATGTGAACCGCGTGCTGCGCGGCCTGCGCCTCGACGCGCCGGCCGGCGACGACGCGCGCGTCTTCGCCGGCGACGCCGACGTGGGCAGCGTGCGGTCGCGTGCCGTGTCGCCCCGACTTGGCGCCATCGCCCTGGCGATGCTCCGCCGTGAACTGGAGCCGGGGACGCCCGTTACCGTGCGTTCGTCCGCCGGCGACACACCGGCCACCGTGGCGGCGCTCCCTTTCCCCGCGTGACGACGGCGCTGATTACCGGGGCGTCAGGCCTCGTCGGCTCGCACCTGGTCGAGCGCCTGCAGCAGGACGGCTGGCAGCTGCGCGCGCTCGTACGCGAACGGGCCAGCGCCGGCTGGCTCGCGGCGCGCGGTGTGGAGCTGCGCCACGGCGACACGCGGGATGCGGCCGCCTTCGCACGGGCAGCGGACGGCGTGCAGTACGTCTTCCACTGCGCGGCCGCCATCACGCCGCGCGGCGGCTGGGAGGCGTTTCGCGCGCCGAACATTGACGGCACGCGCAGCGCCATCGAGGCGGCCGCGGGCGCCGGGGCGCGACTGCTGCACCTGAGTTCGGTCGCGGTGTACGGACCGGATGGGCGCTATGCCCTCTCGAGCGACGGCGACCTGCAGGAACTGCGGCCGCTGCGTCCGCTCCCCGAGGCGGCATGGTACGCCCGCTCCAAGCGTGAATCGGAGATGCTGGTGATGGACGCGCACCACGCCGGTCGAGTGTGGGCGACCACCGTGCGGCCATGCGTCATCTACGGGCCGCGTGACCGGCAGTTCGTGCCGCGCGTCGCCGCCGTGCTTCGCCTTCCACTCGTGCCGCGCATCGGCAGCGGCCGGGCGAGGCTCGCCATCGTCCATGCCCGCAGTGTGGCCGAGGTGGCCATACGCGCCGTGACCAGCGAGATCGCCGGCGGCCGCGCCTACAACGTGACCAACGATCCGCCGATCACCGTTAACGAATTTTACGACGCGGCGCAGGCGGGGCTCGGCCGGCGCGTGCGGTGGATCCCGATCCATGGCGGCGCCGTGCAAAGTGCGATGGGCGCGCTGGGGCTGGCCATGCGCGCCCTGCGCGTGCCCGGATCGTCGCTCCTCAATGCGCGCTCACTCGACTTCCTGCTCGCCGACAATCCGTTCTCGAGCGAGCGTGCGCGACGCGAGCTCGGCTGGACCAGCGGCATTGATCCCCGTGCCGCCGTGGCCGAGGCGTTCAGGTTCTGCGCGCGGGGCTGACGGCAACTGCCTGCCGCGGATTTCGCGGATTTCCGCGGAGGAACGCGGATAAGGTCATTGAGCTGTTCCCCAACAAAACATCCGCGTGAATCCGCGCGCATCGGTGTAATCCGCGGCAAGGCAGTGCGCCTCCTCCCACGTGCACAACGCCCGTCCGGCCCGCCGACTACGCCAGCTGATTCCCGATTGGCAGCGAGCGGATGCGCTTGCCCGTCGCGGCGAAGATCGCATTGGTGAGCGCGGGAATCACCGGCGGCAGGGCGGGCTCACCCATTCCCGTCGGCGCAAACTCGGTGGTTCGGAAATGCACCTCGACGGGGAACGCCCGCGGCATGCGCAGCAGCGGATAGCGGTCGAAGTTCCCCTCGACCACGCGGCCGCCGTCAATGGTGAGCTCCTGCCCCAGCGCCTGTGACACGCCGTCAATGGCCGAGCCCTGGCACTGGTTCTCCGCGCCGCTGAGGTTGGTGAGCTGCGAGCCCACATCGGCCGCAATCCAGACCTTGTGCACTTTCACCTCGCCCCTGGCGTTCACCGACGCGTCCACGACCTCGGCGAAATAGCCTTGATGGCTGAAGTGGAAGGCAACGCCCATGCCGCGTCCCTTCGACGGCGCCTGCTTGCCCCACCCGGACTTTTCGCGCACCAGCTCGAGCACGCCGCGCATGCGATCGGGGTTGAACGCGTCGCCCTGCACCGCCGGCACCGCGGGGGTCAGCAGGTCGAGGCGGAACTGCAGCGGGTCGTTGCCCGCCGCGTGCGCGAGTTCGTCGAGGAACGACTGGTTGGCGAAGGCGATGCCATTGCTCCCCGGTGCGCGCATCGCGCCCGTCGGGATGCCGTGCGGCAAATTGGAGACTTCGAGCAGGTAGTTCGGGACGAACCGCCCCGGCCATTCGCCGACGCGCATGTACGGCTCGACGACGACGCGGTTCTTCCACGCCACCACCCGGCCGTTCGCGTCCACCGCGCCCTTGAGGAAATGGAAGCCGGCCGGACGGTAGTGCCCGTGCCGCATGTCATCCTCGCGCGTCCAGAGCAGCTTGACCGGCACCCCCACTTCGCGCGCAATCCACGCCGCCTCCACCAGATAGTCGTTCTTGAGGCGCCGGCCGAAGCCGCCGCCGATGCGCGTGAGGTGAATGGTGATGTCCGCGGGGACGATGCCCATCGTCTTGCTGACGAGTTCGCGCCCCGGCTGCGGCATCTGCGTGGGCGCCCAGATCTCGAGCTTGCCGTCCTTGAAGAGCGCCGTGCAGTTCTGCGGCTCGAGCGTGGCGTGCGAGAGGAACGGGTAGAAATACGCCGCCTCCACCACCGTCGCCGCCGACGCGAACGCCGCGTCCACATCGCCATCCTTGCGGACGGTGCGGTCGGCGGGCTGCCGCGACAGCTCGGCGGCGCGCTGCGCAAACCACTCGCTGCCCTGCTGCGCGGTGGCGCCCTCGTCCCACGTCACCTGCAGCTTTTCCCGCGCCGTCTTGGCGTTGTACCAGGTGTCGGCCACGATGGCGACGCCCGGCATCAGGCCGTCGAGCGCGGTGCCGACGCCCTCGACGATGAACGCGTGCTTCACGCCCGGGAGCTTGCGGATGGCGGCGAGATTCGCGCTCACCACCTTGCCGCCGAAGACCGGGCACTTCTCGAAGACCGCATGCAGCATGCCCGGCACCATGATGTCAATGCCGAAGAGCGGCTTGCCCGTGACGATCGTCCGGTTGTCGAGGCCTGGGACGCGCTTGCCGAGCAGCCGGAACGTGGCGGGGTCCTTGAGCGTGACCGCGGCGAGGTCTGGGACGGGCATCCTGGCCGCGTCGTTCGCGAGCGCGGCATAGCTGCTGCGGCGCCCAGTCTTGTTGTGCGACACGGCGGCCTTGGAAGTGGTCAGCTCGCTCTCGGCGACGTTCCACAACTTCGCGGCGGCTGCCACGAGCATCGCGCGCGCCGCGGCGCCGAGCCGGCGATGGTTGTCGTAGTTCATCGGCGTGCTCAGCGAGCCGCCGGCGAACTGGCGCCCGTACTTCGACTCGTCGCTGTCGGCCTGCACAACCGTCACCTGCGACCACTCGACGTCGAGCTCCTCGGCGATGATCATCGGCAGCGACTGCTTGACCCCTTGGCCTTCCTCGGGGTTCTTGGCGACGATCGTGATCTTGCCGTCGGGCGTGATGGTGATGAACGCATTCGGAACGAACGGGTCGCGGACGGTGCGATCGGCGGGTGCGGCCTCCGCGTCGGCGGCGGCGCTGAACCTGCCGAGCATGAGGCCGCCGCCGACGAGCGCGACGACCTGCACGAAGGAGCGGCGATGGACGCTGGCGGGGGCGGTCATGACTGCGCCTCCCCGGCATCATGGCCGCTGCCGCCGGCCGTGCTCATCGCGCGCGCCGCGCTGTGCACCGCTTGCCGGATGCGATTGTAGGTGCCGCAGCGGCAGATGTTCTGCATCGCCGCATCAATCTCGGCGTCGGTCGGGTTCTTCTTCGTCTTCAGCAGCGCGGCGGCCACCATGATCTGCCCCGCCTGGCAATAGCCGCACTGCGGCACGTCCACCTGTTCCCATGCCGCCTGCACCGGGTGCAGGCCGGCGCCGCCGAGTCCCTCGATGGTCGTGATCTGCTGGCCGGCGACCGCGGAAATCGGGATGGCGCAGGCGCGGACCGGCGCCCCGGCGAGATGCACCGTGCAAGCCCCACACTGGGCGATGCCGCAGCCGAACTTCGTGCCCTTGAGGTTCAGGTGGTCACGCAGCACCCAGAGGAGCGGCATCTCCGGCGGCACGTCCACCGTCGTGGGCTTGCCGTTGATGGTCAGCGCAATGGACATGGGGGGCTCTATTGTTTGGGGGGCGCATACGACGCAGGCGCGACTTCCGTCGCGCCCGCGTACTGACCTGCGAAAAAGGAGATTACGGCTTCTTGGCTTCAGTCGGCGCGGCGGCCGGAGCGGCCATCGAATCCTTCTTCATCGTGGTATCAACCGCGGCCGCCGGGGCGGCAGCAGCCGAATCAACAGCCGGAGCAGCGGCAGCCGGAGCCTCTTCCTTCTTGGCGCAGGCGGCAAGCACGAGCACAGCAGCGACGAGGGCAATGCGCTTCATTGAGATAATCTCCTAAGGAGGGACACTTAAGGCACAGCGCGAGACTGCGCCTTGGTACGCAGTGCTCGAACGCGCTGAAATTACAGAGTCTGGACGTCTCGTCAAGTCATTATGGCGTGCGCATTTCGTGGGGGGCGCACACCCATGGTTTGCCGGACGTCTTCCTCCGCCCTTGGTGCGCCGCGGCGCGCGGTCCCGTCACACGCAACTACACACCAAGGTCAAACAATGCAATATATGACGTAACCTCCGGCTTCGCAAGCAGTTGCGCACAGAACGCCACCGGCCGGACTGCCGGGTGCGCCGATTCCCGCCTAATTTCGTATTTTCGTGCCGACCGTGCCGACGGTCGCCTCCCCGTCTCGGACTCCTCGTGACCGAATCCGTCGTACAGACCGTGAGCGGCGCCTGCCCCCACGATTGTCCCGACACCTGCGCCCTCATCACGACGGTCGAGGACGGACGCGCGGTGCGCGTGCAGGGCGACCCGCACCACCCGTTTACCGCGGGCTTCCTGTGCACGAAGGTCAATCGCTATCTCGAGCGCACGTATCACCCGGAACGGCTGCGGCACCCGCTCAAGCGCGTTGGGCGAAAGGGGCGCGGCGAGTTCGTGCGAGTGAGCTGGGACGAGGCGCTGCGCGACATTGCCGCGCGCCTGCGCGCTATTGCCGACGGGCCGCATGGGCCACAGGCGATCCTGCCGTACTCGTACTGCGGCACGATGGGCATGCTGCAGGGACAGTCCATGGACCGCCGCTTCTTTCACGCCCTGGGCGCTTCGAAGCTGGACCGCACGATCTGCAGCACGGCGGGCATGTGGGGGATGCGCATGACAGTCGGCGCCAGCATCGGCGCGGATGCCGAGGGCCTGCCGTCGAGCAACCTCGTCATCCTCTGGGGCACGAACACGCTCACCGCCAATCCGCATCTCTGGCCGTTCGTGCGGAAGGCGCGCGAACGCGGGGCCCGCGTGCTGTGCATTGACCCGATCCGCACGCGCACCGCCGACCAGTGCGACGAGTGGCTGCCGATCCGCCCCGGCACCGACGCCGCGCTGGCGCTGGGCATCATGCACGTGCTCTTCGCCGAGGGGCTGCAGGACGACGACTATCTCGCGCGGTATACGCTGGGCGCGGAGGCGCTGCGCGCGCGGGCACAGGAGTATGAGCCGGAGCGCGTGGCGGCGATCACCGGACTGCCGGCCGAGCGGATCGTGGCGCTTGGGCGCGAGTACGGCGCCGCCAAGGCGGCCTTCCTGCGCATCAACTACGGGCTGCAGCGGCACGGCGGCGGGGCGATGGCGGTGCGGACGATCGCCTGCCTGCCGGCCATCACGGGGCACTGGCGGCGCGCGGGCGGCGGCGTGCAGCTCTCGACGAGCGCGAACTTCAAGTTCAACACCGCGGCGCTCGAGCGGCCGGACCTGTCGCGCGACGTGCGGACAATCAACATGATCCGGCTGGGCGATGCGTTGAACCGTCCCGACGCGGGCGTGGGCGGGCCGCCCGTGCAGGCGCTCGTCGTCTACAACTCGAATCCCGCGGCCGTCGCGCCGGATCGCAACGCCGTGCTCGCCGGCATGCGACGCGACGACCTGTTCACCGTCGTCCTCGACCATTTCCAGACGGACACCGCGGATTACGCCGACTACGTGCTGCCGGCGACCACCCAGCTCGAGCACTGGGACGTGCACTTGGCCTACGGTCACCACTACGCCACGCTCAACCGGCCAGCGATCGCGCCACTGGGGGAGTGCAAGCCGAACACGCAGATCTTCCGCGAACTCGCCGCGCACATGGGACTCAGCGACCCGGGGTTCGCCGACGACGACGATACGCTTCTGCGACAGGCGCTGACGACGACCGATCCGAAGATGGCGACCGTCACGTATGACGCACTCATGCAACACGGCTGGGTGCGGCTCAACGTGCCGACGCCGTACCTGCCGTACGCCGACGGCGGGTTTGCGACGCCCAGCGGCAAGTGCGAGTTCTATTCGGCGCGCATGGAGGCGATGGGACTCGACCCGCTCCCCGCGTTCACGCCGCCCCATGAGTTCCCGGAAGAGGTGCCCGATCTCGCGGCGCGCTTCCCGATCACTCTGGTTTCGTCGCCCCGGCACCAGTTCCTGAACAGCACGTTCGTGAACGTGTCGTCGCTGCGGCGCGACGCGGAGCCGGAGGTGATGGTGCATCCGGCCGACGCCGCGCCACGCGGCATCGTCGACGGGGCGCCGGTCGTGGTCTTCAACGACCGGGGGGCGTTCTCGGCGGTCGCGCGCGTGTCCGACGCCGTGCGTCCGGGCGCGGCGTGGGCGCCCAGCGTCTGGTGGGGCAAGCTGACGGGCGACGGGCACAACGCCAACGAAACGACGTCGCAGCGCACCACCGACATGGGCGGCGGCCCCGTCTTCTACGACAACCTCGTGGAGATCGCGCCGGCGGAGTGAGCGCTGGTATGCGCTGGCGTTGGCGCGGTGGTGACCGCCTTGCCGCGGATGGCGCGGATTGGGCGCGGATGAACGCGGATCCTTCCAAGGGAATCCCCAGAAGTAGATCCGCGCAAATCCGCGCCCCTCGGCGTGATCCGCGGCGAGGCCGTTGCAGTTTTTCGCCACCACGCGAAACCGTTCGATGCTGCTTCCGGTTCTCACCTCGGGCAGCTTGCCGTAACTGGTTGACCCACTCCGTGTACGGCCGGTGGACGAACCTGATTTTCCCGAACGCGAGACGACCCGGAAGATCATCGGGGCGTTCTACTACGTTTACAATCGGTTGGGCCACGGGTTCTCGGAACCGGTGTACCAGCGGTCGCTCGCGCATGTACTGGAGCGCACGGGGCTGGCAGTGCAACGTGAGCACCCGGTAACCGTACGATTCGAGGACATTGTGGTCGGCGAGTTTCGACTCGACCTCGTGGTGGACCGCCGAGTGGTGGTGGAGGTGAAGGCTGTGGAGCGCTTTCACCCCGCTCACGAGGCCCAAGTGATCAACTACCTTCGGGCCGCCTGCCTCCCAGTGGGACTCATGCTCAATTTTGGTCCGAGCGCCGAGTTCCGTCGGTTGGTCTGCTCGCTGGAAACGCCGCGCGTCACGCCCCGTGCCGAATTTCCGGATACCGGCGGAGCGCCCACACGGCGTAGACGCCCATGACGGCGGCCATGCCGCCAATGGCCATCGGCGCGCCCCAGTGGCGGGCGATCCAGCCGCTGACGAACGACCCGATGGGATTCGTGCCGATGTAGACCGCGACATAGATGGAGATGACGCGGCCCCGCAGGGCGTCGGGCGACGCGGACTGCAGGAGCGCGTTGATGACCGCGCTGTTGACCACCATGCATGCGCCCACGCAGAACAGCAGCACCCCGGTGAGCAGCTCGACCCGCGAAAAGGCCGCGGCCATGATGAGCGCGGGGAACGCCAGCGACGTCACCACGAGCGCGCGGTGCCGCGGCAGGCGCGGGCCGGCCGCCGCGATGCTGAGCGCGCCGATCATCGCCCCGACCCCGACGCACGTCATCAGCACGCCGTAGCCGCCGGCGCCGAGGCCAAGCACGTCGCGCGCGAGCACCGGCATCAGGGTGAGCACCGGAATGCTGAGCAGCGAGTACACCGCCACTACCTGCATGAGCACCGCGGTGAGGCGGTGCGTGCGCACATACGTGAACGCCTCGCCCAGCGCGTGCAACGGGCGCCCGGACGGCGCGACCGGGAGGTGCGGCAGGCGGATCATGGCCAGGCTGATGAGCACCGCGAAGTACGAGAGGGCGTTGATGCCGAAGCACCAGGCGATGCCGGCCCGCGCAATGACGATGGCGGCGAGCGACGGGCCGACGATGCGCGCGAAGTTGAAGCCGCTCGAGTTGAGCGCGATCGCGTCCATCACGTGCTCCTTGCCCACCATCTCGATGAACAGCGACTGGCGCGCCGGGATCTCGAATGCGGAGATCACCCCGCCGAGGAGCGCGATGGCGATGAGCCACCCGATGGTCATGTGCCCCGACCAGGTGAACCACCAGAGCAGCGTCGCCTCGGCGAGCAGGAACGACTGCGCAATGGTGACCACCCGCAGGCGCCGATACTGGTCGGCGACGATGCCGCCCGGGAGCGACAGCAGGAGAATGGGGAGCGTGCCGGCGGCCGCGACGACGCCCACGAGGAACGCGTCGTTGGAGAGCTGGAGGGCGAGCCACCCCTGCGCCACCTGCTGCATCCACGTGCCGATC
>JAJZRK010000106.1 GCA_021802745.1 bacterium
CTTCCATGCGCCCGGAGGAACTCGAATCCCCAACCTTCTGATCCGTAGTCAGATGCTCTATCCAATTGAGCTACGAGCGCAAACAGTCCGCGTCTGTTGTCTCTCTGTTGTCTCTCTGTTGCCTTTCTGTTGTTTCTCTGTTGTCTCTCTGCCCCTCTGACACCTTCGCCGGCGCAACCACGCGCCGGCGAGACTCACAATATACCCGGCCTTTCGCCTTCGGTCAATCAGGCGCCGAGCAGCAAACTCACCTTTTCCAGCAGCTCCTCGCGACCGAACGGCTTCGCCAGGATCGCGTCCGCCCCGAGCGTCCGCGCCGAGTTGAGGTAGGCGTCCGGACCCACGCGGCCGCCCCCCGAAATCGCCATCACCTTCACGGGGCGGCCGCTCTGCCGCAGCTGCATCAGCGTCTCGAGCCCCTCCTGCTCCGGCATCACGACATCCGTGATCACCAGAGCGGAAGGCTGCTCGCGAAACCGCCGCATCCCGGCACGCCCGTCCTCGGCCGAGTCAACGTCGTACCCCTCCCGCTGCAGCATCTCCACCAGCATGCCGCGCACGACGGGATCGTCGTCAATCACCAGAATCCGGGTGTTCACCTGGGACTCCAACCCCTCGCTACTTGATCGGCGCGTAGCGCCATGCGGCGACCTTTGGCTTGTCCGTCTTCACTTCAAAGGCGGTCGTCGCGCTGGGCGCCACGTTCTCCACCTTCGCCACCTGCGTGTCCACCACATTCCCGGCCAGGTCGAGCAGCTCGAACGAGATCTCGTACGACCTCGCCGCCTTCGTCCGGTTCTCGATCTCGCCCTTCACCACGGCACGGTCGGCGTAGCGCACGAACTCCACCACCACCACCCGCTGCGGCATGTCGTCGTTCAGCTTCATGTACTTGGCCACGGAATCGGCGTACGGGCTCGGCGGGGCCGGCGGCGGCGCGACCGGCTTGGCGGCGCCAGGCTTCGCGGGCGCGGCGGCGGCGGCCGGCGGCGGATCCTTGGGCTTCGCGTCCTCGTTCAGCACGTTGTAGGCGTACGCGTACAGCGCCACGTTGTCCGGGTTGCTCGGGTCAATCGAGACGAGCTTGTCCACGACCGGGATCATCTCCTTGCCCTTGCGCAGCTCGTACATCAGCGCCGCGGCGTTGTACAGCGCGTCACGCGAGTTCGGGTTCTTCGCCAGCGTGGCCTCGAACAGCTTGATCGCCTCCGCGGTCTTGCCCATGCGGTTGGCGCAGATGGCCGCCTGGAGCGCCGACATGTCGCTGTACTTGTCCGTCGCCTTGTCCACCAGGCTGTAGCACGTCTCGAAGAGCGAGGTGTCCTTGAGCGACGTCGCCGCCATGCCGAGCCCCGACAGGGCGTACGGCGTGGACTCCGCGTCCGGCGACTCGGTGGCCAGTTGCAGCAGCACTTCGGCGGCGCGCTTCAGGGTGTTCGTCCGCTGCGGTTCCGGCTGGATCTCGGCGTACTCGAGGCCCACCTGGCCGATCTGGAAGAGCACGGCCTTGCGGTCTTCCGCATACGTCGTGTCGTTCGCCGTCAGCTTGAGCGCCTCTTCGAGGTACTTCATCATGTCGGCCTGCGAGCCCCGCACCTGGGCGATCGCGGCAAAGACGCGCGGCGCATAGGGCGACCAGCGGTCGAGCACCTGCGACGCCTTGGCGTAGACTTCCGCCGAGTCCGCCTCGTTCGCCGCCATGAACTTGAACGCGGCGTTGATGCGGTCTTGCCACGGCTTCGCCTGGCGGAACGGACGGGTCTCGCTGTGGCACCCCGGCCCCTGCGCCTCGACCGTCGTGAAGAGCGAGTCGGCGGTCTTCGCGAGGTCAATCACCTGCTCCTTCGGCGCGCCCCAGTTCAGCTCGCCGCGCGTCGCGGTGGCGGGCGAGTTCGGCTGCATCATCCACAGGATCATCATCTGCCCCGCGATGGCATTGGTGCCGAGCGGGTTCGCCGATGCGACCTTGGGATTGCCCACGGTCTTCATGATGTCGCGGATCACCTTCGCCCGCTCGTCGCCCGGCGCGAGCTGCAGCGCGCGCATGCGGGTGATGTTGTAGAGGGTGACGAGTTCCTTCGGCTGGTTGAACTCGACGGCGCACGTCGGGGCGGCCGCGTCCTGCGCGGCCAGTGGGGCCGCCACGAGGGCGGCGAGTAGCGTAAGACGAGGAAGTAGCGTCATTGATGCTCTCGGAATAGGCCGGAAGTCCCGGCAGGTGACGCAGGGAAGTTAACAAAAAGCCTCACGAGGCGCTCTCGTGAGGCAATGGGCGGTACAAGACTCGAACTTGTGACCTCCACGATGTCAACGTGGCGCTCTAACCAACTGAGCTAACCGCCCGGAACATGGGGGGCGACACCGGAAAGCGCACAAGCCCCGCTCCTCGCGTTTGCGCTGCCTTTCCTACGTACCCCGGGGCCATATCGCTGGTGCCGCCAGGTTGGGGTGCCTGCTGTTCTGTTGTTTGTCTGTTGTCTGTCTGTTGTCTGTCTGTTGTCTGTCTGTTGTCTCTCTGTCGTTAAGCGGGAAACGGGACTCGAACCCGCGACCCCAACCTTGGCAAGGTTGTGCTCTACCAACTGAGCTATTCCCGCATGTCCCGGATCGGGTCCCGGAACCGGATGGACCGGCCGCCGGCCCGGACCCGCCGAGTGGAGGCGAGGGGAATCGAACCCCTGACCTCTTGAATGCCATTCAAGCGCTCTCCCAACTGAGCTACGCCCCCTCGTCCCGTGGGTCCGCGAGGTCGCCCAGGCGTTCCGTCAGGAACCAAAAAAGCTATCCAGACGTATCACGTGGGTCAAGCGGTGTCTCTGGCGGAAATCGCTGAGCGCGCTATTTTTATCTCCCTTGCGTTGTACTCAGCATTGGCTGCGCCGCCAGCGTATTCCGTTGGCGAGCGCGCCGTTGATCCACCGGGCAAGACCCGCCTCCGGGTCCCCCGCCTTAACGATTCACGCTCGAGCCCCCTGGCTCGTCGAGGCATAGTCCATGGCCACCGAAGTCAAGCGCCGCCGCCGCCGCGCCGCTCCCGCAGGGATCGCGCCCAGCGAGCCCGAGCGCGACATCCTCGACCAGTACCTGTACGAGGTCAGCACGTACCCGTTGCTCAAGGGCAACGAGGAAATCGAGGTCGCGCGCAAGATCCGCGCGGGCGACCCCGACGCCCTCCAGGAACTCGTCAAGCGCAACCTGCGCTTCGTCATCTCCGTCGCCAAGAAGTACCAGAACCGCGGCCTGCCGCTCATTGACCTCATTGGCGAGGGCAACGTCGGCCTCCTCACCGCCGCCCGCAAGTTCGACCCCGACCAGGGCGTGAAGTTCATCTCGTACGCGGTCTGGTGGATCCGGCAGGCCATCCTGTCGTCGCTGGCGCGCCAGGGGCGCACGGTGCGCGTCCCGCTCAACCGCACGGCCGACCTCTCGCGCATCATCAAGGCGTCAGAGATCCTGCGCCAGAAGATGCGCCGCGAACCCACGCCCGAGGAGCTGTCCAAGGTGACGGGCCTCTCCGTGGACGTCGTCTCGTCGCTCGCCGCCCTCAACAGCGGCGACGTGCGCCTCGACGCCCCCATGGATCCGGACGGCGACCGCTCGCTCATCGAGCGCTTTGTCGCCGACGAGATGCCCGACACCGAGGAGGAGGCGATGAACCGCTTCCTCACCGACGAGATCGAGCAGGCGCTCGGCACGCTCCCGCCGCGCGACGCCAAGGTGCTGCGCCTCTATTTCGGCCTCGAAGGCGGACGCGAGCACACCCTCGAGGAGATCGGCTCCATGCTCGGCGTCACCCGCGAGCGCGTCCGCCAGCTCCGCGACCGGGCGCTCAAGCGGCTGCGCGAGGGCGACGTAGGGCGTGCACTGCAGTCGTTCAGCGCCTAAAGGCGCTGAACGACAGAGAGACAACAGAGAAACAACAGAAAGACAACAGAGAGACAACAGAGGCCGGGCGAGCATTGCTCCCCGGCCTTGTTTGTCTTCCATCGCCAGTCGCCAGTCGCCCGTCGCGAGTCGCCCGTCGCGAGTCGCCATCCGCAATCGCAATCCCCAATCCCAATCCGAATTCCCAATCCTCAATCCGTCACTTCGCACTCGCGACCTCACAAATTGTCGCTCATATTCCCCCGCACCCCGCACCCCGCACCCCGCACTCCGCATGATCTCCCTTCAGGGCATCCACAAGTCCTTCGGTGCCAAACAGGTCCTCACGGGGTTCTCCCTCGAGGTGCCTGAAGGCGAAACCGTCGCGATCATCGGATACTCGGGCTCGGGGAAGTCGGTCGCCATCAAGCACATCGTGGGGCTGCTGGAGCCGGATCGTGGAACCGTTTTCGTGGATGGGCTGGAGGTGCCGACGCTGGACCGGCAGGCGCTGTATCGCCTGCGCGCCACCGTCGGGTACGTCTTCCAGTTCGCCGCCCTGTTCGACTCGCTCTCGGTCGGCGAGAATGTCGCCATGGGACTCCGGCGGCAGGACGGGCTGACCGCGCGCGACATCGAGGCCCGCGTGCACGAAGTGCTCGCGCTCGTGGACCTGCCGGACGCCGCCGCCGTCATGCCCAGCGAGCTGTCGGGCGGCATGCGCAAGCGCGTCGGCATCGCCCGCGCCATCGCCCTGCGCCCCAAGTACCTGCTCTACGACGAACCCACCACCGGCCTCGACCCGGTGACAAGCGCCGTCATCAATGAACTGATGCTCCGCACGCAGCGTACGCTCGGCGTCACCTCCATCATCATCACGCACGACATGCACTCGGCGTACACAGTGGCCACGCGCATCGCCATGCTCCACGAAGGGCGGGTGCGCCAGGTCGGCACCGTCGAGGAGATTCGGCAGTCGGCGGACCCCGTGGTACGCGGCTTCATCGAGGGGCGCGCCGACCTCGATTCCGGGCGTGCGGCGTGACGGAACGAGCGCACAAGCCCCGCGAGGAAGTCTCGGCCGGCGGCATCGTCTTTCGCCGCTCGCCGGAGGGCGTGCGCTTCCTGCTTATTCGCGACAGCTACCGGAACTGGGGCTTTCCCAAGGGGCACCTCGAAGCGGACGAGTCGCCGGAGGCGGCGGCGATGCGCGAGGTGCGCGAGGAGACCGGACTGGCCGGGATCGCCCTCAAGGCCCCCGTGGACGTCATTGACTGGCACTTCCGGTTCCGCGGCCGCTTCGTGCACAAGATCTGCCACTTCTATCTCATAGAGGCCGACAGCAGCCGGGCGCGTCCGCTGCGCAAGGAAGGGATCACCGCCTGCCGCTGGCTGAGCTTCGATGAGGCGGTGGCGCTGGTGTCCTACGAAAACGCGCGGGCGGTGCTCGCCCGGGCCCGGGCGCTGCTCGAGTCGGAAGACGCAAGGTGACAGACAGCGCGCCGCCATTCCTCCCCTCCGTCCTGGCGTTCACGACCCGCGACCGGGGGAGGGAACTGATGCGGCGCGCCTTCACCCGGCGTCGCTCGCGATTGCAGCTGGTTCGCAGCGCGGCGGCGGCGGGCGCGGCGCTCCGGGCCGCGCTGGTGGACGTCGTGGTGGTGGACCTCTGCGCCGGCGGCGACGATGCCTGGGCGGCGGCGGCGATGGCCCGCGAGTTTCCGAGCATTCCGTTCTTCGTGCTCACCGCGCCGCGCCTGGCAGATGCGGCCGTGCTGGGGCGCTGTGCCTCCATGGATGTCGCCGACCTGCTCATCGAAGGGGTGGACGACGGCGCCCTCCGCGAACTCGTGCTGCCCTCGGCCTTCACGCTGCGGTTCGCCGAGGCGCTCCGCGACGCGCATGTGGAGCTAGGCCTGAAGGCGCCGCTGCAGCAGCGCGCGTGGGAGCGCGTCGTGGCGGCCGGTGGGCGGCCAGTGCGAACCGATGCGGTGGCGCGCTCGCTCGGCGTGACGCGCGAACATCTCAGCCGAGCCTTCGCCGCGTCGGGCGCACCGAACCTCAAGCGGGTCATAGACCTGGTTCGCCTCATTGCCGCCGCTGAGCTGGCCAAGAACCCCGGCTACGACCTGGCGGAGGTCGCCGGAGTGCTCGATTTTGCGTCACCGTCGCATTTGGCGAGCACCGCGCAGCGGGTGGCCGGCATCCGTGCGACCTCACTGACGCGCCTCCGGGCCAGGGACCTGATTGCCAGGTTCTGTCAGGGACGATCACGTAGCCGGGACTAGCGCCGTCAGGGTCTACCCTACAGAATGGCTGTGGGTACCCTGATGTCCCCTGCGACGGACAAATCCGCATACTCAGTACCCGTAACCCGATACGATGCACGCGAGTTGACCGGTTTCCCGTATCCGGTGACGCCGTGGCGTCTCGCGGGGTTGTTTAGTTGTAGGTGTTTCATGTCCTTTTTCCGCCCCTCTCTTAGGAGGATACAGAATGAACATCCGACAGGCCCGCGCATGGTTCGCGGGCGTGGTCGGTCTGGCCATGCTCGCCGGCGCCAGCTCCGTCGCGCATGCTCAGGCTTCCACCACCATCAAGGGACGTGTCGTGTCCGAAGCGGGCGCGCCCCTTCCCGGCACCAGCGTCTTTGTTGATGCGATCAAGGCCGGTACCCAGACGGGTGAGGATGGGCGCTTCACGATCACGGTCGCCGGCCGCAATCGCGGACCCGCCGTGCTCGTGGCCCGTCGCATCGGTTACAAGCGCGCGCAAAGCAACGTTGACCTCAACGGCACCACGCTCACGGTGGACTTCACCCTGCAGGCGCAGGCGGTGCAGCTGACCGGCATGATGGTGACGGCGCTCAGCGTGCAGCGCGAGAAGTCCACGCTCGGCACCTCGCAGCAGGCGCTGGACAACACCAGCCTGACGCAGACGCGCCAGCAGAACCTGATCAACGCCATGTCCGGCAAGGCCTCGGGTCTTGCGATCCAGTCGAGCGGCAACATGGGCGGCTCGACCCGTATCGTGATCCGCGGCGCCGGCTCGATCACCGGCAACAACCAGCCGCTGTTCATCGTGGACGGCGTGCCGATCTCGAACCAGGGCTTCTCGACTGTCGGCCGCTACAGCGGCCGTGACTATGGCAACGCCGTCTCCGACCTGAACCCGGACGACATTGCGAGCATCACGGTCCTCAAGGGCCCCAACGCCGCGGCGCTGTACGGCTCGCGCGCGTCCAATGGCGCCATCGTGATCACGACCAAGACCGGCCGCGGCTCGGCGGAAGGCGTGCAGGTGCAGATTCGCAGCTACGCGACGGCCGACGTCTTCTCGGTGCTGCCGAAGTACCAGAACAGCTACGGGCAGGGCTTTGGCGGCGAGTTCAAGTTCGTCGACGGCGCCGGCAGCGGCGTCAACGACGGCGCGGACGAGTCGTGGGGTCCGAAGCTCGACGGGCGGCTGATCGACCAGTTCACCGGCCCGAACATGCCGTGGATCGCGCACCCGAACAACGTGAAGGACTTCTTCGAGACCGGCCATACCGTGTCGAATGGCATCAGCGTCACGGCCAACGGCTCCAAGACGGCGGCCCGCCTGTCGCTGACCAAGGACAATATCGCTGGCATCGTGCCGAACTCGAAGCTCGCCAAGCTGGCCGCCTCGCTCTCTGCGAGCGCGACGATCTCGGACAAGCTCAACGTGTCCGGCTCGCTGCAGGTCGTGCAGAACACGGGCATCAACCGCACCGAGGTGGGCTACACGGAAGGCAACCCCTTCATGGGCTTCACCTGGTTCGGCCGCCAGGTCGACATCGAGGCGCTTCGGCGCAAGTACTATCAGGATGACGGCAGCCTGTTCAACTGGAACTACAACTACCACAACAACCCGTTCTGGCAGGCGTACGACAACGGCGAGAAGGACACGCGCGACCGCGTGATCGCCCAGGCCACGGCGAACTACCAGCTCACCAGCTGGCTGAAGGGCATGGTGCGCGCCGGCCAGGACTTCTACCGCTACACGGCGGAAGAGAAGTTCGCGAAGGGCAACATGGATCACTCGAGCGCGTCCTGGAACGGCGCGTTCACGGCGAACAACAGCCGCGCCTCCGAATCCAACGTCGAAGGCCTGGTCACGGCGACGCACACGTTCGGCCAGTTCGACCTGACCGGCAACGTGGGCGGCAACATTCGCCGCAACGACAGCTACGACAACTCCTACCGCACCAGCTCCATCGTGGTGCCGAAGATCTACAATCTGTCCAACTCGGCCATCACGCCGACGGTCACGAACGAGGAGTACCACAGCGGCGTCAACTCGGTGTACGGGTCGGCGGTCGTGACGTGGAATCGTGTGGCGACCGTCGAGGTGACGGGGCGCAACGACTACTCGTCGACGCTGCCGAAGGAAAACAGCTCGTACTTCTATCCGTCCATCAACGGGTCGGTGGTCCTGTCGGACCTCTTCCCGGCGATCACGAAGGGTGGAATCATCAGCTACGCCAAGCTGCGCGGCGGGTACGCGCAGGTGGGTGCAGACGCCGACGCCTACCGGCTGGCGACGACCTACAGCGGTTTTTCCGCGAAGTTCGGCGGCCGCACGCTGTTCACGCTGCCTGACGCATCGAACAACGCCAACCTCAAGCCGGAGCGCACGTTCGGCACGGAGGGTGGCGTCGAAATCTCGTTCCTCGACGACAAAGTCACGCTGGACGCGACGTACTACAGCAAGAAGACGAAGGACCAGATCTTCCCGCTCGCGATGGCCCCGGCCATCGGCTACAACCAGGCGTACGTGAACGCGGGCCAGATGAGCAACAAGGGTGTGGAGGCGCTCGTCACGCTCAAGACGCTCGACCTGCAGAACGGCCTCTCGTGGCGCACGACGTTCAACTACACGCGCAATCGCAACAAGGTGGACGCGCTGGCCCCGGGCCTCACCACGATCGTGCTCGGCACCAACTGGAACGCCCGCATCGAGGCGCGTCTTGGAGAGCCGTACGGCGCCATCTACGGCAAGGCGTGGCTGCGCGACTCGACCACCGGCAAGATCATCACGTCGGGCGGCTACCCGGTCGCGAACTCGACGCTCACCAACCTGGGCAATGTGAACCCGGACTGGACGGGTGGTATCAACAACGAGTTCCGGTACAAGAACTACACGTTCAGCTTCCTGTTCGACATCCGCCAGGGCGGCCAGAACTTCTCGTCAGGCAACTGGTTCGGCGGGTACGCCGGCATCCTCGCCTCGACGCTGAAGGGACGCGAGCAGGACTGGGACAAGCCGGGCATCAAGGTGGACGGCATCGACAAGACGACGCACCAGCCGAACACGGTGACGATCACGTCGGAAGACTACCACCACAACTATTTCTACTCGACCGAACCCGGCATCTTCAACACGGGCTTCGTGAAGCTGCGTGACATGCGCCTCAGCTGGGACGTGCCGGCCAAGTACCTCACGAACCTCAAGCTCTCGGCGCTCAACGTGGCCGTCATCGGCCGCAACCTGTACACCTGGACGTCGTTCCCGAACTACGACCCCGAGAACGCGACGAACTCGGGCAACGTGGGCCAGGGCTTCGACATGGGCGCCCTACCGACCACCAAGTCGGTGGGCATCAACTTCACGATCACTCCGTGACCGTCACCCGGGAGATTTTACTGATGAGAAACACTCGGCTCTCGGTCGCGCTGCTCGCCGCCGTCGGATTCATGACGACGGCATGCCAGACCGACCTTACCGGGTTGAACGTCAACCCGAACAGTCCGTCCGTTGATACGCCGCCCCCTCCGGGGACCATCTTCACCCGGGCCCTGGCGACGACGGCGCAACGCGTCGGTGGCGCCGGCTACCAGCTGTCCATGATGGAATTGCTTGCGCAGCACGTAGCGCAGTATCAGTACGTGGACGAGGACCGGTTTGCCTATCGCGTGCTGACCATTGACGGCTACTTCAATGGCCCGTACGTGGACGACCTGATGAACTACCAGCAGGTCATCAATGTCGGCAAGACCAACAAGGATCCGAACACCTGGGGTCCGGCATCGATCATGATGCAGTTCGCCTACCAGAACATGACCGACATGTTCGGCGACATCCCGTACAGCGAAGCGTTGCAAGGGACGACGGGCGCCACGCTCAAGCCGAAGTACGATGCCCAGAAGGACATCTACTACGGGATGGAGAAGGCGCTCGCTGATGCCGTCACCGCCATGGGAACCGGCGTCGGTCTCGGCAGTGGCGACCAGATTTACGGCGGCGACGCCGCAAAGTGGAAGAAGTTCGCCAATGCCCTCCGCCTGCGGCTCGCCATGCGCATGCAGAAGGCGGACGCGGCGAAGGCCAATGCGGAAATTGCCGCGGCCCTTGCAGCGTCGGGCGGCCTGATGACCTCGAACGCGGACAACGCGAAGATCGCGTGGCCGGGCGACCAGGTCTTCGACAACCCGTGGGCGGCGACCTTCGCCGGGCGCGATGACCATCGGATGAGCAAGACCCTGATGGACGTTCTGCTCGCGAACAATGATCCGCGCACACCGATCTTCGCCCAGCCGACGGTGGCGGACCCGACCAAGTATGCCGGTGAACCGAATGGACTCGACAACGCCTCGGCGAGCGCCTACGGCACGACCACGTCGCGCATCGGTGCGATGTTCTATCCGGGCAAGACGGTGTACGGGACCTACGGCACTTCGGCGGGTCGTGCGACGCCGTCCTACCTATTCACGTTCGCCGAACAGAACTTCATTCTCGCGGAGGCGGCCAACCGTGGCATGGGTGGGCTGAGCGCTGCGGCGGCGAAGGGGTATTACGATGCCGGCGTCACTGCGTCGATCACGCAGTGGGGCGGCTCGGCGGCAGACGCCGCGACGTACCTGGCGCAGCCGGCTATCGCCTATCAGGGCGGAGCGGCCGGGCTGACGCAGATCCTCACCCAAAAGTGGATTGCGTTCTTCACGCAGGGTGGCGAGGCGTGGTCGGATTGGCGGCGCACCGGTGTTCCGGCGAACATCGTGCCGGGGCCGAAGGCGACGCTGACCTATATGCCGCGCCGCATGGTGTACGCCTCGTCGGAGCAGTCGGTCAACAACGACGCTCTGCAGGCTGCAATCTCCCGCCAGGGCGCCGATGTCATGAGCACCCGCGTGTGGTGGGATAAGTAGTTCTGACGGCGATCTGCTGTCGCTTGCGGGGCATCCGAAAGGGTGCCCCGCGAGTGCATTCAGGGGGATGGAGACGGTAGACGGTAGACGGTAGACGGTAGACGGTGGACGGTAGACGGTGGACGGTGGACGGTGAATGGCGGACAGCGGTGAGTGCTGTATCTACCGTCTACCGTCTACCGTCTACCGTCCACCGTCTACCGTCATTTTCACCCCACCGAAGTCCTTGAATCCCGCGCCCCCATGTGACTAATTTCACAAGCTGTGCCAGAATCGGCGGTCCGCCGCCCGATGGCGCGCCGATGGACTGAGCGTACCGCGCCCGGTCCCGCCTGCACCCCGCACCACACCCCGTACCCTTCAGAT
>JAJZRK010000107.1 GCA_021802745.1 bacterium
GCACGTGAGTCCCCCCATCCGGAGGTTACCGATGAACGCTCGTCTTTCGCGTACCATTCCCACCGCCCTCTACATTGCGCTGGCGTCATGCACTGCTCCAAGCAAGGAAGAACCTGCCGCGGCGCCGCCAGCGATCACGCAGAAGACCGTCGAAGATGCCGTGCAGGCGACCGTAGCGGCCTTAAACGCTGGAAATGCCGCCAAGGTGGGCGAGTCCTATGCCGCGGATGCCACCTTCCTCAACGCGCGCGGCAAGTATGACTCCTCGGCCGGAATAACTGAATTCTGGACGGCGGCGCTGAAAACGCCGAACGCCGGCAAAGACCTCAAGCTCGAGATCGTCAAGTGGGGTGCCAGTGGCGACATCGCGTACTCCGTGAGCCGCTTCACCGGTGGAATCACCGCGCCGACAGGGTACAGCGTCGCCATCAGCCAGCGGCAACCTGACGGCTCGATGAAGACTGTCGTGCAGGTCAGCATCCCCGATCCACCGGCCATGAAGTAAACCAGGCAGCGTCGGCGTATTCGACGGCGAGGCCCGCGCGAGCGATCCTGCTCCGCGGGCTTCGTGCATTCGGCCGATGCGCCGGACGCGCAACTCGGCGCTGCGGGGACGCCAGTGCTGGACCAGCGGCTGACGGGGAGCGGAGAGGACGATGTGCGGTTCGCGGCCGCGTTGTTGTCGGTCCTCCCGTATGGCACCGGCGCCCTGCATGACGGCGACTTCCGCTGCGCTGCTGGCGGGCGACCGTACCACGCACACCGCGACGTTGAACTCGAAGAACGCGCCGATCGCGATTGTGGCGCCGGGGGTGGTGCGAAGCCCTGGCGGTGTATGGCCCCCCACGAGTGGTCGGCACGCACGAGCTTCCAGAAGGCCTTCAGGCGGTACCAGACCATCAACGGCCGGTATCCGAACGACTCGCCACAGGCATACCAACGGAGCTTGAGAACTCCCGGCAGCGCGGATCGTGCGGACTGGAGGTTCGGAAGAAGGGGATAGGCGCTCGGGAGAGGAGTCTCAATGAAGTCCGGCGCGGCGCTTCACGCGGCGCCACGCGCCGCCGCTTTGCGCGCCCTGACCGAGTCCCCGCCGCCCCGATACCGGGGCGTGCGCCGGTGCGTGCGGATCTCGTCAATCATCCCGGTCCGCATGTTGCACGCGACGATCCACCTTGCGCCGGCGCGCCGCGAATTGACGGCGGGTCGACCCCGAAGATCAGCTAGAGGAGCGCCGCCCACCGGCACGGCGCCTCGGTGCGCGGGATCGTCCGCGGGCACCCAGACCGCCGTATGCACGTGGAACCCCGAGTGCGGCTAGGTGAGCATCCCGGCGGCCTAGTCCTCGGCGAAGAGCTCCCTTCGCACGAAGAGCCGGAGCACGGCGCGGCGGAACGTCTCGGTCAGCCGTCCAGTGTCATGCGCGGGCCACGACATGAACGTCCCATCGGGCCGGAAGCCGCCGCGTCCGTGACGAGCAGGTACAGGTGCGGATGCCAGTTGGCGTGCGCGAGCAGGTACTCGTGGGCGCAGGCGTCACACCGAATGCGCGCGAAGCGCTCGTCGTACACCGCCCGCAGGCCGCGTGCACGCCCGTGCACCCGCGTCATGCGCCGCTCCGCACGCCTCACCATGGGGTGCCCGCCCGCCGCGACCGACACACGTAGACTCCACCGGCGAAATGGGCGAGATTCCGTGCTGACGCCACCGCATCCAGCGGCGGCCGCCACTCCGGGCACGACCGCCAGCCGCGCCCACATCCGGATCACCGTCATGTCCCGTCCCGACGTCCTCGAGAAACTCGTCAGTCTCTGCAAGCGCCGCGGCTTCATCTTCCAGTCGTCGGAGATCTACGGCGGCACCGGCTCCGTCTGGGACTACGGTCCGCTCGGCGTCGAACTGAAGAAGAACGTGAAGGACGCCTGGTGGCACGCGATGGTGCGCTCGCGCGACGACGTCGAGGGACTCGACGCGGCCATCCTGATGCACCCGCGCGTCTGGGAGGCGTCGGGGCACGTCAGCGGCTTCAACGACCCGCTGGTGGACTGCAAAGCGTGCAAGGCGCGCTTCCGCGCCGACAAGCTGGAAGATTCGGTCTGTCCGCGGAAGCCGAGCAAGAAGCCGGGCCAGCACACCGACTGCCAGCTCACCGAGCCGCGCCAGTTCAACCTGATGTTCAAGACGTTCATGGGGCCGGTGGAAGACACCGCCGCCGTGGTCTACCTGCGCCCGGAAACGGCGCAGGGAATCTTCGTGAACTTCCTCAACGTCCAGCAGGCGCGCCGCCAGAAGGTGCCGTTCGGCATCGCGCAGATCGGCAAGGCGTTCCGCAACGAGATCACCCCCGGGAATTTCATCTTCCGCACGCGCGAGTTCGAACAGATGGAAATGCAGTTCTTCGTCGATCCCCAGGCGGCCGAGGGGAAGACGACGGACATGCAGTGGTTCGAGTACTGGAAGGCCCAGCGGATGGAATGGCACCTGGCGCTCGGCCTCGAACGCGACCGACTCGAGTTTCATCAGCACGATGCCAACGAACTTGCGCACTACGCCAAGGCGGCGTTCGACATCCAGTTCGACTTCGGCGGCACGCTGGGCTTCCAGGAGATCGAAGGCGTGCACCATCGCAGCGACTTCGACCTCAGCCGCCACCAGGAGTTCAGCAGCAAACGGATGGAGTACGTGGACCAAGTGGCGAACCGCCGCTACGTCCCCTACGTCATCGAGACGTCGGTGGGCGCCGACCGCGTGACGCTCGCGCTGCTGTGCAACGCGTACGCCGAGGAGACGGTGCCCGGGGAGAGCGAGGGGCGCGTGGTGCTGCACCTCAAGCCGTCACTGGCGCCGGTGAAGGCGGGGATCTTCCCGCTCACCAAAAAGGACGGCCAGCCGGAGATGGCGGACAAGATCTTCCACGACCTCAAGGCCGTGTTTCCGGTGGACTACGATGACGCCGGGTCGATCGGCAAGCGCTACCGCCGGCAGGATGAGGTCGGGACGCCGTTCGGCATCACGGTGGACAGTCAGTCCACGCAGGACGGCACCGTGACGGTGCGCGACCGCGACACGCTGGCGCAGGATCGCGTGGACGCGACGCAGCTGCGCGGCTACCTCGCGGCGAAGCTCGCGGGCTGAGGCATTGGCGATGCCGGGCGAGCGGGGCGGACGCCCCCGATTGGACGATGGCCTCGACGCGGTGCGGGAGCGCGGCGAGGCCTTTCTCGTGGAGTTGAGCCGCGAGTACTACGCGGCGCACGCGGGGCTCAAGGGCGAGGCGCAGCTCCAGCCCATCTTCGCCCGGCACGCGGCGGCGTTTGACGACGAGGCGTTCGCGCTCGTGCTGGACCGCTTCCGCGCGACGGCCGGCGAAGCGCAGCGTGCGCCGCGTCTGCTGCTCGACTGGCTGGTGGAGTCGCGCTGCGGACGCGAACTCGCCGCACTCGACGAGCGCGAGATTGCCTGGGAAGGCGTGGCGACGATTACGCTCCCGGATGGACGCGTGGAACCGTACCAGCGTGCGGCGATCACCATCGCGAACACCCGCGACAAGCGCGAGCGGCAGGGGCTCGACGACGCGCGCGCCCGGCTCGTGGACCGCGAGCTGGCGCCGATGAAGCTGGAGAAGCTGCAGCGCGAGCACGACGTGGTGGCGTCGCTGGGGATCGGCGGCGACTACATCGCGACGTGGGAGGCGCTGAGCGGCGTCGAGATTCGTCCGCTGCGCGACGCCTGCGCGCTGTTCCTGCGCGAGACGCAGGCGATGTGGGACGACATCCTGCCCGAGTTCCTCAAGCGTGGCCTCGGCCTCGCCCCTGCGGAGGCGACGCGCGCCGATGCCGTGGCGCTGATGCGCGCGCCCGAGTTCGACGGCGCGTTTCCGGCGGTCGCGATGGAGTACGAGGTGCGGCGGGCCGTCGGGGAAATGGGCACGGACGCATTCGCGCACGGTCGCGTGATCTTCGACACAGGCGATCGCCCCGGCAAGCGCGCGCGGGCCTTCTGCTCGCCGGTGCACATCCCCGACGAAGTCTATCTCGTGCTCCGTCCGCACGGCGGCCAGAACGACTGGACCACCTTCATGCACGAGCTGGGACACGCGCTGCACTTCGCCAATATGCGGCGCGACCTGCCGTTCGAGTTCCGGTGGCTCGGCGACAACTCCGTCACCGAAGGGTACGCGATGCTGTTCGATCATCGCCTGCAGGATCGTGGATGGCTGTCGCGATACACCGCGCTCGGCAAGAACGATCTCCCGCGGTACCTGCGCGCCGCGGCGTTCGAGGAGCTGCAGTTCCTCCGCCGGTATTGCGCCAAGCTCATCTACGAGGTGGAACTGCACGCCGGCACGACGCCGTGGGCGTCGCTCCCCGACTTGTACGTGGAGACACTGAGCGGCGCGACGGGATTCCGATATCAGCGCGCCGACGCGTATCTCGACGTGGATCCCCGCTTCTACGCCGCGCGCTACCTGCGGGCGTGGCAACTGCAGGCCGTGCTGAATGAGGCGTTGTGCGAGCGGTTCAACGAAGACTGGTGGCGCAATCCGCAGGCCGGGCCGTGGATCGAGGGCGAACTGTTTGGCCACGGCCAGCGCGAACTGGCGAGCGAGCAGGCGACGCGCGTCGGGGCGGGGGACTTGAGTTTCTCTCCGTTGGTGACGGCCATCGAGCAGATGCTGGGCTAGGTGCGGGCAGTCGTTCGCTGTTTGCTGTCACTCCCTCCCACGCGAATCTCAGTAGATTACAGCAGCACTCCTTCGAGGACCGCTCCATGATTCTGTATCTCAACGGCCAATATCTCCCGCGCGAACAGGCGCTCATTCCCGTCGAGGACCGCGGGTTCATCTTTGGCGATGGCATCTATGAAGGCGTCCGCGCCGTGGGTGGCAAGATGTTCGAGTGGGCCGCGCATGCCGATCGCATGGAGAACGGCCTGAAGGGACTCCGCATCAACTTCAATCGCGCCCGGATTGACGCGCTCGAAGCGGTGTGCGAACGGGTGGTGCAGGAGAACGGGCTCGTGGACGGCGAGGCCTTCCTCTACCTGCAGGTGTCGCGCGGCGCGGCGCCGCGCACGCATTTCTTCCCGCCGGCCACCGTGCCGCCGACCGTCTTCGTGTCGGCCTCCAAGCTCGTCGTGCCGCGCAAGATGCGTGACGAAGGATGCTCCGCGGTCACCTTCCCCGACATGCGTTGGAAGCGGCGCGACTGGAAGACGGTCAACCTCCTCGGCAACGTCCTCGCGCGCCAGGCGGCGTCCGAGGCGGGCGCGTACGAGGCGATCCTCCACGAGGACGGCATCGTCACTGAGGGAGCGGCCACCAACGTCTTCGCCGTGATTGACGGTGTGCTCACCACACACCCGCTCACCGAGCGCATTCTTCCGGGCATCACGCGCAAGGTGCTGATGGAGCTGATCGCCGAGCAGCGCATCGCCCTCAAGGAGGCGCCGATCCCGTTTGCCAAGCTCGCCGGCGCCGAAGAGATCTTCGTCTGCGGGTCCACGACCGACGTCACCCCCGTGGTGACGCTCGACGGCAAGACGGTGGGGAATGGCAAGCCGGGCCCGCTCACCGTGAAGCTGCGCGAGGCGTTCGAGGCGCGGCTCTACCAGGCGGCGGCCGCGCACTAGGCGATGCCGCCGCGCCGGCGCTACTTCCCGAGGAAGCCGCTGCCGGCGCCCGCCGCGCCGCCTGCCGAGCGGCGCGAGCTCGACGCTGTCCGCGACATCGTGCACGCGTCCGTGAGCGGCGAGTCGACGGAGGCAGCGCTGCAGTTCGCGCTCGACCGCGTCGCGCCCCAGGTGGGCGCGACGCTCGGCTCGGTCTACCTGCTCGACGGCGCCTCGGAGTTGATGCGCCTCGTCGCCGCGCACCAGTGGCCGGAGCGGTACCGCCCCTGGCTCAGCGCGATGCGCATTCGCGTCGGCTTCGGGCCGAGTGGCGAGGCGGCAAGCGAGCGCCGGGTGATTGACGTCCCGGATGTCTTCGCCGATCCCGACCTCGAGGACTGGCACGACGTCGGGCGCGAACTTGGCTTCGCCGCCATCACGGCGCTCCCATTGGTGGCGACCGGGCACGTGCTCGGCGTGGTGACGTTCTACTTCCGCGAGGCGGCCAGCGTGACGGCGGAGGCGCGCGGGATGATGCGGCTCGTCGCCGACCTGCTCGCCGGTGCCGCCGATCAGGCGGCGCGGCGTGACGAACTCCGCCGCGCGAATGCCTCGCTCCTCGAGGTGACGGCCGAGCTGGAGCGGCAGTACGCGGCGGTCGGCAACGCGCAACGTGCGCGCGACGACTTTCTCGAGGGCGTCTCGTTCGACCTGCGGTCGCCGCTCGAGGCGCTGCTGGCGGACCTGACGCAGCTCGAGCGCGAGGTGTCGGGGCCGCTGACGACGGGCCAGCGTGACGAAGTGCGTGCTGTGCGCGCCGCGGCGACGCGCGTGCTCGACCTCGTCGAGGCGCTGCTCGACTTCGCCGGCGCGCGTCGCGGCTCGCTCGAGATGACCATCGAGGAGTTCGATCCGCGCGTGCCGATGCGCGAAGCGCTGCTCGATGTCGGGTCGCCCGTTCCCGAGGTCGCCGTGTCCGTCGTCGAGCCGCTGCTCGCCCTGCCACCGATGCGTGGCGACCGTCGGAAGATCGTGCGCCTCCTGGTGACGCTCGTCGAGCACGTGCTTGACCAGGGGCGACTCGACCGCGTCGAGGTCCGGGTGGAGACCGGCGATGGCCGCGTGCGCTACCGCGTGCAGGAGACGGGGGCGAACCGCGAGACAGCCGAGGAAACGGACCGCGACATCAACGGCCGGCAGGCCTCGGACGCCCAGTTGGGCTGGGCGCTCGACCTCGTGCGCAGCGTTGGCGCGCTGATGGGCGGTGGAGTGAGCGCCGACGCGATGGTCGAGGGACGTACCGCCTTTTTGCTGGATCTGCCATTGGACGGACCATCGGGCGCGGACAGCGCGCACGCTTGACCACTGAGGAGACGACCGCATCATGCACAACCAGTCGAAGCGCACCCTGCAGCAGCATCGCACCAGCGTCACGCCGGCCGAGGTGCTGCGCGCCGCGCGCGCCTTCTTTGCGGAAGGAAGCTCCATCTACGCCGCCTTCGTCGAGAAGGAGGGGCCCAATCACCTCGTCCTGCGCGGACAGGGGGGTGAGGAGATTGTCATCGCCGCCTTCGCCGATCAGGATGGCACCGTGGTGAACGGGTCGTCGTACATGTTCGACCAGCAGGTGGCGCGCTTTCTGACGACACTCGCGCCGGCGGCGTGACGGTCGCGTTCATCTCGCATTCGGACTGCGGCCGCCACGACACGGGGTGGAGCCACCCCGAGCACGTCGGGCGGATCCGCGCGGTCACGCGTGCCCTGCGCAACGATTGGGAGTTGATGCTGCGCATCGACCACCGGGAGGGGCGCCACGCGACCGCGGACGACCTGGCGCTGGCGCACGACCCGGCGTACATCGCGTCGGTGCGCGACGCGGCCGCGCAGGGCGGCGCGCGCTTCGATGCCGACACCGTGGCGAGCGAAGGGTCGTGGGACGCCGCCACGGCGGGGGCGGGGTGCGTGCTCGACGGCATCGACCTGACGGTTGCCGACGGAACGCGCGCCTTCTGTGCCGTGCGACCACCGGGGCATCACGCCCTGCGCGCGCACGCGATGGGCTTCTGCCTCTTCGGCAATGTGGCGGTCGGCGCGCATTACGCACGCGCTCAGCACGGGCTGAGACGCATTCTCATCGTGGATTGGGACGTGCACCACGGCAACGGCACGCAGGCGCTGGTGCAGGAGTGCGAGGACATCCGCTTCGTCTCGATGCACCAGTGGCCGTGGTATCCGGGCACCGGCGCCGCGGACGATCGCGGGCCCAGGGAGACGGTCTGGAACGTTCCGCTGCCGGGTGGCCTGCCGGCGGCGCGCTATGTGAAGGCTTTCCTCGAAGCGGTTGACGCCGCGACGGCCGGCTGGACGCCGGAGCTGGTGCTCATCTCGGCGGGGTTCGACTCGCTCAACGGAGACCCACTCGGCGGCTTCACGCTCGAGATGGACGACGTGGCCACGCTGACCCGCGAGATGGTCGCCAGAGCCGTGACGTGGTGTAATGGACACGTGGTGAGCGCCCTCGAAGGTGGGTACAACCCCGATCGCGTGGGCGAAGCATCGGCGGTGCACATGCGCGCGCTCGAGGGTGAATAGAAAGGAGCGCACGGCGTCGTCGCACTGACGGCCGGAGCTTGCTCGCCACGCCCCGCGCAATAGCTTTTCCCCGGCGCTCCGCGCGCGTGGAGGTTCCTTGGCCCGTCGGCAGTCCGGCACGTACCGCATCCGCAAGTCGCAGCAGATTTCGGTGGTGGAGACGGACCGGCCTCGCAGCTGGTACCGCCCGGCCGCCGGACCTGTCTTGCGCGACGTGGAACCGCGCGACATCGAGCGCCTGCTGGCCGACCCGTCTGGCTTCCTCTGGGTGGACATCGACACCGGCAGCGCTTCGCAGGTGGCCCTGCTCGAGAAGGCGTTCCATCTCCATCCGCTCGTGGTCGAAGACCTGCTGAGTCCCAATGGGCGCGTCAAGGTGGAAGAGCACCCGGGCTATCTCTTCGTGGTGGTGCGCGCAGTGCGGTTCGTGAGCGAGACGGAGGATCCGCACGACATCGAGACGTACAACCTCTGCAGCGTCCTCGGCACCAATTATCTGCTGACCGTGCATGGCTCGCATTCGCCGGGACTGGACGACGTCTGGTCGCGGGTGCAACGGTCGCCCGACCTGCTCGACCGCGGTCCGGCGCGCACGATGCACGCGGTGCTCGATGCCACCGTGGATGCGTACTTCCCGATCGTGGACCAGCTCGACGAATTCCTCGACAGCATCGAGGAACGCGTCTTCGCCACCTTCGACCAGTCGGCGATGCGCGACATCTTCAGCGTGAAGCGGCTGGTGCTGCAGCTGCGGCGCCACCTCGCGCCGCAACGCGAGGTCTTCGGATTTCTCACCAACCGACCGAGCGCGCTGCTTTCGGCCGACGTGCAGGTCTATTTCCGCGACATCTACGACCACATCATCCGGCTCAACGAGTCCATTGACACCTACCGCGACCTGGTGTCGTCGGTGATGGAGTCGTTCCTGACCCAGGTGTCGAACCGCCTCAACATCGCGACCAAGAGTCTCACCGTCGTGGCGACCCTGAGCGTGCCGTTCGTGGTGGTGAGCGGAATGTGGGGCATGAATTTCGCCGAGGTGCCGCTCGCCCACTGGCCGCACGGTTTCTGGGTGATGTTCCTCGGACAGCTCGTCCTCGGCGGACTGCTCATCCTGGCGCTCAAGCGCCGCGGCGTCCTGTAGATGTTCTGCCCCGATTGCGGCACGTGGAATCGTGGCGGCGCCGCCGTCTGCCTGCGTTGCGCGGCGGCCCTTCCCGATGTGCCGTCACGCCCCGACGCGCCGGATGCGCTGATCACCGCCCTCCGACAGGCGACGGGAAACCGGTATCGCGTATTGCGCCGCATCGGCTCCGGCGGAATGGCCGACGTGTACCTCGTGGAGCAGGAGACCCTCGGCCGTCCGCTGGTGCTCAAGGTGATGCACGCGCACTTGTCGCGCGATCCGGAGATGCGCGAGCGCTTCCGCCGCGAGGCCGAGGCCGCCGCGCGACTGGTGCACCCGCTCATCTGCGTCCCGTTCGACTACGGGGAGGTGGGCGAGATGGTCTATCTCATCATGCCGTACCTCGCAGGGGGCGGCCTGGCCGATGTGCTCGGGAAGTCGCGGACGATGCCGCCGGTGCGCGTCGCCGAGGTGGGCGTGCAGGTGGCGGCGGCGCTCGACCACGCGCACCGCCACGGCGTCGTGCATCGCGACGTGAAGCCCGACAACGTGCTGTTCGATGAGGACGGCAACGCCTATCTCACCGATTTCGGCATCGCGACGGCGCAGTTCCACGCGCGGCTGACGGCGAGCGGCCGCGCGATGGGGACGCCGCACTACATGGCGCCGGAGCAGGCGATGGGCAAGACGCTCGACGGCCGTGCCGACTTGTACGCCGTCGGCGTGATGATGTACGAGTGCCTGGTGGGGTTCCCGCCCTTCGATGCGGCTGACGCCTTTGCGGTTGGCTACAAGCAGGTGCACGAGGAGCCGGTGCCGGTGACGGAGGTGAACTCGGAGGTGCCGGCGCCGCTGGCGGCCATCGTGATGAAATGCCTCGCCAAGGCGCCGGAGGCGCGCTACCAACGCGGCGCTGAGCTGGCCGCGGCGCTCGATGGCTGGCTGCACGATGCAGGGGTGAGTCGCGAGGGGTACGCCCGCACGAATGTGCCGGGGGTCGGCGCGGCCATTCCGGCGTATGTCACGCCGCACACGACGCCAGGAGCGACGGAGCGGTGACCCCTCCGCGGCTGGTGAATGTTGCCCTGCCGCTCCCGCTCTTCCGCACGTTTCGCTACGTCGTGCCGGACGGGCTGCGCAACGCGGTCGTCGCGGGCTCGCGCGTGCTGGTGCCGTTCCGAAACGAGCGGCACATCGGCGTCGTGGTCAGCGAGCATCCCGAGGAGGCCGAGGGGCGTGCGATTCTCGACGCGCCCGACGAGCAACCGGCGTTCCGCGCCGACCTGCTCGCCGTCTGCACGTGGATGGCCGAGTACTACGTGTCGCCGCTTGGCATGGTGCTGCGGGCGGCGCTTCCGGCGGCGATGGGACGCGCGCGGCGCGCCGAGCCGCCGTTGCGCACGCAGCGCGTGTTGCGCGTGGCCCAGCCCCTCGATTCGCTGCTCCAGCGCGACGAGGTGTTCAGGCGCGCGCCGCAGCAGCGCGCCTTGTACGAACTGCTCGAACAACTGGGCGGGCAGTCGCCGGTGGCGCACCTCGTCGAGCGGCTTGGGTGCAGTGTCGGGGTGGTGCAGGGGCTCGTGAAGCGCGGCGTGGCGGAGGTGGTGCAGGAGCCCGTGGATCGCGACCCCTTTCTGGCGCGCGCGTCACCGCCGCGTGCGGCGGTGACGCCGACCGCCGCGCAGCGCGCGGCGGTCGCGGCGCTGTGCGCCGGCGCGCCCGGGAGCACGTTCCTCCTCCACGGCATCACCGGGAGCGGCAAGACGCTCGTCTACCTCGAGTTCCTGCGGCACGTCCTGCAGGGGCGCGCACAGAGTGCCATCGTGCTCGTTCCCGAAATTGCGCTCACGCCGCAGACCGTGGACCGCTTCCGCGCCGTCTTCGGCGACCTGGTGGCGGTGTTGCACTCCGGGCTCAGCGATGGCGAGCGCTACGATGCGTGGCGCGCTCTCCGACGCGGCGACAAGCGCATCGCCATCGGCGCGCGGTCGGCGGTCTTTGCGCCGCTCGATCAGCTCGGGGCAGTGATCGTGGATGAGGAACACGAGGCCACGTACAAGCAGGGGGA
>JAJZRK010000108.1 GCA_021802745.1 bacterium
CACCTCGGCATGATTGGTGCGCGCCATCCGGCTGGGCGCGGCGGCGGTGCTGACCTCCATCGCGTTCGCGGGGCCGCGGTGGGGCATCGCGCGTGAACTCATTCGCACGCGCGGCGGCGATGTGGTGCTGGCCATGGACGCCTCGCTCTCGATGCTCGCCGACGACGAGCGGCCGACGCGCCTCGAGCGCATGAAGCAGGAGGTGCGCCGCTTCCGTGCCGCGTCGCCGGGCGATCGCGTCGCGCTCATCGCCTTCGCCGGCCGGGCTTACGTGCTCTCGCCGCTCACGTCGGATGACGGCGCCCTTGAACTCTTTCTCGACAATCTCGACCCGTCCATCGTCGGCCAGCCGGGAACGGCGCTCGCCCCCGCCATCACGGGATCGCTCGATCTGCTGGCGGCCGCGCAGGGCGGCGCCGGCAAGGCGATCGTCCTCCTCACCGACGGCGAGGGCTTCGATGACCGCGCCGAGGCGATCCGCGCCGCGCAGCGCGCGCGCCGGGAGAATGTGCGCCTCGTGACGGTCGGCTTCGGCACCGAGGGGGGCACGTCCATCCCCATTCGTACCGCCGCCGGCGTCGAGGCCAAGCGCGACGAGAACGGCGACGTCGTCATCACGCACTACGCCCCCGAGACGCTCGAGGAGATGGCGCGTGTGGCCGACGGCGAGTTCATCCCGGCGGGCGTCACGGACAAGGGGACGCGCATTGCGCGCGCGCTGTCGTCGCTCGAGGCCCGGCGACGCGCGGCCGAGGCGGGGCTCGCGATGCCGGCGCGCTACCAGTGGCTGCTCGCGCTGGCCGTCTTCCTCCTGCTCTTCGACGCCTGGCACGCCGATGGGGGCCGGGTGCCCACGCGCTGGCTGCCGGTGCGCTGGAGGCTTCGGCGCGGCGCGGCCCTGCTCGTCGCCGTCGCGGTCGCGACCGCGGCGCCGCGCCTCGCGCGCGCCCAGGGCATGGGAGACCGGGCACTCGAGGAATTCCGCGCCGGGCGCACGCTCGACGCGGTTCGCAGCTATCGCGATGCGGTCGGGCGCGGGGACCGGACGCCGCGCACCCTCTACAACTTCGGCACGGTGCTGCTCGCCGCCGACTCGCTCGATGCGGCGATTGACGCCCTCGAGCGCTCCAGCTTCGGCGCGGTCCCCGCGCTGCGCGACCGCGCCCTCTACAACCTCGGCCTGGCCCAGCTTCTGCGCGCCCGTCGCGCCGAGGCGAACGAGCGCATGCCGTCGGTGCGCGGCGCGCTCGCCGCATTCCGCACCCTCCTGCTGGCGCACCCCGACGACAAGGACGCGCGCTGGAACTACGAACTCGCGCTGCGCCTCAAGCGCACGCCGCCGCAATCGGGGGGCGGCGGTTCGCGCGACGACGAGAACTCGCCGCCGCCGCCGCGCGATCCGTCGGGGATGTCGCAGCAGCAGGCGCAGCAGCTCCTCGACGCCGCGGCGCGCGATGAGCGCGACACGCAGGCGCGCCGCCGGCGCATGCCGCAGCGCGACCGCCCGCCGGGAGGCAAGGACTGGTGATGGAGTCCCTCCGCACCCCGTCCCTGTTCCCGTCTCGCGCACACCGCGCCGGGCGCGCGCTCGCGCTCGCGCTGAGGCTGGCGCTGGCACCCGTGCTGGCGCACGCCCAGTACCCGCCCGTCGTCACGCGCTCGCGCCTCGATCCCTCGCGCGACGTGAACTTCCACGCCATCCTGCTTCCCGACACCGTGTACGTGGGCCAGCAGGCCACGTACCAGATTGGCGTCTTCCTGAACCAGGACGTGCGGCGCCGGCTGCGCCGCAACCCGGAATTCGTGCCGCCGGAGACCCGGTCGTTGCTCGTCTACGACCTGCCCGACGCGAAGTCGCCGCTCGTCGGCGTCATCGGCGGCCGCAACTACGAAGTGCACATCTTTCAGCGCGCCTTCTTCGCGCTCGCGCCCGGCAGCTACGCGGTGCCGCCCGCGCGGCTCACGTACGCGCTCCCGCAGAGCGCCTCGTTCTTCAGCCGTGAGGAGTCGCACTCGATGCGCAGCGAAGCGCTCTCGCTCGTGGTGCTGCCGGTCCCCACCGCCGCTCGCCCGGACGACTGGGCAGGCGCGGTGGGCGAGTGGCGGGCGAAGCTGCGCGTGGATTCGTCGTCCGGACGCGTGGGCAATCCGCTCGTCGTCACGATGCGCATCGAGGGGCGCGGCAACGTGACGCTGCTGCCGCGGCCGCGCCTCGCCATAGCGTGGGGTGCCGTGGTGGCCGCCGACGAGCGCGTCGAACTCGACTCGACACCCACCACGCTCCGCGGTGCCAAGGAGTTCGACTGGCTCCTCACGCCGCGCCTGCACGGGCGTCGGCAGATCCCGGCGCAGCGCTTCGCCTATTTCAACCCGGCCTCGCGGCGCTTCGAGGTCACGATGAGCCCCGCCGTCTCCGTGGTCATCGCCGAGGGGGACACCGTCGCCGCCGATTCACTTGCCGACGCACTGGCGCCGGCGTTCGATGCGCGCCCCGACACGACCAACCTGACCATCCGTCCGGCCATGGGCGCCGCGGTCAGCTTCTCGTGGCTGCGCGCGCCCTGGTTGCTGGCGTTCCTCCTTCTGGCTCCTCTGCCGGCCGCGGCGGGTGCGTTCCAGCACCGCCGCCGCCGGCCGCGTCCCGTGCCGAGCAAGGCCCGTCGGCTGAAGGACGCCAGTGACGGGCCGCCGCTCGACGCCGCAGCCCTGCGACGGCTTACCCACGATGCTTTGCGCGACCGGCTGGGACTCGACGTGGGCCTGTCACTCGCCAATGACACACTTGTGGCGGACCTGCGGCACGAAGGCGTCACCGGCGAGACCGCCGCGCGCGCGAAGGTCCTGCTGCACGCACTCGACGCCGCGGTCTTTGGGGGCGCGCGCGCCACCATGTCTCCGACGGCCGCCGACTTGTCAGCACTGGTTGCCGCCGTGGACGCCGAGGCGCGTCGCGGCCACGGCGCGCGCGCTTCGCAACGCGCTCAACGCGGCGCCATCGGGGCGATGGCGCTGCTGCTCTCGCTCTGCGCCGTGCCGCCGCTGCTCGCCCGGCAGGACGCGCAGGCGGAACGCAGCTGGGCCCAAGGCCAGACGGCCTTCGCGGGCCGCGACTTCGAGCGCGCCGAACGGCACTTCATGGACGTGGCCCGGTTGCGCACGGACTACCCGAATGTCTGGGCGAATGTCGGCACCGCCGCATGGATGGCCGCCGACACGGCGCGCGCGGTGCAGGGCTGGCAGCGCGCGCTGCGGCTCAACCCCCTCGACATGGAACTGCGCAGCCGGCTCGCGCTCGCCCGGGCGGTGCAGGACCGCGGCGTGGCACGGTTGCCGATTGTCCCAGTGCAGCTGCCGCCGCTCCTGCTCGCTACGCTCTGGGGGGTCGGATGGTGGCTGCTGGCGCGGCGTGCCTGGAACGGCCGTCCCATCGCGCGGCGCGCGGCGGGGCTCACCGCGGTCTCCGCCGTGCTGTTTGCCGCCGCTGCGGCGCTCGACGCGAGGCAGCGCGGCGGCAATCTTGCCGTCGTCGTGCGCCCCGAGCCGCTGCGCACGCTGCCGGTGCTCGGCGCCGACCAGGGACCGGCGCCGCTCACGGGCGAGGTCGCGCTGGTGCTCGAGCGCCAGGGCGCCTGGGCGCAGGTGCGCCTCGATGGCCAGCGGCAGGGCTGGATCGCCCGCGAACTCCTGCTTCCCCTCGGCCATGATTGACCTGCCCGCCGCACGCCGGGAGATTTCGTCGTGCCCTTGATTGCCGTCCTCCCCAGCACCGTCGCCGACCAGATCGCGGCGGGTGAAGTCGTCGAACGCCCCGCGTCCGTGGTGAAGGAGTTGGTGGAGAATGCGCTCGATGCCGGCGCCACGAGCGTGGACATCACCGCGCTGGAAGGCGGGCGCGCGCTCGTGCGCATCAGCGATGACGGCTGCGGCATGGCGCGCGAGGATGCCGTGCTCGCCATCCAGCGGCACGCGACGTCGAAGATCCGCACCGCCGCCGACCTCGTCGGCGTCGCCTCGTTCGGCTTCCGCGGCGAGGCGCTGCCTGCCATCGGCTCCGTGGCGCGGCTCGAGATTGACGCCGCCACCGACGACGGGGCAGGGACGCGCGTGCGCGTCGAGGGCGGCACGCTCGTTTCCGTGGCTGATGTGGCACGCCGGCGCGGCACCACCGTATCGGTCAGCGACCTCTTCTTCAATGTGCCGGCCCGCCTCAAGTTCTTGCGCGGCGCGCGCAGCGAGTGGCGCGCCGTCATGGACGTGCTGACCTCCATGGCGCTCACCCGGCGCGACGTCCGGTTCTCCGTAACGCACGATGGCAAGGCGCTGCTCACCCTGCCGCCCGCGTCGGGCCTGCGCGACCGCGTGGCCGCACTCTGGAGCGTCACGCTGGCCGACGCCCTCGTCGGCGTGGACGACGTCAGCGGTGCCATTCGCGTCAGCGGCCTCGTCGAGCGCCCGGCCGATGTCGGTACGGCCACCCGCCGCGCCTTCGTCTCGGTCAACGGGCGCGCCGTGCGCGACACGGGCATCGTCCGCGCGGCGGAGGCGGCGTACCGCTCCACCGTGCCGGCTGGCGTGCGGCCCACCGTGCTCCTCGAACTCGAGCTGCCGGGCGCCGAGGTGGACGTGAACGTGCATCCGGCCAAGGCGGAGGTGCGTTTCCGCGATCGCTGGACGGTGGAACGCGCCGTCGAGCGCGCCGTGCGTCGCGCCCTCGGCACCGAGGACGCCGCGGCCTGGTTCGGCGCCGCGCCGGCGGCGGGAGCCGGCGTGCAGTACTTCCGTCGCGACGTGGACGTGGAGGTGCTGCGGGTACCGACGCACGCCGCAGGGAGCGTGCCTTTGTTCGATGAGCCGACGGAGGCGCCGCCGCCCGCAGCGGACAATCCAGAATCCTCAATGGCCGTTCCCGGCACCCAGCACCACACTGTGCCCCCGCCCCCTGTCCCCCCGCTTTTCCAGCTTCGCCGCACGTTCATCGCCTTCGAGCGCGACGATGGCCTGGTGTTGATTGATCAGCACAGCGCGCACGAGCGCGTGCTGTACGAGCGGTTCCTCGGCGCCATGGAACGCGGCGACGCGCCGTCGCAGCGGCTCCTGTTCCCGCTGACACTGCACCTCTCGCCCGCCGAAGCCGACGCCTTCGACGCCAACCGCGACCTGCTGGCCCGTCTCGGCTTCGAGGCCGACGCGTTCGGCGGCGCTTCGGTGCTCGTGCAGGCCACCCCCAATCCGCACCCGCGCTTCGACGCCGAACGGTGCCTGCGCGAGTCGCTGCAGGCGCTGACCGGCGACCGCGAGGCCAGCGCGCACACGCGGCACGAGCGGCTCGTCGCGACGGTGGCGTGCAAGGCCGCGGTCAAGGCGGGCGACGTCCTCGCCGCGGGCGAGATGCGCGCGCTCTACGTGGCGCTCGCCGGCACCACGCTGCCGGCGCACGATGTGCATGGGCGCGCCACCATCGTCCACGTCTCGTGGGATGAACTCGAGCGGCGCTTTGGACGGCGCTGAGCTCCGCATCATCTGCGGTCCCACCGGCGCGGGCAAGTCGGCGTTGGCCCTTGCCCTCGCCGAAGCGCACGGCCTCACCATCCTCGCCGCCGACTCGCGGCAGGTGTATCGCGGCTTCGACATCGGCACCGCCAAGCCCACGGCGGACGAGCAGGCGCGCGTGCCGCATGCAGGCATTGACCTCGCCGGGCCGGAGCAGCGCTTCAGTGCGGCCGCGTGGGCGGCGCACGCCGAAGACGTGCTGCGCCGCGTCGGCCCCGAACGGGTGCTGATCGTCGGCGGCACCGGGCTCTACCTGCGCGCCCTCGTGGCGCCGCTGTTCGAGGAGCCGGCGCTCGACCCCGGCCGCCGCGCGGCGCTCGCCGCCGAACTGGACACCCTCGACACCGCCACCCTGCGCCGCTGGGTCATGCATTGCGATCCCGTGCGCGCGGGGCTCGGGCGCACCCAGCTGCTGCGGGCGGTCGAGGTCGCCCTCCTCTCCGGCCGTCGCATCTCCGACCTGTACCGCGACGCCGCGCGCGCGCCGCGGTGGCGGGCACGCTGGCTGGTCGTTGATCCGCGCGACGAGTTGCCCGCGCGCCTCGAACGCCGGCTCGACGACATGCTCGCCGCCGGATGGCTGGACGAAGTCCGCACCCTCGCCGCGCACGTCCCCGTGGCGGCCCCCGCCTGGAAGGCGTGCGGCTATCTGGCGCTGCGCGCATTCGCCGCGGGGGAAGGGAACCTCGAGGCGGTGCGTATGGCTATACTTGTTGCCACGCGGCAGTACGCCAAGCGGCAGCGCACCTGGTTCCGGCATCAACTCGGCGAGGCGGCCGTTGCTCACATTGATCCACGCAGCGCCGGGGCGGACGCACTGGTCGGGCGCTGGTGGCGCGAGGGACGTTCGGCGTGAAGATCGGCATCACCTGCTATCCGACGTACGGCGGCTCCGGCGCCGTGGCCACCGAGCTCGGCATCGCCCTCGCCGCGCGCGGCCACGAGGTGCACTTCATCACCTACGCGCACCCGTTCCGCCTGCCGGTCTTCTCGCCGCGCATCTTCTTTCACGAAGTGGCCATCGGGTCGTATCCGCTCTTCCAGTACCCGCCCTACGACCTGGCGCTCGCCGTGCGCATGCACGAGGTCGCCACGCAGCAGAAGCTCGACCTGCTGCACGTGCACTACGCCATTCCCCACGCCACCAGTGCCTGGCTCGCCAAGCAGATGCTGCAGGAACGCGGCGTGGACCTTCCCGTCGTGACGACGCTCCACGGCACCGACATCACCATTGTCGGGCAGGATCATTCGTACCACGCCATCACGCGCTTCTCCATTGAGAAGTCGGACCGCGTCACGGCGGTCTCGCAGTACCTCCGGGAGGAGACGGTGCGCGCCTTCGGCTGCGACCAGCGGCGCGTGCAGGTCATTCCCAATTTCGTGGATCCCGCCGTCTTCACGCGCTCCGCCGCCGACGCCGCCCTCCGCCAGCAGCTCGGCGACGGGCGCAAGGTGCTGATGCACATCTCGAACATGCGCCCCGTGAAGCGCGTCACCGACATCGTGCAGATCTTCGCCGCGGTGCGCCGCGAAATTCCCTCGGTGCTCGTGCTGGTCGGCGATGGCCCCGATCGCCCCGCCGCCGAGGAGGAGGCGCGCCGCCTCGACGTCGAGGGCGACGTGCGCTTTCTCGGGAAGATAGACGGCGTCGCGCCGCTCATTGCCAGCGCCGACCTCTATGTGCTCACGACCGACCGCGAGAGCTTCGGTCTCTCGGCGCTCGAGGCGCAGGCGTGCGGCGTGCCCGTGCTCGGCTACGCCGTCGGCGGACTCCCCGAAGTGGTGGAGTCCGGCGTCACCGGCCATCTGGGCGCCGTCGGTGATGTGGTGGGCATGTCGCGCGCGGCGCTCGATCTGCTCGGCAGCGCGTCCCGCTGGCAGGCAACGAGCGACGCGGCGGTGGAGCGTGCCGTGGACCGCTTCGCCACCGATCGCGTGCTCCCCCTCTATGAAGCACTCTACGCCGACGCCGTCCGCTGACGGCGTCCCACCAACGGACGGACATGCATGAATGAGCTGACCATGTGGCAGGCGGCGGTGATGGGCGTGTTGCAGGGCCTCGCCGAGTTTCTCCCGATCAGCAGTTCCGCGCACCTCTCGCTGACGCCGTGGGCCTTCGGGTGGAACGAGCCCGGGCTCGCCTTCGACGTCGCCCTCCACGTCGGCACGCTCGTCGCGCTCCTCGCCTACTTCCGGGCGGAGTGGGTGGAGCTGGCCCGCGCCGCGGTGAACGTCGTCACGACGTGGAAGGTCGAGACGATCGCCGAGCGCCGCGCCGTGTTCATCGTCGTGGCCACCATTCCCGCCGCCATCTTCGGGCTCCTGCTCGAGGACTACGCGGAGACGGTCTTCCGGGCGCCCGCGCTCACGGCCACCGCGCTCATCATCATGGGCGCGCTCCTCTGGTGGGCGGACCACAGCGCCCCCGCCACTCGTCCCCTGGCCGAGATGACGTGGAAGCAGGCCCTGCTCATCGGCATCGCCCAGGTCTTCGCGCTCATTCCGGGGGTGTCCCGCTCCGGTTCCACCATCACGGCGGCGCGTGCGCTGCAGTTCGACCGCCAATCGGCCGCGGTGTTCAGTTTCCTCATGTCCATGCCGGTCATCGCGGCGGCGGCCGTGCTCAAGGTGCCCAAGCTCCTCTCCGCCGGCGCCGACATGACGCTGCTCGTGGGCGTCACCGCGGCCGCGGTGAGCAGCTGGCTCGCCATTGCGGTGCTGCTGCGGTTCATCCAGCGCAATGGGTTCGCCGTCTTCGCCATCTATCGCTTCGCGCTCGGCGCCGCCATCTACGCCCTCGTCGCGTATCGTGGGTGACGCGATGCTCGACGGGCTGGGCGGGCCGGCGCTCGCCGCCCGGCTCGGGCTTGCCGCCTGCGAAGTGCATGACCGCGTGGGGTCCACAATGGATCTCGCGCATGCCGCGGCCGGGGAGGGAGCGCCGGCAGGCACGCTCGTCATCGCCAACGAACAGGAGGCAGGGCGGGGACGCGGCGGGCGCCGCTGGTCGTCGCCGCCCGGCGGCGGCCTCTGGATGACGCTCATCGAGCGGCCGCGGCTGTCAGACGGGATGGACGTGCTGTCGCTGCGTGCCGGCCTCGGCATGGCGGAGGCGCTCGACGGCTTGGCGGGCGACCGCGTGCGCCTGAAATGGCCGAACGATCTGTACGTGCGCGGTGGAAAGCTGGCCGGCATCCTCATTGAGGCGCGCTGGCGGGAACAGCGTCTCGAGTGGGTGGCGATTGGCGTCGGCCTCAACATCGTGCCGGCGGAAGGCGTGGCGCTGGCGGCGGGCCTCGCCCCCGGCGCCACCCGGCTGCGGGCGCTCGACGCCGTGCTGCCCGCGCTGCGCGCCGCGGCGGCGATGGGCGGCCCGCTCACCGCCAGCGAACTCTCGCGCTACGCCGAGCGCGACATGGGCGTGGGGCGGCGGATCATCGCGCCGGCCGCCGGGGTTGTGGTTGGGGTCGGCGCGGCGGGAGATTTGGTGGTGCGAACTGCCGCCGGCGACGTGTCATGCCGGGCCGGCTCGCTCGTCTTCGTGGAGGATCGCTGATGCTGCTCGTCTTCGACGTGGGCAATACCGAAACGACCATCGGGGTGTGCGACGGCGAGGAGGTCACGCTGCGCTGGCGTGTGACCACCGACAGCGGCCGCACTCCCGACGAGGTCTTCCTGCTGGTGCGCGCGCTGCTGCAGGCGTCCGAGATCCGCGCGACCTCGCTGACGGGTGCGGCCATCGGGTCGGTCGTCCCGGCGGTCACGGGTCCGCTGGCGGAGGCGTGCGAACGCCTCATCGGCGCGCCGCCCGTCATCGTGGACGCGCGCTCGGCGCTCCCCATCACGCTCGACGTGGATGAACCGCTCACGGTGGGCGCCGACCGCATCATCAACACGCTGGCGGCGAGCCGCATCCATTGTTGCGACTGCATCGTCGTGGATCTCGGCACGGCCACGACCTTCGACTGCATCACCGGCGACGGAAAATTCATTGGGGGCGTGATCGCCCCCGGCGTGCAGATGTCTGCGGAGTCGCTCTTTCGAAAGACGGCCAAGCTGACGGCCACCGAACTGCTTCCCCCCGTGCACGTGATTGGGCGGCGGACGGAGGAATGCATCCGGTCTGGCGTGGTGCTGGGTGCGGCCGAGTCCATTGACGGCATCGTGCGGCGCATCAAGGCGGAATGGCCGGGCGGCCAGGTGCCGCTCGTGATCGCCACGGGCGGGTTGGCCGCCTCCTTCAAGCCATTGTGCCGTGAACTGGACCTGCTGGAGCCGGACCTGACGCTCCGAGGGCTCTCGATGGCCTACCAGGAATTGCGCTAGCGGCACCGCGCCGCCGGTCCACGTTGGGGCCGAATTGACAGCAGGCGAGGGCCGACGTGGCAGTCGGCCTTCTGCAATTTTGGCATACGCAAACTGATGCCATGCAGGGAGTTACGCCATAATTGACCAATGTTCGGTCACTTGCGTTGGCATGACTCTCGCATATACTTCGTACTGTTGTTAGCACTCTGTCGTGACGAGTGCCAACGGAAAGGACATCACCATATTTACCCCCTAAGCACGAGGAGTCGTGAACATGGCAGCCAAGACCCCTGGGTCGAAGGTCGCGCCGCTCGCCGATCGCGTCGTTATCAAGGCGATCGAGGAAGCCGAGACGATGCGCGGTGGCCTGTACATCCCGGATACCGCCAAGGAGAAGCCGCAGCAGGGCGAGATCATCGCCGTTGGCCCGGGGCGCTACGAGGACGGCAAGCTGATCCCGATGGGCGTGAAGGTCGGTGACAAGGTGCTGTACGGGAAGTACAGCGGCACCGACGTGACGGTTGACGGCGAGAACTACCTCATCCTGCGCGAGTCGGACGTCCTCGCGATCATCAACTAAGAACCCCACAGCCCCACGGAGCTGATACCCATGGCAGCGAAGGAACTGCATTTCAACGTTGATGCGCGCGCGGCACTCAAGCGCGGCGTTGACCAGCTGGCCGAAGCGGTGAAGGTCACGCTTGGCCCGAAGGGCCGGAACGTCGTGATCGAGAAGAAGTTCGGCGCCCCGACGGTCACCAAGGACGGCGTGACGGTCGCCAAGGAAGTCGAGCTCACCGACCCGATCGAGAACCTCGGCGCCCAGATGGTGAAGGAAGTGGCCACCAAGACGTCGGACAATGCCGGCGACGGCACGACGACGGCGACGGTGCTCGCCCAGGCGATCTACCGCGAGGGCCTCAAGAACGTGACGGCCGGCGCGAACCCGATGGCGATCAAGCGCGGCATTGACAAGGCCGTCTTCGCGATCACCGAGGAGCTCAAGAAGATCTCGGTGCCGACCACCGGCAAGAAGGAGATCTCGCAGGTGGGCGCCATCTCGGCGAACAACGACAAGGAAATCGGCGACCTCATCGCCGACGCGATGGAGAAGGTGGGCAAGGACGGCGTCATCACGGTCGAGGAGGCGCGCGGCCTCGAGACGACGCTGGAGACCGTGGACGGCATGCAGTTCGACCGCGGCTACCTCTCGCCGTACTTCATCACCGACCCCGACAAGATGGAAGCCGTCCTCGAGGACGCCTACATCCTGATCCACGACAAGAAGATCTCGTCGATGAAGGACCTGCTCCCGGTGCTCGAGAAGGTCGCGCAGACGGGCAAGCCGCTCCTGATCA
>JAJZRK010000109.1 GCA_021802745.1 bacterium
TGAAGAAGCTGGAAGACGAGCTCGCGCAGGTGCGCGAGCTCGTTGCGTTGGACGACCCGGAGATGCGCGAAGTGGCACAGGCGGAGCAGGCGCGCCTGGAGGCCGAGATCCCCCGGCTGGAAGAGGAGATCAAGCCGCTCCTCGTTCCTCCCGATCCGCTCGACGACCGCAACGCGATTGTCGAGATCCGCGCCGGCACCGGCGGCGACGAGGCGGCGCTGTTTGCCGCCGACCTGTACCGCATGTACACCCGCTACATCGAACGGCACGGCGGCTGGAAGCTCGAGACGCTGTCGCTCTCCGACGGCGGGCTCGGCGGCTACAAGGAAGCCGTCTTCAAGGTGTCCGGGGCCGGGGCATTCGGCGAACTGCGCCGCGAGGCGGGGGTGCACCGCGTGCAGCGCGTGCCGGCCACCGAGGCGTCGGGGCGCATCCACACCTCGGCCGCGACGGTCGCCGTGCTGCCGGAAGCCGAGGACGTGGACGTCGCCATCGAGGAGAAGGAACTGCGCATTGACGTGTATCGCGCCTCGGGCCCGGGGGGGCAGGGGGTCAACACCACCGACTCCGCCGTGCGCATCACGCACCTGCCCACCGGCCTCGTGGTGACGCAGCAGGACCAGCGCTCGCAGATCCAGAACAAGGCGAAGGCCATGGAAGTGCTGCGCTCGCGATTGCTCGACCAGCGCATCGCGGAACAGGAAGCGGAGCGCGCGCGCCTGCGCCGCAGCGCCGTGAGCACGGGCGACCGGTCGGCGAAGATCCGCACGTACAACTTTCCGCAGAGCCGCATCACGGACCATCGCATCAACTTCACCACGCACGACCTGCAGGGTGTGCTCGATGGCAAGCTGGGGGCGCTGACGGAAGCGCTGAGGAACGCCGATCTTGAGGAGCGGCTCGCGAGCGGCGGGGAGTCACTCGCATGACGGATGCGAAGGAAGGCGCGGGCAACCGGGACTCGGGGCCGTTCGTGAAGTCGCTGCGCGACGTCGAGCTGCCGGCCGACATCACGCCTGCCGCAGAGGGGACGATTGGCGAGATGCTCGATGCCCTCGCCGACGACCTGGGGCGCGCCAGCGGGATGCCGGCGCGCCAGGAAGCGCGCGACCTGATTGCGGCGGTGCTGGGCCTGCCGCGGTTCTGGCCGTCGGTGCACCGCGACGAGCCGCTGGCGCCAGCCGCCCTCGTGGCGCTCGCCGAGGCCGCCGAACGGCTCAAGCGCGGCATGCCGTTCCAGTACGCGGTGCGGCGCGCCGACTTCCGCCACCTGACGCTCTACGTGGACGAGCGCGTGCTGATTCCGCGTCCCGAGACCGAACAGCTCGTGGAGCTCGTGCTCGCGGCGACGGCGGGTGCGGGAGTCATTGCCGACGTGGGCACCGGCTCGGGCGCCATCGCCCTCTCGCTCGCGGCCGAGGGGCGCTACGAGCGGATCATCGCCACCGACATTTCCAGCGATGCGCTGACGGTGGCGCGGCACAACCTGCGCGCGCTTCCTGCCGAGCGGCGGACGCTGCTCGATTACCGGGCCGGCAGCTGGTGCGCGCCGCTGGCCGGCGAAGTGCTGGGCGCGCTCGTGGCGAACCCGCCCTATATTGCTCCAGCCGAGGCGGGAGAACTGCCCGACCTGGTGCGCAATTGGGAGCCTTCCTTCGCCTTGTTCGCCGAGCGCGACGGCATGGCGGCGATCCGCGCGCTGGTGGCGGGAGCGGCCCCGGTGCTCGCGGCGCATGGCCTGTTCGCGCTGGAAGTGGACACGCGGCGTGCCGCCGACGCGGCGGCGCTGGTGGATGGCTCGGGCGCGTACGAGCAGGTGACCGTACACAAGGATCTTACCGGTCGCGAGCGGTTCGTCGTGGCCCGACGCAAGGAGACGTGATGCTGAACGAGCGCGCCGTGGAACTGGGCCGCCTCATCGGGCAGAGTGACGAGTACAAGGCCGTGCGCCGGGCGAACGACGCGCTGGGCGGCGACGCCGATGCCGTGGCGCTCCTGCGGCGGATGGAACAGCTGCGGCAGGAGGCGTCGCACATGATGGACCGCGGCGAGCAGCCGACGGCGGAGATGGAACAGGAGCTCGAGCAGCTGCTCGGCCAGGTGCAGGTGAATCCGCTGTACCAGCGCATGATCGTGGCGCAGGAGAACTTCGACAAGATCATGATGCAGGTGAACCAGTGGATCCTCGAGGGGATCAAGAAGGGCGCGACCAGCGGCATCATCACGCTCGGGTGACCCCGATGCCCGGTCGGCTGGTGGTCTTCGAGGGCGGCGAGGGCGCCGGCAAGACGACGCAGCTGGAGCGTCTCGCCCTGCGGCTCGGGCGCCACGGGGCGCAGGTGCGCGCGCTGCGCGAGCCGGGCGGCACGCCGGTGGGTGACGAGATCCGGGCGTTGCTGCTGCGCCCCGGCGCACAGATTCCGCCGCGCACCGAGGCGCTGCTGTTCATGGCCTCGCGCGCCGCGCTGGTCGGCGAGCAGGTGCAGCCGGCGCTCGAGCGTGGCGAGATCGTGCTGCTCGACCGGTTCTTCCTGAGCACGTACGCCTACCAGGTGGGTGGGCGCGGACTCCCCGAGGGCGAAGTGCGCGACGCCAATGCCTTCGCGACGGGCGGACTCGTCCCCGATGTCACGCTCCTGCTCACGCTCCCGGTGGAGGTTGGACTCTCGCGCGCGGCGCAGCGCGGCGCCGCCGACCGGATGGAGCAGGCGGAGCGTGCCTTCCATGACCGCGTCGAGGCCGCGTTCGGACGGTTTGCCGAACCGGCCTGGCAGGCCGCGCATCCCGAGTGCGGACCGATTGTCACCGTCTCCGCCGACGGGTCGGTGGAGGCGGTCGAGGAGCGCGTCTGGCAGGCTGTTGCGCTTGCCTGTCCCGAGGTGCAGGGTTGATGCCCGCTGGAACCCGCCTCCCCTGGTTTGCGTAGGAATTCCGTGCGTCGCAACCGCCTCATCATCACCCTGCTCGTGCTTGCCGCCGGCGCCATCTCGGGCGGTTGGCTCGTGCAGCGCGCCTTGCGGCGTTCGGCGCGGCCGGATGTGGGCGGCGCTCGCCTTCTCGCCGCGGTGATGGAGCGTGTGCGCGACAGCTACGTGGACTCGCTGACGGTGGACGAACTGTGGCGCCGTGCGGCGATTGGGCTCGTGGACGAGCTCGGCGATCCCAACAGCACCTACCTGCCACCCGACCGGCTGAAGCGCCTCACCGAGGCCACCTCCGGGTTGTACAGCGGCGTGGGCATCCAGGCCGACCGGCGCGAAGGCTACGTGGTGGTGATGGCGGTGCGCCCGAACTCGCCCGCCGAGCACGCGGGGGTGCAGGCCGGTGACCGGCTGGTCGAGGTGGAAGGCCAGGCGATGCGCGGGTGGACCATCGAAGAGGCGCGCAACGCCATGCGCGGGGCGCCGGGCACACGCCTGCGACTTGCCGTGGAGCGGGGGAACGCGCGCATTCCGTTTGAACTCACGCGCGGCGAGATCCATGTGCCGTCCATCTCACGCGCCTTCGTGCTCGATGGCGGCGTGGGGTACGTGCTGCTCTCCACGTTCAGCGATTCGGCGCGCGAAGAACTGACGCGCACCGTGGACTCGCTGGGCGCCGCCGGCGCGCACTCGCTGATCCTCGACCTGCGCAACAACCCCGGCGGCCTGCTCAACCAGGGTGTCGCGATTGCCGATCTCTTCCTCGACAAGGGGCAGGAGATCGTCGAGGTGCGCGCGCGCGGCCAGAAGCGGCTGTCGGTCTACGTGGACAGCGCCGAGCAGCGGTGGCCGCGGCTCCCGATTGCCGTGGTGGTGAACGCCGGCACGGCGAGCGCGGCCGAGATTGTTGCCGGCGCGCTGCAGGACCACGACCGCGCGCTCGTGCTGGGCCGCACGTCGTACGGCAAGGGCAGTGCGCAGAATGTCTTTGAACTCGAGGGCGGCGGCGGCCTCAAGCTGACGACGGCGCGCTGGTTCACCCCGTCGGGACGCAGCATCAGCCGTCCGTCGCGCCCCGACGACGGCGCGCCGCGCGTGATCAACGACCGTCCGGAGCGCCCGGTCTTCAAGACCGACGCGGGGCGCAAGGTCTTTGGCGGCGGCGGCATCGCGCCGGATCTGCTCGCCGGCGACTCGGTGCCGGCGCCCGCCGAGCGGGCGTTCGTGCTCGCGCTCGGTGCGGCGGCGCCGAAGTTCCGCGAGGCGCTCAAGGACTACGCCGCGGCCGAACTGCGGCGCGGCGCGATGCGCGACACGGCGTTCACGGTGACGCCGGCGCAGCGCGACGGTCTGTGGGCGATGGCCGTACGCGAGGGCGTGGACGTGCCCCGCGGACTGTACAACGATGCCACCGCCCTGGTGGACCGCCAGCTGGGTAATGAGTTGGCGCGCCAGGCATTCGGCCTGCCATACGCCGGGCGCCGGCTGGTGCGCAACGACAAGGTCGTGCAGCGGGCGGCGGCGCTGTTGCGGCGGGTGACGGAGCCTCGGCAACTGCTGGAGAAGATTCCGACGGATACGACGCAGAAGTGAGTGCGGTGTGGGAGTCGGGGCAGAACGATTGAGGATTGGGAATTCGGATTGCGATTCGGCATTGCGATTTCGGACGGCGATTGGCGATGGGGAGACGCGGTGACGCGAGAGTCGGCGGTGCGGCGTTAGGCGAGGCGCGCGCACGCGATCGGCTGTTGCGCGAACCGGATCGGCTTTACACGCGGTGACGTCGCCGCTTTCTTCCAAAGATCCGCGCTACCCGGTCGCCCTCCACTTCGCCGTCGATGTCGTCAACCGCTGGTCCGGGCTCCCGTCTCACTGCGCACCTTGCGCTCGCCGGCACCGCCGGCGTGGCGATTGCTGCATGCGCTGCGATGGGCTACGCCTTGGTGTCGCCGCTCGCGGGCATCGCCGCGATCTGGCCAGCCGCCGGCGTTCTGCTCGGGTGGCTGCTGCGCCGACCACGCCGCGACTGGCCCGCCATGCTACTCGGCGCGTTGATCGGGAATGCCATGGTGGACATGGCGATTGGGCTTTCCGGTCGGCTGGCGTTCGCGGGGTCGCTGGTCAACATCCTCGAATCCGGTCTGGCCGCGCTGGTGGTGCTGCGCGTGGGCGGCCAGCCCGTTGAGTTGCGCTCGCTCCGCCAGGTCGGCGCGCTGGTGGTGGGTGGCGCCTGCCTGAGCAATGGGGTGACTGCCCTGATTGGCGCGCTCGTGCTGGGCCATGGCCCCTCCAGCGAGTACTGGCGCGACTGGTTGATCTGGTGGGCGGGTGACGGCCTGGGCATGCTCGCCTTCGCGCCGTTGGTGTTGACGGTCGCGCCATTGCTCCGTGTGCGCCCGACCGTCCGGTGGGGTGAGCTGCTCGAAGCGGCCGTCACGCTGGCCGCCATCGGCGCGTTCACATGGATGCTGAGCTCCTCGCACTCTCGCGTCACGGGCGCCGAGAACAGCCTGCGCTACGCGGTCTTCCCGCTGCTCATTTGGGCGGCACTGCGCCATGGACCGTGGGCCGCTGCCGGTGGTATCGCGCTCGTGGCCTGCATTACCATGGCGGACATCGCCACGATGCAGATCGCGCCCGGCTCGTTGCCGCCGTCGCGGGTGGAGTTCATTGTCCATCTCTATGTCTTCGTCGCGCTCGCGAGCGTCTCGGCTCTGGTGCCGGCGGCGGTCATGGAGGAGCGGAGATCGGCCATGGCGCGTCTCGCCGCGAGCGTCGAGCGCTTTCGGCATCTCGCCGAGCACATCCATGAGGCCTTCGTCGAGATCCACGTGTCGCCGCTGCGCATTGCGTATGTCTCCCCGGCGTGGGCGGACCTCTGGGGACGTCCTCTCGACGCGGGTTATGACCCGAACGTGTGGATGGACGCCACGCATCCGGACGATCGGTCGCTGCTGCGAGCCAGCCTCTACATTGTCGGCGCCGGCGAGGACGACACGCTTGTCTTTCGCATTCACCGTCCTGACGCGACCACGCGGTGGATTCGGGGGCGCCTATATGCCGTGCGCGACGCCGCGGGCCCGGTATCGCGTGCGACGGGCGTCTTTGAGGATGTCACGGAGCAGCGGCTGGCGGGAGAGCGCACCCGCCAGACACAGAAGATGGAGGCGCTCGGCCGGCTGGCCGGCGGGGTCGCCCATGACTTCAACAACATGCTCACCGTCATCGACACATCCGCCGAGATGCTCGGAGAGGCGTTGCCGACCACCCATGACGCCCGCCTCGACCTCGATGCGCTGCAGCGTGCCGCCGCCAGCGCGCGGTCGCTCACGGCGCAGCTGCTCGCGTTCAGCCGTTCGGAACCCATCGAGCCGCGTCCGGTGGCCCTGCACGCCGTCATCGCGTCGACGTCGCCCATTCTCTCGCGACTCGTCGGCGATCGCATCCGCATTGAACGCCGGCTGGCGGCGCCCCGCGACACCGTGCTCGCCGATCGGCAGCAGGTCGAGCAGGTGCTCGTCAACCTCGCGGTGAATGCGGGCGATGCGATGCCCGCAGGCGGCACGCTGACCATCGCCACGCGACTCACCGAGGTCACCGAGCGACGCAACCGCGGCGATCCCAGCCCAACGCGTACGGAGTACGTCTGCCTCTCCGTGCGCGACAGCGGGCACGGCATGTCGGCCGAGACGCGCGCGCGCGCGTTCGAGCCGTTCTTTACCACGAAGGAGCAGGGGAAGGGCACGGGGCTCGGACTCGCTACCGTCTTTTCCATCGCCAAGCAGTACGGTGGGTTCGTGACGATCGAGAGCGAGGAAGGGGCAGGCACCAGCGTGGACGTGTACCTGCCGGCACTCTATCCAAACACGCAATAACGCCGCGCGTCGCCGCAGGGTCGAGCGGAAGCGAGAGGCGCCGCGACCACCGTCGCGGCGCCCCATCGCCCATCGCCATCCGGAGTCGCAGTCCCGAATCGCGATCCGAATTCCCAATCCTCTATCTCTGTTCCCCAGGCCGGTATCTGACCACCGCCGCCTTCTCCACATCGGCCGCCGTGTACGCGACCGTCTTGAGTTCCCCCTTGGCGAACAGCTCCGCCTGCGTCGCATACCACGGCGAGTCGGGGCGTGAGCTGCTGCCGTACGCGAGCGCCGAATAGGCGCGCGGCGTGTCGCCGAATTCGACGGCGAGGATCCAGCCGTCGCCGCCGTTGGCCGAGAGCTTGCCGTCGGGGTCGCGCGCGAAGTTGAGCACGCGGAAGCAGCCGAGCGCGCCGCCGCAGCCGCCGACGGGAACGTCCACGGGGCCGCGGCGCACCCGATGTACCGTCCCCCACGCCACGTCATACGAGCCATAGCGGCGTGCCGTCTCACCCACGGCCCACGCAAACGCGTCGGCGGCGCGTGCCGGCTGTGACAGCCCCACCGGCGTGCGCGTCGGATCGGCCGACGTCCACGCGCGCGTGTAGCGCAGCGAGTCGGCGAGCCCCTGGCCGTAGCGCGCCCACCACGTCTCGAAGAGCATGGCCCCGTTGCTCTCGGGCGCGGCGGTATTGTCCCACTGCTCCATGAGCGCCAGCGCCGCGGCGACGTCGCCGGTGGGATTCGTCGCCTTCACCGCCGCGATGAGGTCCGGCTTGACGCGGTCGGCGAGCAGCATGCGATACGAGTGCTTGAGCTTGACCACGTCCTCGAGGCTCACCTTGTTGGTGCCGCCCACGAGCTGCAGCGCGAGCTGGCTGCGCAGCGACAGCGACGGTTTCTCGAAATTCGGGTACCGGTTGATGGTGTCCACCGGCTCGCGCATGTTTGTGAAGTGCGGCGAGCTGTTTTCCTGGTGCACGTAGCCGCCCTTCGGGTTCAGGAACTGCGGGAGCGAGTCCCACGGCACGAGCTGCGTCCACATGTCGCTGGTGCGCTTCACCGGGATGGCGAGCGTGTCGCCGCCCGTCGGATGCGGCAGCAGCGGGAGCGCGGCGTTCCACACCATGAGGATGTTGCCGGCCTTGTCGGCGTACGTGAAGTTCGAGGTGCCGCGCCCATGCAGGCGCATGGCTGCCTTCCAGTCGGCGAGCGACGTGGCGTGCATCATCCGCAGGAACTGCTCGCCGCCCAGGTAGTTGCCGTCGTTGGCGGTCTTGATGATGTAGATCTTGCCGCCCGCGCGGTGGATGACGGGGCCGGCCGGCGTGTCCCAGAACTCGCGCGTCTCCGAGGAGATGCCGGCGCCGTTGCGGAACTGCACGGTGACGAGGTCGCGCGTGAGGGGAAGGGATGTGCCGTCGAGCAGGATGTGGTCCGGCTGCGACGGGTCCACGTCGAGCGCGTAGAACTCTTCGGCGCGCTGGGCGTTGTTGGTGGTGGACCATCCGAGGCTCCCGTTGAACCCGCCGACCACGGCGAACGGCCCGCCGATGCGGAAGTCGCCGTAGAAGTCGAAGTGCCCCGGCACCGTCATCTGCGCTTCGTAGTAGCCCGAGGTCCAGACGAGGTGCGGGTTGCGCAGCAGGATCGCCTTGCCGCTCTTGGTGCGGCTGGGCGCGAAGGCCCAGGCATTGGAGCCGACATTGTCGCGGGTGAGTTCGGCGTCGCCTTCGCTGGGCGATGCGCCGCCGAAGTGCCGGCCCTGCCCGGGCGGGAACTGTTTCGGGTCGAGCTTCGAGAGGAAGCGCCGCACCATCGCGTACGCCGGCTCGCCTATGTCGCCGGCGAGGAGATCGTAGCCGGTGAAATCGGTCGGCATCGTCGCCGGGTACTCATCGCGGTGCATGGCGATGTAGCGATTCAGGCCCGCGGCGAAGCCGTCGTACGCGTCGCGCGTGTTGGGCTGCAGCTTCGCGAAGCTGTTGACGGCGCGGACGTGCGCGCGCTCGGCGAGGAAGTCCTGTTCCATGCTGTCGCGGCCGAAGACGAGCCCCATGCGCGCCGAGGCGCGCAGCACCTGCATGGCCGTGCGCGGGCCGTAGTCTTCCGCCTGCAGCCAGGCCAGTGCGTAGAAGGCCGCGCGGATGTTCTCGGCACGAATGTGTGGCACACCGGTGGTGGTGCGGACGATCTCGACCTGGCGCCACAACTCAGGCGCGTCGGATTGTGCACGGGCGCCGGCGGCGCCGGCGGCGAGGGCGGCGGCGGGCAGAATGGAGCGGAGGCGCATACGAACCTCGAGCAATGAGAGCGCGTGTCGTCGGGTGGGGCGCGGACGGCGAAGCGCGTCGCGCCACCCAATTGTACGACCAGATCAGGGCAGCCGCTGACTCACGGACGGCGCGGTGCGCCTGGTCCGAGGAGGGCCGCCTGGTCAATGACGCGCACGCCGGCCGGCACGTCGAACACGAACGCGCGCTTCGGCAGCGTGACGCCGAGGCGCATGTTGGTGAAGCGCAGGTGGCGACGCAGCCCGCCGGGCTCCACGATCTCGAGTTGTCGCACGAGCCGGTCGGCGCCAATCCAGACCTTCGCCGTCTGAAATGGCGCGCCGGCCGCTCGCGGGGTGAGCAGGAAGGCGGTGACGGCTTCACCGCCGACGCGATCCGGCTCGGGCACCACCTGCACCAGCGTGCGGTCGCCGGGATTGGCGAGGAGTTTCGCGACGACGTCGAACGCGCTGCCCAGCTCGCGCGGGAGCTTGAGCACTTGTCCCCTGGCCGTGCTCGGCACGTAGACCCACAGCGCCTCGCCGTCGGAGACGACCGCGTCGCCCGCGGGATCGGTGAACCGGAAGGCGAAGCGGCTCGGCGGCCGCTGCATGAGCTCGCCGCGCGACACGCGCGGCGTGGGATTGATGGGACTCACGAGCGTCTGCTCGAAACGGGCGCGCATGGTCCGGGCGCCCGCGAACCTGGCCGCGGCCTCGCGATAGAGCGTCATGGCGGCGGAGTCGCGCGGGGCCTGCGCACTCGCGTGCGCCGTCCCGACGACCGCGGCGGCGCAGACGGCGAGGGCGCGCCGCAGGCGGCGCGCCCCCCGAAACCGGCCGTGCGGCGCGTGCATCACCGCGCCGGAGGCGCCGCGAGGCGACGGCCGATGGCTCCGGCGATGGCGGTCAGCTCGTGCATCAGGTCGCTGAACTGCTGCGGGAAGAGTGACTGGGCGCCGTCGCTCAGCGCCCGGTTGGGATCGGGATGCACTTCGATGAGCAGTCCATCGGCGCCGGCGGCGATCGCCGCACGCGCCATGGGCGCCACGCGGTCGCGTACGCCGGTGCCGTGGCTTGGATCGGCGATGATCGGGAGATGGGAGAGCTTCTGCACCGCCGGAATGGCGTTCAAGTCGAACATGTTGCGCGACGACGGGTCCCACGTGCGCACGCCGCGTTCGCAGAGGATGACCTGGTCATTGCCCTCGGAGAGAATGTACTCCGCGCTGAGGAGCAGCTCCTGCACGGTGGCTGCCATGCCGCGCTTGAGCATCACCGGCTTGCGCATGCGACCGACCGTCTTGAGCAGCGAGTAGTTCTGCATGTTGCGCGCGCCGATCTGGATGCAGTCGGCGTATTCGGCGACGAGCTGGGCGCCCTCGTCGTCCATCGCCTCGGTGACGATGGCGAGGCCGGTTTCCGCCTTGGCGCGCTGCAGGAGCTGCAGGCCTTCCTTGCCGAGCCCCTGGAACGAGTACGGCGATGACCGCGGCTTGAAGGCGCCGCCGCGCAAGGCGACGGCGCCGGCGGCGCGCACCATCGTGGCCGCCTCGAGGATCTGCTTCTCGCTCTCCACCGAGCAGGGGCCGGCGATGACGGGGACGGCGGCGCCGCCGAACGTCACGCCGGGGGCGATGGTCACCGTGGTGTTCTCGCTGCGCCACTCGCGCGAGACCTGCTTGAACGGGCTGGAGACGTAGATGATCTCGGCAACGCCGGGCAGCGCTTCGATGTGCGACCCGTCCACGCGACGGTCGTTGCCGATGAGCCCCACGGTGGTGCGCTGCGCGCCGGGCATCGGGACGGGCTGGTACCCCATCTCGGTGATGGCGGTGCACACCGCCTCGATGTCGGCGGCGATAGCGGTTGCCTGCATGACCACGAGCATGCGTTGCTCCAATCCCTGTGTCGGTGCATTCAGCGTGCAAAGAGGCAATATAGTCAGAGGAGGGACGGGAGCGGAGTGCAGGGGCATGGTGCGGGGAGAGGAGGGTAGGTATGTGATAGGGGAGGCCGAGG
>JAJZRK010000110.1 GCA_021802745.1 bacterium
ATCTTTGAGCGCCGGCTACGGCGCAACGCGTGTCGTGCGCGACCTGAGCGCGGACGTGGTCCCCGGCCGGGTCACGGCCATCATCGGGCCCTCCGGCTGCGGCAAGAGCACGTTGCTGCGCTGCCTGAATCGGTTGCACGAGACCGCGCGCGGTGCAACGACCACGGGTTCCGTCTGGCTGGATGGCGTGGACATCTACGACGCCGGTGTGAGCGCCGTCGCGGTGCGCCGACAGGTCGCCCTCGTGATGCAGCGCCCCACGCCCTTCCCGATGCTTTCCATAGAGGAGAATGCGGTGGCGGGCCTGCGCGCCGCCGGGGCGCGCGGCGTCGCTTTCCTTCGCGAGGCGGCCGAAGCGGCGCTGCAGCGCGCCGCGCTCTGGAACGAAGTCCGGCACCGGCTGGCGGCCAGCCCGACCACGCTGTCGGAGGGGCAGCAGCAACGCCTGTGCATCGCGCGCGCGCTGGCGGTCTCCCCGCGCGTGCTGCTGCTCGACGAACCGACCGCATCCCTCGATCCGTTGAGCGTGCAGCGGATCGAGGAGCTGGTGTACGAACTGCGGGACCGCATGACGATCGTGATGGTGACCCACAACATGCAGCAGGCCGCGCGCGTCTCCGACCACACCGCCTTCGTGCTGCATGGCGAACTCGTGGAGATGGCGCCGACGTCCCGGCTGTTCACGGCGCCCTCCGATCCGCGCACCGAGGCCTACATCACGGGACGGTTCGGATGAGCACCCGCCGATCCGGCGCGCTGGCGACGCGGGACCTCTCGCTCTGGTACGGCGAGGCACGTGCCCTCGACCAGGTGTCGATGACGCTCGCGCCGCAGGCCATCACGGCGATCGTCGGCCCGTCCGGCTGCGGCAAGTCGTCGCTCCTGCGCACCTTCAACCGGCTCCACGCGCTCTCCGCGGACGTTCGCGTCACCGGCGACGTGACGCTCGATGGCGAGAGCATCTTCTCGACGGCGACGCCCGTCGAGGCGCTCCGCCAGCGTGTCGGCATGGTGTTCCAGCGGTGGACGCCCTTCCCGACCTCGATCTACGACAATGTCGCGGCGGGACCCCGACTGAACCTCCACCTGGCGCGGCAGGAACTCGACGCGGTGGTCGAGCTTGCCCTGCGCCGCGCCGCGCTGTGGGACGAAGTCAAGGACCGCCTGCGGCAGCCGGCCCGCCGCCTCTCGGGCGGCGAGCAGCAGCGCCTCTGCATCGCCCGCGCGCTCGCCAATGACCCCGAGGTCCTGCTGCTCGACGAACCGTGCTCGGCGCTCGACCCGATCGCGACCCAGCGCATCGAGGAGGTGCTCTGGACGTTGCGCGCGGAGGTGACCATCGTGATCGTGACGCACAACCTGCAGCAGGCGGCGCGACTGTCCGACGAGACCGCGCTCCTGGTCGAGGGCCGGCTCGTCGAGCATGGCGCCACCACGCAGCTCTTCACGGCCCCGCGCGAGGAGCGCACCGAGGCCTTCATCACCGGGAGATACGGATGACCGCAGAACCCTCGGCCGGCTTCCGGCACTTTCACGACCAGCTTGGCGAGTTGAAGGACCACCTGCTCGAGATGTCCTCGCGCGCCGAGGAACTCGTGGAACTCTCCGTGGACGCCCTCGTGCGGCGCGACGTCAAGCGCGCCGCCGAGGTGATCGCGGCCGACCACGAGATCGACCGCATGGAGCTCGACGCCGAGCAGCTTGCCGTGCAGCTGCTCGCGCTCCAGCAGCCCATGGCGCGCGACCTGCGCTTCCTGATCGGCGCCATCAAGGTCATCTCCGACATCGAGCGCGTGGGGGACCACGCGGTGAACATCGCCCAGAGCGTGCAGCGCATGCACGCGCTGCCCGCGACCTCCCTCCCCGAAGGTTCCCTCGCCGAAATGGCGCGGCGGTCGCGTAGCATGCTGGCCGACGCGCTGGACGCGTTCGTCCGGGCGGACGGCGCACTCGGACGCGAGGTGTGCCAGCGCGACGACGAGGTGGACGCGCTGCACGACTCGCTCTTCCGCGTGCTGCTCACGCACATGATGGCCGACCCCCGGACCATCAACCCCGCCCTCGAGCTGCTCCTTGTCAGCCGCAACCTGGAGCGGGTGGCGGACATCGCCACCAACATCAGCGAGGACGCGGTCTACCTCGCCGAAGGGAAGCAGATCAAGCACCGGTCCGAAGTGGACGAGCCGCCGCCGGACGCGGGCACCGGCGATCCGGGGACCGTTACACAATCGTTGCAGAACTGAGAAGAAGGCGTCGGGAGCTCGCGTGATCGTTCGTGATGTGCGGCGACGGACCCCCCGCACGTCTCCATCGATCGCTCCCGCACACCAACCATAAAATGCGCTTCCTCCGTTCGCTGCTCGTCGCCGGTCTCTCCCTGGCGACTGCGGCTTCGATTGCCCAGGCCCAGAGCGCCCGCCCGGGGCGCGTCGTGGGTCGCGTCATTGATGCCGGCACGGGCCAGGGCCTCAGTGACGTGGCCGTACAGCTGGTCGGCACCAAGCTTGGCACCATGTCGGGCGTTGACGGCCGCTTCACGATCAACGGCGTCGCCGCGGGCACGGTGACGCTCTTCGCCCGCCGTATCGGGTTCCAGCCGAAGACGATCACCGGGCTTTTCATCGACGCCGGCAAGACGCTCGAGCAGAACATCGCGCTCACGACGGCCACGATGCAGCTCAGCGCCGTGACCGTCTCGGCGGCGGCCGAGCGCGGCAGCGTCAGCGAGGCGCTGGACCAGCAGCGCATCAGCGTCGGGGTCGTCAGCTCGGTGACCTCCGAGCAGATCCAGAAGAGTCCCGACGGCAATGCCGCACAGACGGTGCAGCGCATCAGCGGCGTCTCCGTGCAGGACGGCAAGTACGTCTTCGTCCGCGGCCTCGGCGAGCGCTACACCACGAGCTCGCTCAACGGCGCGCGCGTGCCGAGCCCCGAACCCGAGAAGCGTGTCGTGCCGCTGGATCTCTTTCCGTCGGGCCTGCTGCAGACGATCACGACCACCAAGACGTTCACGCCCGACCAGCCGGGTGACTTCTCGGGCGCGTCCGTCGACATCAAGACGAAGGAGTTCCCCGCCGAACGCACCTACTCCGCTTCCCTCGGCGGGGGCTACGCGCAGACGGCAACGGGCAAGAACATCCTGGTCGGCCAGACGACGGGTGGCGAGAACTGGGGGATGGTCAACAGCAAGCGCAACCTCCCGCAGCTCCTGCGCGAGGTCGGCAACCTGCAGGGGCTCAACCTGAACCAGGGCGACAAGAACCTCCTCGTGAGCCAGTTTCGCGACGCCTGGTCGCCGACGTCGGCGACGGCGGCGCCAAATGTGAACGCGGCCGTCTCCGTCGGCGGCAACGATCCGGTGCTGTTCGGACATCGGTTGGGCTACCTGTTCTCGGGGACCTTTGCCCGCACCACGGACGTCAAGGCCGACCAGGTGCGCGCCCTCGCCAATCGTGGACCGGTCAAGGGTTCGACGGTGGAGATCGACCGCTTCACCGGCTCGAGCAGCAGCCAGGGCGTGCTCTGGGGCGGCCTGGCGAACCTCAGCACCATGCTCGGCGGCAGCTCGCGCCTGATGTTCAACGGCATGTACAATCGCACCGCCGACAACAGCGCCCGCGTCGAGAGTGGGTCGTTCGAGAACGAGGCCATTGACGCGCGCATCCAGCGCATGCAGTACGTCGAGCGGTCCATGTTCTCGACGCAGCTCGGCGGCGAGTTTCAGTTTGGCGAGCGTCACACGCTGGATGTGGCCGGCACCCTGAGCGGCGTCACCCGCGACGAACCGGACCGCACCGAGTTCGTGCAGGCCATCGAGCAGGCGCCGTCCGGTGGAGCGAAGTACCTCTGGCTCAACACGGGCAACGGCGGCTCCGTTCGCACCTTCTCCTCGCTCGACGAGACCAACCGCGAGGCGCGCGCCAACTATCTGTTCAAGTTCGGGTCGTCCGCCGCCCGGCAGCACCAGTTGAAGGGCGGCGTCCTTGCCCGCTCCACCACGCGCGACGCGGGCACCAACGCCTACAGCCTGAGCGCCGCCCTCGCGCCCGACAGCGTGCGCGCCCTCTCGCCGGAGCAGATCTTCGACGGTCGTTTTTCCAATGGCCACCTGTTCGACATCGCCCCGCTGTCGCAGGGCGGATCGTACGACGCCGAGGACAAGCTCGTCGCCGGCTACCTGATGACCGATTGGGCGCTCAGCGAACGCTGGCGGATGATCGCCGGTGCGCGGTACGAACGCGACGCGGTGGACGTGCACGCGCAGAGCACGCTCGGCAACCCGATCACGGTCACCAAGCGCTGGAACGACGTGCTCCCGTCGCTGGCGTTCAACGTCACGCTGCCCAACGACCAGCAGGTGCGCCTGTCGGCGTCGCAGACGCTGGCGCGTCCGGAGTACCGCGAGCTCTCGCCCATCAAGAGCCGCGACGTGCTGAACGGCGACGACACGCAGGGCAACGACCAGCTGGAACGCACTCGCATCGTCAACGTGGATGCCCGCTGGGAGTGGTACCCGAGCGCCGGCGAGGTGCTGAGCGCCGCCGTGTTCGGCAAGACGTTCGACCTGCCGATCGAACGCGTCTACCGCTCGGCGGGATCAGGGACCCGCACCGTGATCTACGTGAATGCCGAGAGCGCCACGAACTACGGCATCGAACTCGAGGCGCGCAAGTCGCTCGATTCGTTCGCCAACTTCCTGCGCGGATTCTCGCTGTTCACCAACCTGACGGTGATGCAGAGCGAGATCTCGCTGGGCAAGGATACGCAGGCAAGCGCCACCAACCTGAAGCGCGCGATGGTGGGACAGGCGCCGTACGTGCTGAACACCGGGCTGACGTGGACGAGCCGCAAGGGCGATGCCAGCGCCACCATGCTCTTCAACCGGGTGGGCGACCGGATTGACGCCGCCGGCGATGCCCCGCTGCCCGACGTCATCGAGCGGGCACGCAACGTGATGGACCTCTCGCTGCGCCTGCCGCTGGTCGCCGGCTTCTCCATGCGCCTCGACGCGAAGAACCTGTTGGACGCGGTGTATCGCACGACGCAGGGCACGGTAACGCGCGAGGAATACCGCGCGGGCCGGACGGTGCAAGCCGGATTCGTCTGGCGTCCGTAGCACCGGACGCCGGGCCGTCGTGAACGGGGCGGGATGCGTGCGCACGCTTCCCGCCCCGTTCGGCGTTCCGCCCAGCGGAGCGTTACCCGACCGTGACCGTTCGCTGACCGAATCATCGAATTGAACGCCCTTCTTTAGAGGCGTTGAAGCGGGCCCCGTCGTCGGGGCCGACCCCGCACACCCCTAAGAGGAAACTCCGCAATGACCGTCCATCGTCGCCTCGTGGCTACCGTTGTCGCCGCGCTCGGCCTGCTGGCTGCCGCGTGCAGCAGCGACAGCGCCACGGCGCCCACGGCCACGCCCGTCATCGGCGCCGCCGCTACCGCCACCTCGTCATCCACGGTGCGCATCACGTTCAACAGCAAGGCGGGCGACACCGGCTACAACGTCGAGCGCGCCGAGGGCGCAGCGGGTGCGTTCGCGCAGGTGGGCACCGTCGCGGCGCCGGCGACCGCCGGCGCGGTGACGTATACCGATACCGGTCTCAAGGTGGCGACGCTCTATCGCTATCGGATCGTCACCGTGCGCGGCTCCGTCACCAGCACGCCGTCGGGCGAGTTCAGCGTCACCACGCTGGCGTTTGGCCACGCGGCCGCGGACATCACCGGCGACATCACGGCGAGCCGCACCCTGTACGCCGATACGGCGTATACGCTGAAGGGCTTCATTCACGTCGCCAACGGCGCGACGCTCACCATCCAGCCCGGCACGACGATCAAGGGCGACTACAACACCCTCGGCTCGTCGCTCTTCATCCTGCGCGGCGCCAAGATCCAGGCGGTCGGCACCGCCACGGCGCCGATCGTCTTCACGTCGTCGCGCGCGGCGGGCCAGCGCCAGACCGGTGACTGGGGCGGCCTCATCCTCGTCGGCAACGCGCTCATCAACCGCAGCGGCACGGTGGAGGTTGAGGGCACCAACACCGATGGCACCGCGGTGGTGAGCGGCAAGAACTACCAGGTGCTCTACTCGGGCGGCACCACGCCGACCGACAACAGCGGCACCCTGTCGTACGTGCGGGTCGAGTTCGCCGGCTTTGCGCCGTCGCTCAACAACGAGCTCAACTCCTTCTCGTTCGCCGCGGTGGGCTCGGGCACGCGCATCTCGTACCTCCAGGCCATCGCCGGGCTCGACGATTCGTACGAGTTCTGGGGCGGCGGACTCGACGGCGACCACCTCGTCTCCTACGAAACGGGCGACGACCACTTCGACATGTCGGAGGGCTTCTCCGGCCGCCTGCAGTACCTCATCTCCATGCAGTCCACGGTGCTCACGCCGCGCACCGGCGCCGGCTCCGCGTCGTCGGACCCGGAAGGCATCGAGAACGACGGCTGCGCCGGCTCGGGCTGCGACCTCGCCTTCAACTCGACCCCGCTGACGCTTCCCCTCATCGCGAACTTCACGCTCATCGGCACGGGCAACACCGCTACGTCCGGTTCGTCGGGCGGCACGGGCATGGTGCTGCGCCGCGGCACCGGCGGCTACTACGTCAACGGCGTCGTGGCGCGCTTCCCGCGTGGCGGCATCGGCATGCGCGACGCCGAGACGTTCGCCCGCGCCGGCTCGGTGCTGACGCCGGACCTCGCCACGACCGACCTGGCGATCCGCAACGTGCTCGTCGCCGAGACCAACAATGTCGTGTTCGAGACTGGGACCGGCAAGAACGCCTTTGACCTCGCCGGCAACAGCATCACGGCGAGTGCCGCGACGGCCGCCTCGCTGTTCACGGCGCTGCCGGCGACCGGCGGCGAGCCCACGCTCGCCGGCCTCGACTGGACGCCGGCGGCGAACTCGGCCATCGCGGCGGGCGGCCTCTCGACGTTCACGGGCAAGCTGGCCACGAAGGCGGGCACGTTCGTGACCGGGACCTCATACATCGGCGCCGCCGCTCCGGGCGGCACGAAGTGGTGGAGCGGCTGGACCGTCTACTACAAGAACTAGTTCGAGCGTCGCAGGACCGGCCGGCTCCGCACGTTGGGAGCCGGCCGGTCCTGTTTCCCCCTTATCCTTCCGTTATGCCTCGTTCGCGTTTCGTCGCCGTCGCCCTCACCCTGCTGGGTCTCGCCTGCGCGGATGGTTCGCGCTCAGCGCCTGCCGCCGATCTCGCGGACGCGGCGCGCGCGGACTCGATCGCACGCGCCCGGCAGGATTCGATCAATCGGGCCAGCCCCGGCTACATCGTGGACTCCATCCTCCCGGTCGAGGAGGAGATTCGCCGCTTTCGCGCCGCGGTTGGCGGCCGCGCCGTTACCGCACTGGGCGACGCCAGCGGTTCGCGCGAGCAGCTCATCGAGCGACTGACCGTGGCCATCGCCACGAATAATCGAACCGCGATGCGCCGGACGGTGCTTACGGCGCGGGAGTTCATCGACCTGGTGTACCCGGAATCGCCGTACACCAAGCCGCCGTACCGGCAAGCGCCTGGTCTCGTCTGGACGCTCATCAATCAGCCGAGCCTGTCGGGCGAACGCCGCCTGCTGGTACGGCTGGGCGGCAAACCGCTGACGGTGGCGGGGCTCACCTGCCCGGGAACGCCCGAGGTGCAGGGGCATAACAGACTCTGGAAGAACTGCATCGTGCGTTACCGTTCAGGAGACGACGCCGAGCGCACCGGCCGCCTGTTCGGCTCCATTCTCGAGCGCGACGGCTGGTTCAAGTTCATGAGCCTCGTGAACCAGTACTGACCGCAGCGGGGCCGGCGCGCCAGATTGGGCGCAGGCTTTTTCCCGAGGGCACGCCAGGTGGCGACATCAAACCTCCTGCACCTGCATTCCGCCAACGCCTCGCGTGCCCAGCGCGAGGACGGGACGCAGCGCATCGCGGCCATCGACATCGGGTCCAACAGCGTCCGCCAGATCGTCGCCGACGTGTCGGCGAATGGGGCGATTCGCGTCATTGACGAGATGAAGGCCGCGCCGCGGCTCCAGGCCGGCCTGCACGAAACGGGGGCGCTCGGCGACGAGCCCATGCGCCTCGCGATCGAGGCGGTCACGCGCATGGCCACGCTCGCCAAGCAACTAGGGTGCAAGCGCATCGAGGCGGTGGCCACTTCGGCGGTACGCGACGCCTCCAACGGCGCCGCGTTCTTGCGGCGATTGCGAGAGGCGGCGGGACTGCGCCCCCGTGTCCTCGATGGCGAGGAGGAGGCGCGACTTGCCTTCCGGAGTGCCCTGGCGCACTTCGACCTTGGGCGCGGCCGCGCCGTCGTGATGGACATCGGCGGTGGTTCGCTCGAGCTCGCGCTCGCTGCCGAGGGCATCGTCGAACGCTTCGTCTCGCTTCCGTTCGGCGCCGTGCGCCTCACCGAGCGGTTCCTCCGCGACCGGCCCGGGCGCAAGGGCGTCCGGAAGCTGCGCAAGGCGGTGCGTGAGGAACTGCACCGGGTGCTCCCCGTGCGCGACTGGCGAGGCGCCGAAGTCATCGCCTCGGGCGGCACGTTCACCAACCTCGCCGGGATGTATCTCCATCGGCAGGGCGTGCGCATCGCGCATTCCGTGCACGGCACGCGCATTCCTTGGCACGAGGTGGAACTGATCCTCGAGTTGCTGCAACAGTTGACGCCCGACGAACGACTCGCCGTCCCTGGCCTCAACGCGGGGCGCGCCGACATCATCGTCGCCGGGCTCGCGGTCGCGGCCGAGGTGTGTGCGCGCATCGAACCACGCAGCTTCGTCGCGTCCGCATACGGCATTCGCGAGGGACTGCTCCTCGACCTCGCCCGCGTCAAGCCGGTGGTGAGCGATCCCGGCGAGGCCCGGGAACGCTCGGTACGCGAGTTCGCCGAGCGCTGCCACTACGAGGAACCCCATGCGCGCCAGGTGCAGAAGCTGGCACTGCAGCTTTTCGACGCCATCGGCCTCCGGCTCGGATGTACAGCCGCCGACCGGGCGACGATCGCCGACGCCGCGCTGCTGCACGACGTCGGCTACCACATCAACTACCAGCAGCACCACAAGCATTCGTTCCATCTGATCCAGCATGCCGACTTCCTGGGCATGACACCCGATGAGCAGGGCGTCGTTGCCCACGTCGCCCGCTACCATCGCGGCGCCGTCCCCGACCGGCGCCGGCACGAGACCTACGGGCAGCTCGACCGCGCCACACGCGAGCGCATCCAGCGCCTTGCCGCCCTCTTGCGGGTGGCCGACGGCTTCGACCGCGGCCACGCCGCCGCCGTGGATCGCCTGCGCGTGCGCTGGCTGCGTCGTGCCGTGCGCATCACGGCGCACCCGCCCGTCAGCGGCGCCCCGATGCGGCTCGAACTGTGGGGGGCCAATCGCAAGAAAGGCCTGCTGGAGGAAGTGGCGGGCGCGCCGGTCGAGATCGTCGCACCCGATGGCTCGGTCGTGGACGACGCCGCCGAACGCTGATCAGCCGACGGCGGCCTCTCGCTGCGGCGCCGATACGCCGCCACCAGCCGCCTGCGCGTACTCACTGAACAAGTCGTCCCAGATTCGGCCCCAGTCGCGCTCCGCAGCGCTTTGCAGCGAGCGGGTGCGTAGCCTCGCCCGCAGGGCCGGATCGCCCGCGATACGCTGCATGGCCCCCGCCACGGCCCGGGCGTCTCGCGCCGGCACGACGAGTGCGTTGCCCGCGTGCGCCACGTCGAGCGTCGGTCCGTCGTTCGGCGCGATCACCGGCAGGCCCGACGCCATGGCCTCGAGCAGCACGTTGCCGAAGGTGTCCGTCGACGACGCAAACACGAATCCATCTGCAGAGGCATAGAACTCGCTGAGCGCCGCACCCAGCAGCCGCCCGGCGAAGATCGTTCCGTCGGGCGCCGAGGCCCGATATCGCTCCTCGGCCGGGCCGTCGCCAACAAACGCCAGACGAATGCTGCTGCCGGGACCGAGCTGAAGGCTCCTTGCCGCCTCGAGGATGGTACCGATCCCCTTCTCGGGGGCGAGACGCCCCACGTACACGAACAACGCGTCGTGGTCCCTGACGCCGAGCGCCCTGCGCAACGCCAGCGACCGGAACCGGGGGGAGAAACGCGCGCGATCCACGCCGCGTCCCCACACGCGAACGCCGTCGAAGCCGTGCTGGCGAAGCTGCTCGGCACCGCGTCGCGTCGGGACGAAGGTGCGGCGGCCGCCGTTGTGAAACCAGCGGAGATACGGCCATGCCACGGCGTCGAGGAACTGCAGCCGGTAGTAGCGCAGGTACGCCGCAAAGTCCGTATGAAACGAGGAGACGAGCGGAATCTGCTCGGCGCGCGCCGCGGCGCGCGCCGCCAGCCCGACGCCGAACGGGGTGGCGGCGTGCACGAGGTCGGGCTTGAGCTGGCGCAGCAGGCGGCGTGCCTCGCCCACGCGCGGAGAGGCGATGCGCAACTCCGGATAGGCCCAGAACGGGATCGCCGGCCACCGCACCAGGGTGCGCTCCGGGGCGTCGTACTCCATGCCCTGCACGGTGATCACCGTCGCCTCGCCGCCGCGCTCGCGCAGCGCGTCAACGAGGCGGCCGAGCGTGCGCGCGACGCCGTTGATTTGCGGTGCAAACGTGTCGGTGAACACCGCAATCCGCATGGCACCCCGCCCGCGCGTCAGCCGAGCGTCCAGAAGCCGAGCACCGTGACGATGGCGATGGCCTCGCCGGCCAGCACGTCGCCCGGATAGTGCACACCGAGCCTCACTCGGGACATGCCGACGATCACCGCCAGCAGCGTCAACGGCACGGCAAGACCGGGCATGGACATGCCGTAGGCGAAGGCCACGGCCATCGCCGCGCACGCATGACCCGAGGGGAAAGAGAAACGGTCCG
>JAJZRK010000111.1 GCA_021802745.1 bacterium
CGCGGTCTACCGTCTACCGTCTACCGTCTACCATCTACTTCAGCGCCGCCCGTCCAATCACGATCCGCTGAATCTCCGACGTCCCCTCGTAGATCTCCGTGACCTTCGCGTCGCGAAAGAGCCGTTCGACGGGATAGTCGGTCGTATACCCATAGCCGCCGAACACCTGGATGGCCTGTGTGGTCACCCACATCGCCGTCTCGGTGGCGAAGAGCTTGCACATCGCCGCGTATTCGGTGATGCGCTCGCCGCGATCCTTGGCCGCGGCCGTGGTGTGCAGCAACGACCTGGCGGCATTGATGCGCGTCGCCATGTCGGCCAGCTTGAACTGGATCCCCTGGAACTCGCCGATCCCCTTGCCGAACTGGTGGCGTTCCTTCGCGTACGCCGCGGCATGCTCAAAGGCGGCGCGCGCGATGCCGACGGCCTGCGCGGCGATCCCGAGCCGTCCGGCCTCGAGCGACTGCATGGCGTACACGAAGCCCAGCGAGGGATCGCCAAGAATCCGGTCGCCCGGCACCCGCAGGTTGTCGAAGACGAGCTGCACGGTCTCCGACGCGCGCAGCCCCATCTTGTTCTCCTTCCGGCCGACCTTGAAGCCCGGAAGGTCGGGGGTGATGATGAACGCCCCGATCCCCTTGCCGCCGCGACGATGTTCCGGCGCATCGGTGCGCGCCATCGCCAGAATGACGCCGGCATGCGCGCCCGCCGAGATCCACGCCTTGGTGCCGTTCAGCACCCAATCATCGCCGTCGCGCACGGCCTGCGCATGCAGCGCGCTGGCGTCGGAGCCGGCTTCGGGCTCGGAGAGGGCGAACGCGCCCAGTTTCTCGCCGCGCGCCAGCGGCCCGAGGAACTCCCGCTTCTGCCCCTCGCTGCCGTACTTCAGGATCATCTGCGTCGGCAGGGAGTTGTGCACGCTCATCAGCACGCCGACCGAGGCGTCGGCCGCCGAGATCTCCTCGAGTGCCAGCAGGTACGTGGTGGTGTCGAGCGCGAGGCCATCGTACGCCTCGGGGATCATCATGCCGAGGAAGCCGAGTTCGCCGAGCTTGCGGATGAGCGTCGGATCGAAATGCGCATCGCGATCCCACTGCGCCGCGAACGGTGTCACCTCGGCCGCGCAGAATTCGCGCGCGGTGTCGATGATGGCGTGCTGGGTCTCGGAGAGGTGCAGTAACGGATTCAAGGAGACGGTAGACGGTTGACGGTTGACGGTAGATGGTCGATGCGAGGACGGTGTGCGGTGAGTCGAAGGCAGAAAACGCAGACGGTGGACCTCATCTGCCGTCCACCGTCTACCGTCCACCGTCAGTATGAGTAGAACCCTCGCCCCGCCTTGCGCCCCAGCCATCCCTGCGCCACATACTTCCGCAGCAATGGACACGGCCGGTACTTGGGATCGCCAAGCCCCTGGTGCATCACCTCGAGGATCGCAAGGCAGGTGTCGAGGCCGATGAAATCGGCGAGGGCCAGCGGGCCCATGGGGTGGTTCATGCCGAGCTTCATGACCTGGTCAATCGCCTCAGGCGCCGCCACGCCTTCCATCACGCAGTAGACCGCCTCGTTGATCATCGGCATCAGGATGCGGTTGGCGACGAAGCCGGGGTAGTCGTTCACTTCCACCGGCACCTTGCCCACGCCCTTGGCGAGCGCGATGGTGCGCGCGGTGACGTCGTCGCTCGTGGCGAGGCCGCGGATGACCTCCACGAGCTGCATCACCGGCACGGGATTCATGAAGTGCATGCCGATGACCGCGTCGGGGCGTGTCACGCGGCCCGCAATCTCGGTGATCGAAATGGAACTCGTGTTCGTCGCGAGAATCGCGCCGGCGGGCGCGAGGCGGTCCATGTCGGCGAAGATCTTGTGCTTGAGCTCCACGTTCTCCGTGGCGGCCTCGATGACGAACGCCGCGTTGGCGATGGCGTCCATCGAAGTAGCCGTGGCGATGCGACCGAGCGCGGCGGCCTTGGCGGCCTCGTCGAGCGCGCCCTTCTTCACCTGGCGGTCGAGATTCTTGTCAATCGTCGCCTTCGCCTTGTCGAGCGCGCCCTGACTGACGTCAATCATCGTCACGTCGTGGCCGGCCACGGCGCAGACGTGCGCGATGCCGTTTCCCATCTGCCCAGCGCCGATCACCGCAATGCGGTCGGACATGTCTATGACTCCCTGCGGCGCGACGGCCGCCATTCGATGTCGAGTCGCCATCCGCGCCGATGGATGCCAATCCATCCCGCGTGCATGGCCAGCAGAAAGCTAATGCCCAGCATTCCGAAGGCGGCCGCGGCGCCGGCTTCGGGCCCCCACGCGCCGCCGGTCAGCCAGGCGGCGCCGGTGGAGACGGTGCGGTAATTCGGCTGCGGCAGGGCGAGCCCGGAGACCGGTGTATGAAAGACCGCGACCTGCACGAAGTTATAGGCGAGGTGCGCCATCCATGCCGCCCACAGCGAATTGAAGGCGAGACGAACGATGGCGAGAAAGACGCCGGCGAGCGTCACCATGATCACCGACTGCACGGTTACGCCGGGGTTGAACAGGTGCAGCAGGCCGAACAGCACCGACGTCGTGCCGACCGCGACGGCCGGCCCCCACTCGCGATGCAGCAGCGTGAAGGCGTAGCCTCGCAGGCCAAGCTCCTCGGTGAACGCCGCCGGCACGAGGATGGCGAGCGCGAGCAGCGCCCCCTGCCCCCAGTTCCCGCCCTCGGCGGGGACGACGCGCAGTGCTCCGGCCCAGATCAGGAGGCCGGTCGGAGTGGCGATGGCAAACCACCCGGCGGCCGCTCCACCGCCGAGCGGCCACACCCCGAGCGCATCGCCGCCGAGTCGCGTCGCATCACTCCATGGCTCGCCGAAGATGCGCACCGTCACGACCGTGGCAACCAGCAACGCGACGCAGGCCATCACGCCGAAGCCGATGAGCCGCGTGCCGGTGACGGCCGTTCCGAACTGCACGAACGGATACACGATGGCCGGCAGGACGAAGAGCGCGACCAGCGAGATGCCGACGAACGCCGCGAGCCGCGCGGTCGTTCTCATGACTGGCCTCAGACCCGCTCGACGGAGAGCGCCACCGCGTTGCCGCCGCCGAGGCAGAGCGTCGCGAGCCCGGTGTGCAGGCCGCGATCGCGCAGGGCATACAGCAGCGTGGTCAGGATGCGCGCGCCGCTCGCCCCGATCGGATGGCCGAGCGCGATGGCGCCGCCATTCACGTTGACCCGGTCCCAGTCCCAGCCCAGCCCATCGCCGTCGGCCAGCGCCTGCGCGGCGAACGCCTCGTTGGCCTCGATGAGGTCGAAGTCGCCGATCTTCATGCAGGTCTTCTTCATCAGGTTCTGCACCGCAATGATCGGCGCGAAGAACAGGTCCTGCGGATCGCCGCCACCTGAGGCGTAGCCGGTGATGCGCGCGAGGATCGGCAGGCCGTTGGCCTTGGCGTACTCTTCGTCGGCGATCACCAGCGCGGCGCCGCCATCATTGAGTCCGGGGGCATTGCCGGCGGTGACGGTGAGTTCCTCGGGCTTCATGTCCTTGGGCGCGTCGCCCGGGAAGGCGGGACGCAGCTTGGCCAGCGCCTCGAGCGTCGTGTCCTTGCGCGGGCCCTCGTCGGTATCCACGATCGTCGGCCCCTTCTTGCCGGCAATCTCCGCCGGGGCGATTTCGGCCTTGAACTTGCCGCCCTCGATGGCCGCCACCGCCTTCATGTGCGAGCTGAAGGCGAGTTCGTCCTGGCGCTGCCGCGTGATGCCCGCCTTCTTCGCCGTGTACTCGGCGTGGCCGCCCATGTGCCGGTTGTAGAACGCACACCAGAGCCCGTCCTTGATGAGCGCATCCTGCATGACCTGCGCGCCGAACTTGACGCCGGAGCGCATGCCGGTCACGAGATGCGGCGCGTTGCTCATGGACTCCTGTCCGCCGGCCACGAGCAGCTGTTCGTCACCGGCACGAATCGCCTGCGCCGCCAGCATCACCGCCTGCAGCCCCGAGCCGCACACCTTGTTGACCGTGTAAGCGGGAATGGAGGCCGGAATGCCGGCCTTCAGCTGGGCCTGGCGTGCGGGGGCCTGCCCCACCCCCGCCTGCAGCACGTTGCCCATGATCACCTCGCCGATCTCGGCGGGGTCAATCTGGGCGCGCTCAATCGCCGCCTTGATGGCGATGGCGCCGAGTTCCGGGGCGGTCAGCGGGGCAAGCGAACTGAGGAAGCGGCCAATCGGCGTGCGGGCGGCGGAGACGATGACGGGAGTGGACATATGCTGAGTAAGGGCAGATGGCGGATGGCAGATGGCGGATGCCCATCCAAACTAGCGAGTTTCGCGCGTCGCCGTGGCAAGGGCCGTGGCGGTGACGGCCGACATCCCAACGGGCGCCAGGAGGCGCCAGCGGCCCATGGAACGGCGCCGCTCCGCGGTTTCCCCGGTCATCGGCCATTCCGCGTATCGGAACGCGAACGCCGTCACGATGGTGGGCGCGGCGACGTTGAGTCCCCACTCGCTCGTCTGCCCGTTGGCGCGCGACACGAGCCACGAGGACGTGCCGGCGCCCCAACGAGACTGCCCGAAACGACAAGCGCCGCCAGTACGCGGCGCATGTCGTTGTCGTGGACCGCCTTCCTTCTTCCGTCTCCCGTCTTCCGTCTGCCCCTACCGCTGCCACTTCCTCGACGTATTGAACGCAATGGTCCCTCCAATCGCCGGCAGCGACGCGTCGAGCGCGGCCATCAGCCACTTGGCCCGCGACGAACTTTCATTGGACGGCATGCGTCCGTTGAAAACCAGGTGCGACATCGCCAGGCTGGCCACCACACCGGCCGACACGCCCAGCATCGTCGTGTGAAAGCTTCCCGTCTCGGCGCCAATGTTGCCGATCGCGAACACCGTCCCGCCAATCGCGAACGCCGCGCTGCCGATGCCGATGCCGTTGACGACGCGCTCGCGCAGGCGGTCGTTCTCCGCCTTCAACATGGTTGTGGCGATGGTGCCAATGCCGCGTCCCACAAAGTAGCCCACCACTCCGGCGTAGGTTCCGGCGACGATTTCGCCGGCCACGCGCTCGTACCGAATGGCGGGCTTCCCCTCCGCCACGATCCCCGTCTGGTCCGTTTCGACCGGCGTGGGGAGGCCCTGCGTACGGGCGACACCGGGCACGACAACCAGCAGCACCGCAAGGCGCCAGGCGACCCGCGACGCGACCCGGCAGGTCACGCGGACGCGCCGCTCGAGAGGGTCAAGGCGCGCGAGGCGATCTCCCCGCGCACGCGTTCGATGAACGACTCCACGCTGACCACCTCCTGTTTCTTCCCCTCGCCGCGCATGCGCACGGCGATCGTGCCGGCCTCGGCCTCGCGCTTTCCGATGACGGCCATGTACGGCACCTTCATCACTTCGGCCTGACGGATACGGTAGTTCAGGGACTCGTCCGTCGCGAGATGGGCGCGGATGCCGGCGTCCTTCATGCGGCGCGTCACCGCCGCGGCGACGTCGGTGAGTTCGTCCGAGATGGGGAGCACGCGCACCTGTTCCGGCGCCAGCCAGACTGGGAATGCGCCGGCAAAGTGCTCGATGAGGATGGCGAGGAACCGCTCGAAACTCCCGCTCACCGCGCGGTGGATCACCACCGGGCGGTGCGTCGTGTTGTCGTCGCCCACGTACTCGAGATCGAACCGTTCCGGCGCGTTGTAGTCGAGCTGGATCGTCCCCAGCTGCCACTGCCGGCCGATGGAATCGGTGACGTCGAAGTCAATCTTGGGCCCGTAGAACGCGCCGTCGCCCGGCTTGAGCTCGTACGGACGGCCGGTCGCCTCGAGCGCGGCCCGCAGCGACGCCTCCGCCTGGTCCCACAGCGCATCGCTGCCGATGCGCACCGGCGGCCGCGTCGCAAAACGCAGCGTCGCCGGCAGCCCGAAGGCGTCGTAGTAGCCGAGGATGAAGTCCATGAGGAACTTCACCTCGTCGGCAATCTGGTCCTCGCGCAGGAAGACATGGCAGTCGTCCTGCGCGAACTGCCGCACGCGGGTCAGCCCCGACAGCGCCCCCGACACCTCGTTGCGGTGCAGGACGTCGAAGGTGACGTACCGGATGGGCAGCTCGCGATACGAATGCTTGTGCGAGTTGTAGAAGACGTAGTGCGACGGGCAGTTCATGGGCTTCAGCGACATGTCGTGCTCTTCGGTCTCGCTGTTCAGCACAAGGAACATGTTCTCCTTGTACTTGCCCCAGTGCCCCGATTGTTCCCACAGCGTCTTCGAGTAGAGCAGCGGCGTCTTCACCTCGAGGAAGTCCTCGCGCTGCCGCTCGCGCACGAACTGCTCGACCGCGTTGTACAGCGTGGTGCCGCGCGGCGTCCAGAAGGCCGCGCCCGGCGACACGGGGAAGAACGGGAAGAGGTCGAGCGACTTGCCGAGCACCCGATGATCGCGGCGCTTCGCCTCCTCGATCCGGTGCAGGTGCGCGTCCAGGTCCTCCTTCTTGAAGAAGGCCGTGGCATAGATGCGCTGCAGCATCTGCCGCTTCTCGTCGCCGCGCCAGTACGCGCCGGCGGTGTGCAGCAGCTTGAAATGCTTCAGGTACGAGGTGTCGGGGACGTGCGGGCCGCGGCACAGGTCGGTGAACCCGCCGTCGGTGTAGGTGGAGATGACCTCGTCGCTCCCCTCGAAGTCGGCGAGCCGCTCGAGTTTGAGCGGGTCGTCGGCGAAGACCTTCTTCGCCTCAACCTGGTTCACCTCGGCGCGCACGAACGGGAGCTTCTCCGCGGCCACCTTCTTCATCTCCGTCTCGAACGCCTCGAGATCCTCCGGCGTGAACGGCTTCTCCACCTCGAAGTCGTAGTAGAAGCCGTCGTCAATGGCCGGGCCAAAGCCGATCTTCGCCTCGGGACGCAGGCGGCGCACCGCGGTGGCGAGGATGTGCGCCCCCGAGTGCCGCAGCACGTCGAGCGCCCGCGGATCCTTGTCCGTGATGACCGTGAAGGCGCCGCCCTTGCGCAGCGGCGTCTGGAGGTCCTGCACCTCGCCGTCCACCGAGACGGCGACGGCCGCAAGGAGAAGCCGCGGACCGATTGAGGCCACGACCTCCTTAGGCAGGGTGCCAGGCGCCACCTCGCGGGTGGCGCCGTCGGGAAGCGTGAGGATCAGCTGGGACATCAAACGAATGAGTGCGGGGGAGGAGTGCGAGGGTAATTGACTTTTCAAGTTAGCAGGGGGCGGGGGGGCGCGGCGAGGGCCGGATACCCGATGGGGCGCAACGAGTTCCGCGTCGGCCGTCATGTCGCCGCGGATTTCGCCGCCTACCGTTAGACACGCGTGCGCCCGTATCTTTGGAGTGACATGACCAATCCGTCCTCCTCCGAGATCCCCGCGCAGTACGACGCTGGCGGCACCGAGCGCGCCCTGTACGAGGCGTGGGAATCGGCCGGCCTCTTTCACGCGCACGCCGAGCACACGACCCGCGCCGGCGGCACGCGCGACCCGTTCACCATTGTCATCCCGCCGCCCAACGTGACCGCCGTGCTACACGTCGGACACGGGCTCAACAACTCTGTGCAGGACGTCATCATCCGCTGGCGGCGCATGGCGGGCGACGAAGCGCTGTGGGTGCCCGGCACCGACCACGCCGGCATCGCCACCCAGAACGTCGTCGAGAGGCTGATCGCGAAGGAAGGCAAAACGCGCTTCGACCTGGGCCGCGAGGCCTTCGTGAAGCACACCGCCGAGTTCGTACGCGAAACGGGCGGCGTGATCCTGCAGCAGTTGCGCGCCATCGGCGCCTCTGCCGACTGGCGGCGCACCGCGTACACGCTGTCGCCGGAGCTTTCGCGCGCGGTGCGCGAGGCGTTCGTGCGGCTGTACGAGAAGGGGCTGATCTACCGCGGCTACCGCGTGATCCACTGGTGCCCGCGCTGCCTCACCTCGCTCTCCGACGAGGAAGCCGAGTTCAAGGACACGCACGGCAAGCTGTACCACGTGCGCTATCCGCTCGCCGACGACCCGTCCCGCTTCATCACCGTCGCCACCACGCGCCCCGAGACGATGCTCGGCGACGTGGCGGTGGCCGTGCACCCTGATGACGAGCGCTACCAGGAGCTCATCGGCACCGAGCTGCTGCTCCCAATCGCGAATGTGCGCATCCCCATCGTGGCGGACGCGTTCGTGGATACGGAATTCGGCACCGGCATGGTGAAGCTCACGCCGGCGCACGACCCCAACGATTTCGAGGCAGGCAAGCGGCTCGGCCTCGCCATGCCCGTGGTGATCACGCCCGATGGACACATGGGCCAGGTGCACGACGCCGAGGGACGCGTCCCCGCCTCGTTGAAGGGTGTCGAGCGCTTCGACGCGCGCAAGAAGGTCGTGAAGATGCTCGAGGCCCAGGGTTTCCTCGAGAAGGTTGACCAGCACCACCACGCCGTGCGGCACTGCTACCGGTGCCACACCGTGGTGGAGCCGCGCCTGAGCGACCAGTGGTTCGTGAAGATGGCGCCGCTCGCCAAGCCGGCGCTCGAGGCCGTCCGCAACGGGACCGTGCGCATCGTCCCCGAACGCTGGGAAGCGGTGTACGTGAACTGGATGGAGGGCATCCGCGACTGGAACATCTCGCGCCAGCTCTGGTGGGGGCACCGCATTCCCGTCTGGCGTTGCGCCGACGGGCACGAAGCGGCGCTGCGGGAGGATCCGACGGGCCCCTGCCCGACCTGCGGCGCCGCGTGGTCGCAGGACGAGGACGTGCTCGACACCTGGTTCTCGTCGTGGCTCTGGCCGATCAGCACGCTGGGATGGCCCGACAAGGCGGACGGCCCGGACTTGAAGGCGTTTTATCCCACCGACGTGCTCGTCACCGCCCCGGACATTCTCTTCTTCTGGGTTGCTCGAATGATCATGGCCGGCTACGAGTTCACGGGCGCGGCGCCGTTCCACACGGTCTACCTGCACGGTACCGTGCGCGACATGCAGCACCGCAGGATGTCCAAGTCGCTGGGCAATGGCATCGACCCGCTGAAGGTCGTGGAGAAGTACGGCGCCGACGCGCTGCGCTGGACGATGATCGCCGGCATGGGGCTCGGCGTGGATGTCCTGCTCGATCCCGACGACCTCGAAAAGTCGTTCGCCCCGGGGCGCAACTTCGCGACGAAGCTGTGGAACATCGGCCGCTTCCTCCTGATGCAGGTGGGGCACGACGCGGTGCGCCCGCTCGCGGCGCTCGACCGCTCCAGGTTCCGCAGCGCCGATCACTGGATCGTGAACCGGCTCGCCGACGCGGTGGCCGAGTGCGACGCCGCGCTCGGGCCGGCGCGCCCGGCCAATGGCACGTGGCCGGAGAATCAGCGGCAGGCCGGGCTGCGCCTTGATGCCTACGCCGAGGCGGCGCGCCGCTTCCTGTGGAACGACCTCGCCGACTGGTACGTGGAGTCGAGCAAGCACCGCCTCGCCGAGCCGGGCGACGATCGCGAGATCGCGCGCGCCCTGCTCGTGCACTGCTTCGACCAGGGCCTGCGCCTGCTGCACCCGATCATGCCGTTCATCACCGAAACGCTCTGGCAGCGCCTCCCGGCGCACCAGCCAGGGACGTGGCTTGTGCAGGCGGCATGGCCGACGGCGCCGGCGCGCAGCGACCTGGCGCACGAGTTCGAGGTGGTGAAGGACGTCATCACCGCGGTGCGCCAGATCCGCAACGACTACGCGCTGCCGCCCACGCAGCCGCTGACGGCGCACCTTGCCGGCAACGCCACGGGGGCCGCGCTCGCCCTCGCCGAGCAGGCGTTCGTGCAGCGCATGTGCCGCGCCGAACTCGTCGCCGGAGGCACCGCCGCCGGCGCCGCCGCGCACGCGCTGCTTGGCGGCGGCCTCGAGGTGGTGATTCCGCTCGAGGGCATCGTGGACGTGGCGAAGGAGCGCGCCAAACTCGAGGGCGAACTGACGCAGCTCGACAGGCAGCTCACCGGCCTTCGCGGCCGGCTCGCCAACCCCGGCTTCACGGGCAAGGCGCCGGCGGCCGTGGTGGAGGCGGAGCGCGCCAAGGAGGCCGAGTGGGCCGCGCGCGCCGAGCAGCTGCGCACGAAGATCAAGGCGATGGGCGGCGCGTGAACGTTCGCCGGCGCCTCACGCTGCACGCGGCCCTCGCCGCGGCCTTCGCGACCGGCTGCGCCTCTCCCGGCATGCCGCCCGGCGGCCCGCCGGACCGCAACGCACCGGTGATCCTGAAGGTCACCCCCGATTCGGGCGCGCTCAACGTGAAGACCCGCGGCGTGACCGTGCGCTTCAACGAGGTGATCAGCGAGCGCCCGCGCGGCGGTGCCGACCTCGGCGCCGTGGTGGTGCTGTCGCCCTCCGACGGCGCGGCGCGGGTGAGCTGGCACCGCGACGCCATCACCGTGCGCCCGCGCAAGGAATTCCGCCCGAACACGGCGTACTCGCTCACCCTGATGCCAGGGCTGAGCGACCTGAGCGGCAACCCGACCACCCGGGCGCGGACCTATGTGTTCAGCACGGGCAACGCCGTGCCGCGCGGCGTGGTGCGCGGCGCGGTCTTCGACTGGCTCACGCTCAAGCCAGCCAACGGCGCGCTCATTGACGCCCAGGTCGGAGACGACTCGACCTTCCGCTGGATCGCCCGCACCGACACGACGGGGCGCTACACGATCCCCCTGCTTCCGCCGGGCACCTATCGCCTGCGTGCGATCCTCGATGCGAATGCCAACAACCGCCTCGAGCCGCGCGAACTCTGGGATTCGGTCACAGTGCAGGTGGCGGACTCGTTGACCACGG
>JAJZRK010000112.1 GCA_021802745.1 bacterium
CACCGTCCACCGTCTACCGTCTCTCTCCCCTATGCAGATCTTCGACACCATGTCCGACATGGGCCACGAGCAGGTGGTCCTTTGCCAGGACAAGTCGGCCGGATACCGCGGCATCATCGCGATTCACGACACGACCCTCGGCCCGGCGCTCGGCGGCACGCGCTTCTGGAACTACGCCACCGACGAAGAGGCCATCACCGACGCCCTGCGCCTCGCGCGCGGCATGACGTACAAGAACGCCGTCGCCGGCCTCAACCTGGGCGGCGGCAAGTCAGTCATCATCGGCGACAACCGCACCGCCAACCGCGAGCTGATCTTCCGCGCCCACGGCCGCTTCGTGGAGTCGCTCGGCGGGCGTTACGTGACCGCCGAGGATGTGGGTACGAGCACCGCCGACATGGACTACGTGCACATGGAGACCGAGTACGTCGCCGGTCTCGCCAACAAGTCGGGCGACCCATCGCCCGTCACGGCGCGCGGCGTCTTCCGCGCCATCCAGGCCTCGGCCCAGCACCGCTGGGGGTCGTCGGACCTGACGGGCAAGACGGTCCTCGTGCAGGGCGTCGGCAATGTGGGGCACTACCTCTGCGGCGAGCTGCACAAGGCCGGCGCGAAGTTGGTGGTGACCGACATTCGTCCCGAGAAGGTGCAGGCGATGGTCAAGGAGTTCGGCGCCACCGCGGTGGAGGGCGACGCGATCTTCTCGGCGAAGGGCGACATCTTCGCGCCGTGCGCGCTGGGCGCGATCCTCAACGACGACACGATCCCGAAGCTCAACGTCGAGATCGTCTGCGGCGGCGCCAACAACCAGCTGCTCGTCCCCGCCAAGCACGGCGAGGCGGTGGAGAAGCGCGGCATCCTGTACGGCCCCGATTTCGTGGCCAACGCCGGCGGCGTGATCAACGTGTACGGTGAAGTCGCCGGCTGGACGCGCGAGCGCGCGCTTCGCAAGGCCGACGAGATCTTCGACACGACGCTCCAGGTGTACGAGATCGCCAAGAGCCAGGGCATCCTGTCGTACCTCGCCGCCGACAAGCTCGCCGAGCAGCGCATCGCGGCGATTCGCGGGCTCGTGAAGACCTGGCCGCAGTGGCCGCGCAAGTCATGAGCAAGGAGCGCATCCCCATTGGCGCCGACCATGCGGGCTTCGAGCTGAAGGAGACGCTCAAGGCCACGCTGGCCGGCCTCGGCTACGACGTGGAAGATGTCGGCACGCATTCGGCGGCCTCCACCGACTACGCCGACTATGCGCACCCCGTCGCGCATGAGGTGGAAACGGGGCAGGCGAAGCGCGGCGTGCTGATCTGCGGCACCGGGCTCGGCATGTCGTACGCCGCCAACCGGCATCCGCACGTGCGCGCCGCGGTGGCGTGGACGCAGGAAATCGCCGCGCTCGCGCGGCTGCACAACGACGCCAACATCCTCGTACTGCCGGCGCGCTTCGTGAGCGCGGCGGAAGGCGTGGACATTCTCAAGACATGGCTGGAGACGCCCTTCGAAGGCGGCCGGCACGAACGCCGCATCGAGAAGATCGAGCGCTAAGGAGGAGCAGTGAGCCAGTCGTGGATGTCGTGGGACCGGTGCCCCCCGGGCGACGCGCTGCGCGCGCAGGATCCTGAACTCGCCGGTTACATCGAGGAGGAGATTGCGCGCCAGAGCGACGGCCTCGAGCTCATCGCGAGCGAGAACTTCGTCTCCCCCGCGGTGCTCGAGGCGCTGGGCTCGCCGCTCACCAACAAGTACGCCGAAGGGCTGCCGCACAAGCGGTATTACGGCGGCTGCGAGGTGGTGGACAAAGTCGAGCAGCTGGCGATCGACCGCGCCAAGAAGCTGTTCAATGCCGACCATGCCAACGTGCAACCGCACGCCGGCGCGCAGGCGAACGCCGCGGTCTATCTGGCCTTCCTCAAGCCGGGCGACACGGTGCTCGGCCTCAACCTCTCCATGGGCGGCCATCTCACGCACGGCTCTCCGGTGAACTTCTCCGGCCTGACGTACCACATCGTGAGCTACGGCGTGAACGAGGACGGCCTGATTGACATGAACGAGGTCGAGGCGCTCGCGCTCGAGCACAATCCGAAGATGATCATCGCCGGCTACTCGGCGTATTCGCGCGTGCTCGACTTCGCGAGGTTCTCGGAGATCGCCAGGAAGGTGGGCGCCATCCTGATGGTGGACATGGCGCATTTTGCCGGCCTCGTGGCGGCGGGCGTCTATCCGTCGCCGGTGCCGTACGCCGACGTCGTCACGACGACCACGCACAAGACGCTGCGCGGACCGCGCGGCGGCATGATCCTGTGCAAGGCCGAGCATGCGAAGACGATTGACAAGGCCGTCTTCCCGGGCCTGCAGGGAGGGCCGCTCGAACATTGCGTTGCCGCCAAGGCCGTGGCGTTCGGCGAGGCGCTGCAGGATGACTTCAAGGCGTACTCACAGCGTGTCGTGGACAATGCCAGGACGCTGGCCGCCGCGCTCGCCGAGCGCGGCTACCACATCGTGAGCGGCGGCACCGACAACCACCTGCTGCTGGTGGACCTGCGCAACAAGAACCTCACCGGCAAGCTCGCCGAGCAGGCGCTCGACAGGGCGGGCATCACGGTGAACAAGAACACCGTGCCGCGCGAGACGCAGTCGCCGTTCGTGACGAGCGGCATCCGTCTCGGCACGCCGGCGCTGACGACGCGCGGCATGGGGAAGGCCGAGATGGGGCGCGTGGCCGGGCTGATTGACGAGGTGCTTCAGGCGCCTGAGGATCCGGCGGTGCACGCGCGGGTGCGCGAGAAGGTACGCGCGCTGAGCGCGGAGTTCCCGCTGTATCCAGGGGTGAAGGCGCGGGTCTAGGCTTTTGTCCGGGCGCACTGTGAACGGCAACTGCCTTGCCACGGATTGCACGGATTGGCGCGGATTGACACGGATTCTGCTTGGGGGGAACCCCTGAAATGATCCGCGTTTATCCGTCAGAATCCGTGCAATCCGTGGCAAGTCGGTTTCAAGGTCGAGGATTTCAATGGCGCGGAGTGGCGCCCCGTGACACAAGCGGTTGTCGCGCCCTCGTCCCGGGTGCATTTTGAAGGGCACGCTGACGAGGAGTCCCCGGGTGTCGGAACTGGCGTTTCGTGACGGAGTGATGGACCGCATTCGCGTTCGCGAACCGCGGTTCGACGAACACGCCTTCCTGTTCGTGCTGTCGGCGCTGGAGTACGCCCAGGCGCGACAGTTCGAGCGCCGCCACCTCTCCGGGCGCGAGCTGGTCGAAGCCTGCCGCGACCTCGCGCTCGAGCGTTTCGGGGTGCTCTCCCGCATGGTGCTGGAGCACTGGGGCGTGACCTCGACCTCACATTTCGGCGACATCGTCTTCGCGCTCGTGGACCTCGGCCTGTTGCTGGCGCAGCCCACCGACAGCCGCGACGACTTCGTGGAGATTTTCGACTTCGCCGCCGCCTTCGATCGCAACTACCCCTGGAACGCCGCCGCGGTCAGCTGACCGCGCCCTGACATGCCTCCCGTGCGCGTGGTCACCGCCATGCAGGCCGCCGAGCGTGACGCCCGGGCGATCGCGGCGGGGACGCCGTCGCGACTGCTGATGCAGACGGCTGGACGCCTCGCCGCCGCCGAACTGTTGCGACACGCCGGTGCGCGCGCGCGCGTTGGCGTGGAGATCTTCGCGGGCGGCGGCAACAACGGCGGCGACGCGTGGGTGGTGGCCGCAGAGCTTGCCGCGCAGGGCGTGCCGGTGCGCGTGCACGAAGTGGAGCCACCGCGCACCGACGATGCGCGCGCGGAGAAAGCGGTGGCATCCGATGGTGCGTTGCACGGCGCCGCCGCGCCGGCCGGCGCGCCCGGCGTTGTGGTTGACGGCCTGCTCGGCACCGGCGCGCGCGGCGCGCCCCGCGGCGACATCGCAGCGGCGTGTGCGGCGATAGGCGCGGCGCGTCGGGGCGGCGCGTACGTGATGGCGCTCGACGTGCCGAGTGGGCTCGACGCCGCCACAGGCGCCCATGAAGGCGGCCCGCGCGCCGATCTCACCGTCACGTTCGGCACCATCAAGCGCGGCCATCTCCTCGCGCGCGACTGGTGCGGCACCATCGTCGCCGTGGACATCGGGCTCGGCGAATACGCAAACCTCGACGACGGCGCGCCGCGTCTTGCCGATGCCGCGTTCGTGCGGGAGGTGATTCCGCGCATCACGGCCGACGCGCACAAGGGCGCGCGCAAGAAGGTCGCCATCGTCGGGGGCGAGCGCGGCATGGTGGGCGCGGTGCTGCTCGCCGCGCGCGCCGCGCTCCACAGCGGCGTCGGCCTTGTCAAGCTCGTCGTGTCACCGGACAACGTGGACCTCGTCCAGCGTGCGCTGCCGGAGGCGCTGGCCGCCGTGTGGCCGCAGACCGACGACGAAGCGGTGGCGATCGGTGTGTGGGCCGACGCCGTGCTCGTGGGCCCCGGACTCGGCCGCGGCGATGGGGCGCGCGCGCTCGCCGAGCGCGTGCTGCGGAACACGCGCGTTCCGGTGGTGATTGACGCCGACGCCATCAACGCGTTCGGCGGTGAGCCCGCCACGGTGAAGGGGCTCGTGGGCGCGCGCGCAGCCCTGCTGACGCCGCATCCGCTCGAGTTCGCGCGCCTTGCCGGCGCCGACGCCTCGGCGGTGAACGCGCAGCGCTTCGAGGTGGCGGCGCCGCTCGCCGCGGCCACGGGCGCCGCCGTGCTGCTCAAGGGCGTGCCGACGGTGATTGCCGCCCCCGACGGGCGCATGATCGTGAGCGCGAGCGGCACGCCGGTGCTGGGGCAGGGGGGGAGCGGCGACATGCTCGCCGGCATCGCCGTCACGCTGCTGGCGCAATGCGGCGACGCGCTGCACGCCGGCGCGGCCGCGGCCTGGGTGCACGGGCGCGCCGCGGAACTGGCCGCCCCCGACGGCGCCATTCGCGGCGTCACGCTCGACGACGTGCTCGCCGCGCTGCGCGCGGCGTGGTTGAGCGAGCCGGCGCCGCCCGCGCCGTATGTGCTCGCCGAACTCGCGGCCGTCGGCGAACGGTGAGCATGCGCCGCCTCCTGCTCGCGGGCGCCGTGGCGGCCAGCGCCTGCGGCCCGCCGCCTCAGGGAGTGGGCGGCGGCGTCGCGCCGCGCCGCGGCTTCGCGGGAGCGATCTTGCGCGAGGATCGCGTCAGCATCACGCGCGGCACCGTCGTGCGCGCCGTCGCCGTGGCGCGGCGGTTCATCTATGCCGCCACCACCGACGCGATCATCGTCTACGATCGAGATCGGCACGCCTGGCTGCCTCCGTTCACGCGCGATGGCGGCTTCGACCCGTCACTCGTGCGCAGAATCGCCGTAGACCCGGACGATGACAGTGCCTGGCTGTTCACGGCCATGGGTGCGTGGACGCTGCAGCCGCTGACGGCCTTCGTCACACGAGCGCCGGCGGGCGCGCCGCCCGCAAGGCTGCGCGCGTCATCGCTCGAGGCTGTCTATCGCGAGTTCCCGTCGGTGGAGTCATTTGGCCGCCTGCTCACGCGCGACGACGCGGCGCTGCAGTCGTTTCCCGTCGTTGCCGGCGCGCGCGCGCCCGACGGCACCGAAGTCTGGCTTGGCACCAACGGCGGTGGGCTCTTTCAAGTGGATCCGCTCTTCAACCGCGCGACGTCGCTGCCGTACGGACTCGCCTCCGCCGGGGCGGGCGCGCTGGCGCGCGCCGCCGATGGCATCTGGATTGCTCCCGCGTCGCGCGGCGCCGAACCCCGGTTTGCCGTGACCTTCGCCGCGCGCGACCTGCAGCAGTTTCGCTGGCTCGACGACGCGGCGCAGCGCGGCTTCGGCGGCGGACGCGCGACCGCGCTCGCGGTGAACGCCGGCACGATGTGGATGGGGACGTCGCGCGGACTGTATCGCATCCCCCTCGATGGCGGCGGGGCGCGCGCCTTCACGCCGATGGCGGGCTTGCCGAGTGACGTCGTGCTCTCCGTGCTCGCCCGCAATGACGGTGTCTGGGTCGGAACCGACCGCGGCATGGCATTCCTCGACGCCGACTCCACCGAAGCGCGCGGGCGCCTCGTGGCGCTCGGCGGCCTGTCGGGTGTGCCTGTGCGCGCGCTGCTTTCGACGGGCGACACGGTGTGGGTGGGCACGGAGGACGGTCTTGTCCTCCGCGCGCCCCAGGCCGGCGACCAGTTCGTGCGCCCGGCGGCGGCCGCCGAGCAGGCGCGCCTGCGTCACCCCGTGTACGCGCTGGCGAGCGCCGACTCTCTGGTCTTTGTGGCGCTCGCCGACGGCGTGCTTGCCTTCTCGCTGCACAACGGCGCCTGGCGCGAGCCCTGGCCCGCCGTTCCGTGGCGCGCCGTCGGCGAGATTGACGCGCTGGCCGCCGACGCGCGCACGGTCTGGGCGGGCGGCCCGTTCGGTGTCATCGCCGTGGATCGGAGCACCGGGGGGTCGCGCGTTTTGCGCGCCGGGAGCGATCTTCCGGATGCCGTGACGAGCATCGTGCTCGACGGCTCGTGGGCCTGGGTAGGGACGCTCGGCGGCGTCGTCCGCGTGCGGCGCTCCACCGATGGCCTCTTTCCCTGACCGCACAACCCGCGCATGACGCACCTGCGGCACATTCCCCTCGGCTACGGCGGCGAGTTCGACGTGATCTCGGCGGCGCTGGAGCGCTGGGGTCCGCTGGCCTCCGGTGTCGGCGATGACTGCGCCGTGCTCGAGGTGCCCGTCGGCGAACGGCTGGTGCTCAGCGTGGACACGGCCGTGGAGGGCGTGCATTTCCGCCGACCGTGGCTGACGCCCGAAGAACTCGGCTATCGCGCGACGACCGCCGCGCTCAGCGACCTCGCGGCGATGGCCGCCGCGCCGAGCGGTGTGGCGATCGCGATGACGCTGCCGGAGGCGTGGCGCCGCGACTTTCCCCGCCTCTGCGACGGCATTGGCGAAGCGGTCGGGGCGGTCGGCGCGAAGATCATCGGCGGCGACCTGTCGCGCGGCACGGAGCTGTCGCTCACGCTGACGGTCGTCGGCCATGCCGCGTCGCCGCTGTCGCGACGCGGCGCGACGCCGGGCGACGCGCTGTGGGTGACCGGGCGGCTCGGCGGTCCGCTGCTCGCCCTTCGCGCGTGGGAGCAGGGTGAAATGCCCAGCGAAGAGGCGCGCCAGCGCTTCGCGCATCCCGTGGCGCGCTTTGCGCCGGCGCGCTGGCTGCTTGCGCACGGCGCGACGGCCGGGCTCGACATCAGCGACGGACTCGCCTCCGACGCCGGGCACCTGGCGGCCGCGGGCCCCGTGCAGCTCGTCGTGAACCTCGACAAGCTGCCGACGGTCGCCGGCGCCAGCGTCGAAGAGGCCGCGCAGAGCGGCGAAGAGTACGAGTTGATGGTCACGGCGCCGGCGTTGCTCGACGCCCGGGCGTTCGAGGCGGCCTTCGGCATTCCGCTCACCTGCGTTGGCGCCGTGGTCCCTCCGCTCCCCGGGGAGCCGGCGGTCGAGACGCTGCGGCGGGGCGTGAGCGTCGCGCTGCCGCGCGGCCACGATCATTTCCCGCCCCCATGATCCACGCGCTCATTCGCACCGTGCTCACGTACGCGATGATCCTCGTCGCGACGCCGATCATCGCGGGCTCCGTGGTCATTGCCGGTCTCCTCGGCCTGAAGAACCGGCCAGGCTCCGTCTTCGACCTCGCGCCCCGCGTCTGGTCGCGGCTCCTCCTGTGGGCGGCAGGCGCCAAGGTGGTGGTCCATGGCGGAGAGCACCGCCTCGGCGATCGGCACATCTTCGTGGGCAATCACGTCAGCTGGTTCGACGTGTTCGCGATGGCGGCGCACCTGCGCTGGTTCAAGTTCGTGGCCAAGGCCGAGCTCTTCCGGATTCCGCTTTTCGGGCCGGCGATGCGATACGCCGGGATGATTCCCATCGAACGGCAGAACCAGTCGCGGGCGCGCGCCTCCATTGACCAGGCGGGTGCGGAGATCACGCGCGGCGCGAGCGTGATCCTCTTCCCCGAGGGCACGCGCGGCCGGGAGTACACGCTGCGCCCGTTCAAGAAGGGCGCCTTCGTGCTCGCCATCGAAACCGAGGCTCCCATCGTGCCGGTGGCGATCCACGGCACCATCGGGATTCAGCCCAAGGGTTCGGTGCTCATCCGCCCCGGGCGCATTGACCTGCATTTCCTGCCGCCCATCGAAACGTCGGGCCGCTTCTACGAGGACCGCGACGTGCTGGCGGCCGAGGCCAAGCGCCGCATCGGGGAGTGCCTGATGGCGGCGTACGGCATTCCGGCGCTCCCCGAGAAGGCAGGAACGCGCTCGAACGCATAAGTTCCAAGAGTGGTTTTCGGTGGCAGACCTGCGCAATCGCACATCGCAATCCGCTGTCATCATCCTCAATCGAAATCCGAATTCCCAATCCTAAGTCTCCTCCCATGTATCCAATCCTTGCCATCCACGCCCGCGAAATCCTCGACTCGCGCGGCAATCCGACCGTCGAAGTTGACGTCACGCTCGAAGACGGCACCATGGGGCGCGCCGCCGTGCCGAGCGGCGCCTCCACGGGCGAGAACGAAGCGCTCGAACTGCGCGACGGCGATCCCAAGCGGTACCTCGGCAAGGGCGTCAGGAAGGCCGTGCAAAATGTCGAGAAGCTCATCGGCCCCGAACTGCAGGGGATGATCTGCACCGAGCAGATGGCCATTGACCGCGCGATGATCGCGCTCGACGGCACGCCCACCAAGAGCAAGCTCGGCGCCAACGCGGTTCTCGGCGTCTCCATGGCGACGGCGCGCGCCGCTGCCGACGCACTGGGCCTGCCGCTGTATCGCTATCTGGGCGGTCCGCTGGCGCGCACGATCCCGGTGCCGATGATGAACGTCATCAACGGCGGCGCGCACTCCACCAACACGGTGGACTTCCAGGAGTTCATGATCGTCCCGGTGGGCGCGCCCAACTTCACCGAGGCGCTGCGCATGGGCGCCGAGGTCTTCCACGCACTCAAGAAGGTGCTGCTGAAGCGCAAGCTCGGCACCGGCGTGGGCGACGAAGGCGGCTTTGCCCCCGACCTCAAGAACGACGAAGAAGCGCTGATGGTGATCATCGAGGCCATCGAGACGGCCGGCTATGAGCCCGGCAAGCAGGTCTGCATCGCGCTCGATCCGGCGGCGAGCGAACTCTATGCCAAGGGGACGTACACCTTCAAGAAGAGCGGCGCGGGCACGAGGGACTCCGACGCGATGATCGAGCTGTTCGCCAAGTGGCTCGCCAAGTACCCCATCGTGTCCATCGAGGACGGCCTGGCCGAGAGCGACTGGGACGGCTGGTCGGCGCTGACCGACGCGCTCGGCGACCGCGTGCAGCTCGTCGGGGACGACATCTTCGTCACGAACCCGACGTACCTGTCGCGCGGCATTGACGAGGACGTCGCCAACGCGATCCTCATCAAGCTCAACCAGATCGGCACGGTGACCGAGACGCTCGAGACCATCGAGCTGGCGCGCCGCAACGGCTACCAGAGCATCATCTCGCACCGTTCGGGCGAGACCGAGGACACCTTCCTCGCCGACTTCGCGGTCGCCACCAACGCCGGGCAGATCAAGACCGGCTCGGCGAGCCGCACCGATCGCGTGGCCAAGTACAACCAGCTGCTCCGCATCGAGGGCGAACTGGGCGACGCCGCGGTGTATCCTGGCGGGGCGATTTACGGGTTGAAGAAGTAACCGCGGTCGCGAAGCGGAAAGGGCGGGAAGGGTAAGGCGGGCGCAACGGGGCCTTGCCGCGGATGGCGCGGATGGCGCCCATGAACCTGGATGAACGCGGATCTCAACTGGGGAATCCCCTTAGAGATTCGCGTTCATTCGCGTCAAGTCCGCGTGATTAGCGGCGGAGCGGTTGCGATGCCCGAGGATTCATGAACACTCCGCGGCAAAGCCGTTGCGGGCTCGGCAGGGCCGGCGCCCTGCTCCAGAGCGTCCGGCGCCCCTCGTCCGTTGTCCCTCGCCCGTGGCGGTATCGCCAAACGGTGCCCGGTCGTCTTGCTGATGCCCTATGCCACCCCGGAAATCCACCGCCAAGAAATCGCCGGCCGCGCTGGCCGTGATCGGCGTCCTCGCCCTCGCCGTGACCTACTTCGCCGTGCAGGGCGGGGAGTACGGCACGACGGATCTCGTGCGACAGAGCCGCCGAATGACGGTGCTGCGCCACGAGGTGGACTCGCTGCAGCGCCAGGTGGACAGCCTCTCGCGCTGGAAGAAGGCTATCCAGACCGACCCCCTGGTGCAGGAGCGCCTCGCCCGCGAGGAGTTTGGGATGGTGAAGGGCGAAAAGGAAATGTTGTACCGGTTTGCGGAGGATTCGTTGCCAAGCAAGTGATGGCGGAAGGCGGAACGCAGATGGCGGTCGGCGGATGGGAGATAGCGGGTGGGAGACAGCGGGTGGGAGATAGCGGGTGGGAGATAGCGGGTGGGAGATGGCCGATGGGAGATGTCCGACAGCGTCTGGGGTCGTCTCGATCGCCCATCGCAATCCCTAACCGTGATCTTCCATCCCGTTCCGAATTCCATATCCTAAATCGTCTTGCCCCGTCGGCCCTCACCGTTTACTATTCGTTCATTGACGCGGGGTGGAGCAGCCTGGTAGCTCGTCGGGCTCATAACGCGAAGGTCGCGGAGTAAAAGCCCGCCCCCGCCATGAACGCAAACGGTCG
>JAJZRK010000113.1 GCA_021802745.1 bacterium
GGCGGACGGTAGAGGGTGAACGGACGGTTGATCCACCGTCTGCCGTCCACCGTCTACCGTCTCCTCAACTCGTGGTATCAACCAGCACATCCTCATACAACGCGGCCGCCGGCGGCTCCGGGCTCGCGTCCGCAAAATCCCACGCATCCTGCACGACCTGGGCGATCTCCGCCTCCAGCGCCTCCCACTCGGCCACGGTCATGGTGCTGGCGAGGACCATCGCGTCGCGCAGCGAGAAGACCGGGTCGTACGCCTGGTACTCGTCGAGTTCGTCCTTGCTGCGGTAGGTGCCGCTGACGGCGTCGGACATCGAGTGGCCGCGGAACCGGTAGGTGCGCACCTCGATCAGCGAGGGCAGCGACTCCGTGCGGGCGCGCTCGATCGCCTTGCAGACCGCGTCGCGCACCGCGTGCACGTCCATGCCGTCCACGACGATGCCGTCCATGCCCGTGTAGCCGTCGGCGCGCTTGGAGAGGTCGTCCACGGCCGCCGCCCGCTCGACGGAGGTGCCCATGCCGTACCGATTGTTCTCGATGACAAAGAGCACCGGGAGCTTCCACAGGGCGGCCATGTTGAGCGCCTCGTGGAAGGCGCCGATGTTCACCACCGAGTCGCCCATGAAGCAGACGCAGACCTGGTCGCCGCCGCGGTACTTGATGGCGAAGCCGACCCCGGCCGCCAGCGGAACGTGCGAGCCGACGATGCCGTGCCCGCCAAGGAAGTTCGTATGGCGGTCAAAGAGGTGCATCGAGCCGCCCTTGCCGCGCGAACAGCCGTCAATGCGGCCGAACAGCTCGGCCATCACGGCGCGCGGTGGAATGCCGCGCGCGAGGGCCTGCCCGTGATCGCGATACGTGCCAATGACATAGTCGTCAGGGCGCAGCTGCGAAATGATGCCCGTCGAGACGGCTTCCTGACCGATGTAGAGGTGGCAGAAGCCGCCGATCTTGCCGAGCGCGTACGCCTCGCCCGTCTTCTCCTCGAACCGCCGCTGCAAGAGCATGGAACGGAGCAGGTCGCGGTCAACCGCGGGGTCGCCGGCCTTGCGCACGGCGCACGCCGCTTCCTTCGCGCCGGCTTTCTTCCTGGTGGCCATGGGTATGGGGGTCAGACGCCGGCCGCCTGGACCTGCTCCCAGGCGTGATAGCTGGAGCGGACCAGCGGGGCGGACTCGACATGCTTGAAGCCCAGCGCCATTCCCTGGTCGTAGAACCAGCGGAACTCGTCGGGCGTGACGTATCGGTCAAGGCCGATGTGGTCGTCGGACGGGCGGAGGTACTGCCCGATGGTGAGGATGTCCACGTCCACCCGACGCAGGTCCTTCATGACTTCGACGACTTCCTCGTTTGTCTCGCCCATGCCCACGATGACGCCGGTCTTTGTGGGGATATGCGGCGCGAGACGCTTAGAAGTGCGGAAAATCTCCATCACGCGCTCGTAGCGGCCGCCCGGGCGCGCCTTCTTGTACAGGCGCGGGACGGTTTCGGTATTGTGGTTGTAGATGTCCGGTTCGGCCTCGAGCACCGTGCGAATGGAGTTTTCGTTTCCCTGGAAGTCGGGAACGAGCACCTCCACCGAAGTGGCCGGGTTGTCGGCCTTGATGAGCCGCACCGTCTCGGCGAAGGCCCAGGCCCCGAAGTCGGGAAGGTCATCGCGATCCACGGACGTCAGGACGACGTGGCGCAGGTTCATCTTGCGAGAGGCCTCGGCGACACGGGCCGGTTCCGCCGGGTCGAACTTCGGCGGCCGTCCATGCGCCACGGCGCAGTACGCGCAATTCCTGGTGCAGACGTCGCCGAGGATCATGAAGGTCGCGGTGCCGTGATGCCAGCACTCGCCGACGTTGGGGCAGTGGGCCTCCTCGCAGACCGTGTTGAGCTTGAGGTCGCGCATGAGGCTCTTGAGGTGGAGGTAATTGCCTCCACCCGGTGCCTTGACCTTCAGCCAGGACGGCTTGCGCTCGGGGAGTGGTTCGGCCCGATGCCGGCCCATGATCTGGTACAGGTGCTCGCTCATGCTCCACAGGGCGAGAGGGGACCGACACCCGGCAATCAGGGTCGGGATGCTGAACCTAGCAGTGAGACCGGGCGGAAGCCAGACAGCGTAACCGTTTAAAATGCATTTAACGGTTACTTGAATTGCACCGAAATGGCCTCTCCGTACGGACGGGAGACCACTGGCACCGGGATTGTCGGCTTGGTGATGCAGGTGGAGGCCGAAACATCCGGGCAGGCTGGCGCGTATGGCCTACAGCACCCCGCACCGAGGATCCCATGCTCCGCACCATTTTTGGAATTGGCGCCCTGGCTCTTGTCGGCCTGTTCCTGCTGAAGGTCTTCTTCGGCCTCTTCGGCTTCCTGTTTGCGCTGCTCTGGATTCTCCTCGCGTGGGCGATTCGCATCGCCATCGTCGGCGCAATCATCTACCTGATCCTGCGGCTCTTCATGCCGGAGACGGCGCGCAAGATCGAGGAGCAGTTCAACAAGTAAGGAGAGCCTCGCGTGTGGCGAGGGTGACGGTAGACGGTGGACGGTAGACGGGGCGCAGTCCAATTGGATCGCGCCCCGTTCCTCATTCCCCCTCACTCCACTCCTCTCTCTTCTCCGAGCCCCTGCACTCCGTCCGCCTATCCCAGCGCGTCAACAATCGCCCACGTCAGCATGGGCAACATCAGCTCGTGGTGCCCCGTGAGTTCATAGCCGGCGCCACCCGCCAGCGTGGGACGCTGCACGACGTTGACGTGCGGCCGGTAATGGCGCTGCATGTCCAGGTCGCAGGTGACGAACCCGGTGGGCTGGCCCGCGTTGAGGTTGCGCGCGACGGTGAGCGCCTTGAGGAAGACCTCGGGCATGATGACGGCGCTGCCGCAGTTGAGCACCACCCCGCCGTCGTGCAGCTGCTCGATGCTCGCCGCCAGGCGCCGGAAATCGCGGTGGCTGGTGTCGCCAATGGCGGCGCCATTGGCTGCGGGGTGCTGATGAATGATCTCCGCGCCGAGGGCGGCGTGGACGGTGACGCCAACGCCGAGGCGGTGCGCCTGCAGGATCATGCTCAGCTCCGGGTGCGCGAGGGTGGACTCGGCCGCAATCGCGCGCGCGACGCTCTCGCCCATCCCCCACCCCTCGGCCATGCCCTTCGTGAACGCATCGTTCAGCCCGCGTCCGGTCTCATCGGCCATGCCGAAGGTTCCGTCGCGCAGGCCGGCGGCCACATCCTCGCTCGTCGCGCCGAAGCGCGCGATTTCGTAGTCGTGAATGGCGGCCGACCCATTCATCGCCACGTCGGTGACGACGCCGCGCCGCATCAGGTCCACGAGCAGCGGGCCGATGCCGGTCTTCACCACATGGCCGCCGAGCATCAGGATGATGGCCCGGCGATTGCGGTGGGCCTGCACCACGGCATCCACGACGCGGCGGAAGTCGGCCGCCTTCAGGACGTCGGGCAGGGAGCGCACGAAGGCGCTGAAGGACCGGTCGTCACCCGGGGGCGCGGCGAACTCGCTGGCGCTCACCTTGTTGGGGCGTCCCGCCACCGGCACCGTGCGCACCTTCGACAGATCGGCTTCGCGCGGCGTGCTCACTTGGCAGGCTCCGGGGCCGAGAGGGCGGACATGGAACGCAGGTACAGGTTGAGTGATCCGAACGGGAGCTTCGATTTCATCTGCACCATGATGCGGCGCTGGTCGTCGCTCAGCCAGATCTCCGCCTGCCCGTTCTCCGAGAATATGCCCTTGGCCTTGATGACCGGCTGCAGCACGATGCAATCGAACGTGCCGGCGGGGACCTGCACCCGCTCGCGGCGCAGCACCCGGATGGTCACCGGGTTGCGGTCGGGGATGAAATAGCGGTTGAACTGGTAGGTTGACCCGACGACGAGTGGCACGGTGCGGATGAAGTAGAGGAACGATCCATCGTCGAGCGGATCGGCGACGGAGGGCTTTTCCGGCTCGCCGCGCTGCACATAGACCTTGCGCTCGGGAAAGATCTCGAACGACTTCTGGCGCTCGCGGCCAATTTCCTTGAAGTCCTGCTCGAAACGGAGCGACGAGAGGGTGGTGAGGTCCATCCAGGTCTCGAGCACGTCATCCACGCGCAGGGCGAGATAGCCGCCATGCACGGTGAAGCGTCCGTGCCAGGCCGGGCGGCCGCGCACAGTGTCTATGCCCATGATGGCCATCTCGCCGTTCCCCGCCTTGATGAAGCCGAAGCGGACATCGTAGCGGAGGCGCTCGCCGACGCTCCACGGCACGTAGCTCGCGCCGGCGGGCAGCGCGGCATCCTGCGCATCCAGCGGCGCCGCGCACAATGCGGCGAGCAACGTGCCGGCACCAAGCAGCACGCTGCGCGCACGGCCGGCCGCGGCGACAGGCGCGAGGTGCGTGCGGGTCACGCCGTGGCGACGGCGCGCCGCTTGCGGGCTGCCCAGCCGGCGCGAAGAATGGCCTTGAGGTCCGGCCAGACCTTCACGCGCGAGGCGCGCGGCCGGATGTCGTAGCGCGGATCCACCACGACGGCCTCGATCCGCCGGGCGAAGCCCGCCGCGCGCCGCAACAACTCGAGATTGGCGACGCGCACCGAGCCGTCGGTGACGGTCGCGGCGCCGGCCGCGCGCACAACGTCGCGCACGACGGTGATGCGGAAAATGCGGAACGTGCCAAACGGATCGCTCACGCCCGGCACGCTGAGTTGCGCGCGCACCGGCCAGAATCGCGCCGCACGCCGTGCCCACGCAGCGAGCTGACGCACCGGCACCGGAGCCGACGGCACGGCGGCCGTCTCCGCCACCACCACGTCGGCGCCGCCCTCGAACCGCTTGATCAGTTCCGGTAGGTGCTCGGGCTGGTCGGTGAAGTCGCCCTGCATCAGCACCACCGCGTCGCGGCGCGGATAGCGCGTCCGCTGGGCGGCCGCGCGAAACAGCGCATCCACGGCGCCGGCATACCCCACCTGGCGTTCGCCGCGGAGGACGGTGAGCGGGAGCGCCTTGTGATACGGCTCCAGCACCGCCGCCGTCTCGTCCGTGCTCGCGTCGTCGAAGACGAGAATCTCGTACTCGCGCGAGAAGTCGCGGAAGATCTTTCGGATGCGCCACAACAGCACGCCGATCGTGGGCGCTTCGTTCCGGGACGGGATGCAGATATAGAGCACGGGGGTCTGGTGGGCCGGGAGAGAGGGGAACCCGAAAAATACCGGGTCGGCTGGCTGGGCGTCTATGGGCTGGCGTGCGCCGCGGCGGCGCCCCGCGCCGCCAGCACGGCTTCATACACCATCGCCGTGCCGTTGACCATCCGCTCCACTCCGAACTCGGCGGCGCGCGCGCGTCCGCCGGCCCCCATCGCCAGCCGGAGCGCGTCGTCCGTGGCGAGGCGTTCCACCTCGTGCGCGAAGGCGGCGATGTCGCCCGGAGGAGCGAGCAATCCGGAGCGGCCGTGCTCGACCAGCTCCGCGAGCCCGCCGGTGGCGAACGCCACCGGCGGCACCCGGAGCGCCATGGCGTCAATGGCCGCGGTGCCGAGCCCTTCGGCCCCCGAGGGATGCCACAGCATGTCGAGCCCGGCCATGGCGTTGTGAATGGCGTCCACGAAGCCGGCGCGGTAGGCGGCGATGCCGGCGAAGTCGGCGGCGCCAACCGCGGAGCCGCCGAGAAGGACGAGCCGCAACCGGTTGCGGAGTTCCGGCGAGAGACGCGCGGCGATTTCGCGCAGCAGCGAAACCCCCTTCTCGGCGGTCATTGCGCCGACGACGCCGCAGAGGAGCGTGTCGCCCGGCCAGCCGGCCTCCTGGCGCCAGTCGCGCGGATGACTCACGGTCGGTGTCGGCACGCCCGAGTAGACCACCGTGCAGCGATCGGCGGCTACGCCGCCGCGCCGCAGGGCGTCGGCGACGGCGTGGCTGATGGCGATGAAGTGCGCGACGCGAGGCCCATACTTCAGGCGTCCCTTGGGGACGAAATGCACGCGGCGGGTGACGACCAGCGGCACGTCGGCGCCAATGAGGGCGCCGAGCGCGATGGCGTGGGCGCGCGCGTCATGGGCGTGCACCACATCGGGACGCCAGCGCGAAAAGAGCCGGCGCACGCGGCGCATCGCAATGATGTCGAAGTCGGCGCGCATGGCGACCGCCGCGCTGGCGACGCCCTGTGTCTTCAGCCGGGCGACGAGCGGCGAATGCGGCGCCGCGACAACCAGCGGCTCGAGCCCGCGCTCGCGCTGCGTGGCGGCGAGCAGGAAGACCTGCCGCTGCCCCCCGCGCCAGTGGCGGCCGCTATCGAGATGGAAAATGCGCACATGAGAAATATGGCGTGTTACCGCTCGCCCGCGCACGCGGCGGCGAAGGCGGTGAAGATGGCGCGGTCCCACGGCTTGGGATCGTCCATCAGCTCTTCGGGGTGCCACTGCACGGCCAGCGTCCACCAGTCGTCCATTGCCTCGGCCGCCTCGACGACGCCGTCGGGGGCGTAGGCGGTGGCGCGGAGTCCGGGCGCCAGGCGATCCACGGCCTGATGGTGCAGCGTGTTGACGTCCATGCTCGCGTCCCCCACCACGCGTGCAAGCCGGCTGCCCGGAAGGACGCTGACGCTGTGCACGCGCTGCGTGCGTGCGCGTTCACGGGGATGCACGATCTCGCTGGGCCGTTCCATCCCGAGGTCCTGCACCAGCGTCCCGCCGAGCGCGACGTTGAGCAGTTGCAGGCCGCGGCAGATCGCGAGGAGCGGACGCTTCAGTTCGTGCGCAGCCTCCACCAGTGCCAGTTCGGTGGCGTCGCGGCCGGGGTTCGACCTCTGCGTGGCGGGGTGCCGGTCGGCGCCGTAGCGCGCGGGGTCAATGTCCTCGCCGCCCGAGAGCACGACACCGGCGACGCCGGCAACCACGGCGCGCACCTCGTCGCCCGAGAGCGAGGGCGGCACGATGAGCGGGATGAGGCCTGCCGACTGCAGGGCGCGTACGTAGGCTTCGTTGACCCGGACGCGGGGGTACTTGGCGGGACCGCCCGCGGGTTTGGAGGAGGCCGAGAGGGCGACGAGGAGTGGAGGCATGATCAAAGGTAACGCGGCCTCTCGGCGCGGCGCCTCCGCGGGATTATCGTGCAAGGATGTGGAACGACCGATACAGCGCTCCAGGCTATGCGTACGGGACCGAGCCCAACGACTTCCTCGCCGAGATGGCGGCGCGCATTCCGCGCGGCCGCGTGCTGTCCCTGGCCGACGGGGAGGGACGCAACGGTGTCTATCTCGCGACGCTTGGGCATGCGGTGACGTCGGTGGATTCGTCGTCTGCCGGACTTGCCAAGGCGCGCGCCCTGGCGGCGCAGCGCGGGGTGGCGATCGAGACCGTGGAGGCCGACCTCGCCGAGTTCATGATTGCGCCAGGGAGTTGGGAGGGGATCGTCTCGATCTTCTGCCATTTGCCGCCGGCGCTGCGCCGCCAGGTGCACGCGCAGGTGGTGCACGGGCTGACGCCGGGCGGCCTGTACCTCCTCGAGGCGTACACGTCCGCGCAGTTGGCGTTGGGCACGGGCGGACCGTCGAACCCGGAACTCATGCCGACGCTCGCCGCGCTGCGCGAGGAGCTCGCAGGGCTCGAGTTGCTGCATGCCGTGGAGGTGGAGCGTGACGTGCACGAGGGTGCGCTGCACGACGGGCGGAGCGCGGTGGTGCAGGTGGTGGCGCGCCGGCCGGGCTAGCCGACGCATGGGCGCAACCGCCGGGATGCAGTATCGTAGTGTGAATGGAAGTGCGCGCCGGACCGTCCGGCGGGCGCATGCCTGTGACCAACTTCCTGACTGCCCGTGTTCGAATCCCTGAAGTCCACCATCGCCGACCTGCTGGGCGGCCGCGTGCATCCCAGCGACCGCCGCGCCGTGATCAACGACATGAAGCAAGCGCTCGTGTCGGCCAAGCTCGGCGTGGAGGATCTCGAGCACGGCGTCGGCGTCACGCGCCGCAAGCTGGACGCCGAGCGGCAGGGCCTGGAGACGGTCGTGCGCCGCAAGGGGCTCGCCGCCGGAATCGAAGACGGCGAAACGGTGACGATCGCCGAGAAGTTCGAGCTGCAGCATCGCGAGCGCATCGCGGTCCTGGAGCGAAAGCTCGAGGCGCAGGAGGCGGAGGCGGCACTGGCGCGGCGCGACTACGACGAGATGCTGACGCAGCTCAAGGCGGCGGCGGCCGGGGCGGGGAGCGTGGGCGCCGGCGGCGCGCCGGGCGGCACCGCGCCCTCGCCGAGCGACGGCGACCTCGGCCTCCCCGACGACGGAGCGCTGAACGCGGAACTCGACGCGCTGCATCGCCAGCGCGCGCGCGAGGCCAAGGACGCCGACGCGGCGTCGCGGCTCGAGGAGCTGAAGCGGCGGATGGGGCAGCCGTAGCAGGGCCGGCGACGGCGCGCGTGCGTTTGACGAACGGCGCGCCAACGGCTACATAAAACCATCCGTAGAGTCCCGGGGTATTCGGGTTCGCGGTCCTCGCAAGAAACAACGCCCTTCCCATTTCATGGAGAAGACGCATGAGTGGTGCAGCCGAACTGAACCGGGACGGAACGATCATTCCTGAGTTCAAGCAGTTGATGGGGCATCCGCGGCCGCTGTGGATGCTGTTCATGTCGGAGTTCTGGGAGCGCTTTGCGTTCTACGGCATTCGCTGGGCGCTGGTGCTCTACATCGTGGCGCAGTTCCACGGCGGGTCGCCGACCGGCCAGGCCGAGGCGAACCTGACGTACGGGTCGTACCTCGCGCTGGTGTATGCCGTGGCGATCTTCGGCGGCTACGTGGCCGACAAGGTGATCGGCTACCAGCGTTCGATCCTGACCGGCGCCGTCTTCATGGCCGCCGGCCTGTTCATGATCACGCTGCCCGACCCGACGATTTTCAAGCTCGGCCTGTCCACCATCGTCGTCGGCAACGGCCTGTTCAAGCCGAACATCTCGACGATCGTCGGCAAGTGCTACTCGGCGGGCGACGAGCGCCGCGACTCGGGCTTCACGATCTTCTACATGGGCATCAATGCGGGGGCGTTCCTCTCACCGCTGCTCACGAGTTGGCTGGCCGAGAATGTGTTCGGCACGGACGCGATGCCGGCCTACAAGGTCGTCTTCATGACGGCCGGCGTCGGCATGCTGATCAGCCTCGTCTGGTTCTACATCGGACGCCGCCAGCTGCAGGGCATCGGCGCGCCGCTCGCGGACCAGCAGAACCGCCTCCGCGTGATCTATGTGGCGCTGGGCGCCGTTGTCGCCGTGCCGGTGGTCTACCTGCTGCTCGCCGTGGGCGGCAAGAACCTGCAGTGGGTGCTGTCGGCGATGTTCATCGGCCTGTCGGCGATGCTGATGATCGAGGGCATCCGCGAGGGCGCGGTGGCGCGCGACAAGACCATCGCGATGCTGCTGATCTTCGTGTTCAACATCATGTTCTGGATGTTCTTCGAGCAGGCGGGTAGTTCCTTCACCTTCCTCGCCGACGAGATCGTCAACCGCCAGTTCGGCACGTGGATCTTCCCGACGGGGTGGTTCCAGAGCGTGAATGCCGTGGCCATCATCCTCTTTGCGCCGATCGTGGCGTGGGTGTGGGTGGCGCTGGCCAAGGTGAACGCGAACCCGTCGATCCCGCGGAAGTTCGGGCTCGGCCTGATCTTCAACGGCCTCGCGTTCCTGCTGCTCATGTTCGCGTTGTCGAGCCTGCTGAATGCCGACAACAAGATTCCGTTCTGGACGCTCGTGGCGGTCTACCTGATCCAGTCCATCGGCGAGCTGTGCCTGTCACCGATCGGGCTCTCGATGGTGACGAAGCTGGCGCCGGTGCGGCTGGTCGGGTTGGGCATGGGCGGCTGGTTCCTCTCGACGGGCATCGGCAACAACCTGTCGGGCATCTTCGCCAGCGAGGTGAGCGGCGAAAGCGGCATGACCGTGACGTCGGCGCACGGCGGCTACACGTTCGGCTTCTGGGCGCTGACGATCGCCGGCCTCATTCTCCTCGTGGCGGCGCCGAGGGTGCAGAAGTTGATGCATGGAGTGAAGTAGACGGTGCGGCTGCCGGGCGAGCGACGGTAGACGGGAGACGGTAGATGCGAGCGGCGGCCTTTGGGCCGCCGTTCGTGCGTTGTGGGGGCGATTGGCCGTGCGTGGCAGCCGGGGAGCGGCGCGGAGAGGCGCTTGGGCGCTGTGCAGCGAACGGACGCGCCTACCAGGGAATGCGCGGGATCGCTGCGAGGAGCGCCTGCGCGGCGCTGGACGCCGGAGCGCTGAACAGCGCGGCGGTGGGTGCGCACTCGACCAGGCGCCCTTGCTGCATGACTGCCACGCGCGTGGCGATGCGCTCGACGACGGCGAGGTCGTGCGCGATGAACAGGTAAGTCAGGGCGCGCGCCGCCTGCAGGCGGGCGAGCAACTCGAGCACCTGCGCGCGGACGAGCACATCGAGGGCGGAGACGGCTTCGTCGAGAACAAGGAACTCGGGCTCCACGGCGAGCGCCCGCGCGATGGCGATGCGCTGGCGTTCGCCGCCCGAGAACTCGTGCGGATGGCGCTCGGCGTCCGCCGCCGAGAGCCACACTTCCTAGACCAGGTG
>JAJZRK010000114.1 GCA_021802745.1 bacterium
CCATGGGTAATATATACATGCCGCCGTCGCGTCACGCAAGCCCAGCCAGTCCGTCCCTTTTCGCTGTGACAGACAGCCACACGAGCCCGATCATACCAGCGATTGGGAACGACGCGTTGTATATACCCTCGGATGCACCACGGACACGATACGGCGCCAGCGGGGAAACCGCCCCGCTGGCACCGCTGATTCGATCGAGCTACCCGCTATTGCGGGAAACTCGCGCTAGAACTTGTAGATCAGCTTCACCACGGCCGTGCTCCCCGTGAACGGGCGGTTGCCGTAGCCGGTCGTGATCGCGCCGAGCGGATCCATGCGCGGCACGCCCGGGGTGACGTCCGTCGTCGCGAAGTCCACGATCTCGAACTTCTCGTACCGGTAGCCCAGCCCCACGCCCAGGTTGTCCCTGAACATGTGCCGCAGGTCCACCTTGTACTGCGACCAGGTGTTCGTGACGTTCGGCATCGGGATGAAGCACGACGAGATCCCCGTCGAGCAGGCCCGCGTGTCGAGGGGATCGCGCAGCGCGGCGTTGTCGGGGTTCTTCATCGCCTCGATGCGTGGGCCGGAGTAGGCGTATTCGAGGTCCGAGTCGCTGAAGTTGAACGCGAATCGCACGTCCGTCTTCGGCAGCGCCTGGATCAGGTCGAGCCAGACCCCGGCGTTCTTGACGTGCTCGGAGTTGTCGAGGTACCAGTCCCGCTTCGGGTCGTTCCAGCTGTTGTACGCCGCCGTCGGGCTGTACGGGTTGGCGTTGCGCGACTTCAGGTTCGACGACCACTGGTCCTGCCCGTACATCGCGCCGAACGTGACCTTGTCGTTCACGTAGAAGTTGCCCGTCAGGCTGGCCGACGAGTTGTCCGACTTCAGCATGCCGAACGTGTGGCCTTCGCCGTTGTAGTCGTCGTTCTGCGTGCCCACCGTCAGGTTGAGGTCGAACTTGCTCGACGGCGTCAACCCGAGGACTACCGAGCTCTTGATGCGATCGTAATTCGCCTCGTCGTAGAAGCGCAGCCCGTCCTGGCCGCCGCCCTCCTGGATATACTCGAGCGAGAACCCGGACCCGACGCGGCGCGTGCTCTCGACGAGCCCGCGAAGCGAGAAGTACTGGTTCTGGTAGGCGTCGAGTGCGGCGCGGAACGTGTAGTCCGTCATGTCGGCGAACGCGCGATCGTTCCGCTTCACGTCATCGAGGATGTACCCGAAGCGCAGGGCCGTGCCGCGGTTGGGCAGCGAGAACGTCGCGCCGGTCTCGACGGTGCTCTGCCGGACGTCCAGGCCCTCGGCCCTCGCCCCCGGCGCATACTCCGGCACCGCGTCAAAGCGGACGTTGTACGCGCCGTTCCAATGCGGCGTGACGTTGTCGTGATCGTTGAACCGGTACTTCATGTCGAACGCGAAGTAGTCGGTGGGGCGCGTGGCGAAGTTGATCACCGCGTTGATCCCGTCCACCTGCGCTTGCGCGCTCGGCCGCGGCAGCGCCGCGAGGCCGGGGAAGAAGGCGTACGTGGCCGACTGCGCGATCTTGGTGTTCGTGGTGAACGGCAGGATGTCCTCATCCTGCGTCATCCGGATGAGCGCGAATTGCCCGTTGAGCGTGGTGTGTGCCGGCATCTTGTACAGCGCCGTGATGCGAAGCGTATGCATCTGGCTGCTTGGCGCCATCGCCATCCGGCCGAACGCCGGGCCGTTACCGTTGAGGTACGCACTCGGATCCCACGGACCGCTCGGCGGCACCTTGCCGTTGTCGAAATCCGTCGCGCGCAGCGGGTTGTCCCATTCCATCGTGGGCAGGTTCTGCTTGAAGAACGAGCCCTCGTATTCGGCGCGGATCATGCCGTACGCGCTCTTGGCGAGTTCGAGCCCGGCGGTGATCTCGTTGACGCCGTTGTCCAGCGTCATCGGGAGCTCCTCGGCGTTGTTGAACGCGAAGGCGGCGCCGTACGGCTGGTTGCCCGACTTCTGCACCATCTTGTAGTTGAGATCAAAGCTGGCCAGGCTGTTGAAATGATACTTCAGCCCCATGTCGAGCGTGCTGCGCTGGGCCGACATCGGGAACTCCGTGGCGATGGAACGATAGATGGACGCCACGTTCGTCGCCGCGGTGTTGCCGATGCCGACGATCCCCGCTTCCTTGTTCTGCACGCGGGTGCGGAGCGCCGGGTCGAGCGTCCACCTGTTGTTCCCGGCATCGCGGAACGGCGTCAGGGTGTTGAACCCGTAGTTCAGCGGCTGGCCGTTGAAGTCGAGGTTGAACTTCGCCTTGCCGAACCGGTTGTAGCTGAACGCGTAATGCTGATTGTCGTAGCCGACGTTGGCGGCGCTGAAATCATACGCCACCGCGTCGGTCTCCTTGCCGACGAGAATATTGCTCGCGAGGCCCGACTTCAGGTCCTCGTAGCGCTGGTACCGGGCCTCGTCGCCCGTCGTCGAGGTTGCCCGGAAGCCGAGCTCCCAGGTCTGCTCCCACGCCGGCTTCGCCGGCGCTGCCGCCTTCTGCTGCGCCCCCGCCACGCTGGCGGAAGCGAGCACGAGGAGCGCGGCTGAGAAAATGGTGCTGGTGCGCATCTCTGTCTCCCTCTCCCTTAGCGTAGGAACGCCTTGCCATTGGCGTTGTTGGAGCCGTGAATCTGCTGGTGGCAGTTCATGCAGGAACGGCCGGTGATCTTGTTGGCGTTCGACGTCGTCGTCTTCACGAAGCCGTCGTAGATCGTCGGCGGGTGGCGCGACGTCACGTGGCAGCGCTGGCACAGGCCCGGCTGCTTGGCGACGAGCATGCGGTCATTGCTCGACCCGTGCGGGTCGTGGCAGGTGACGCACGAGTTCGTGACCGGGGCGTGCTCCCAGAGGACCGGTCCGCGCTTCTCCTGGTGGCAGCTCGTGCAGCTCTCGTTGATGGTGGTGCCGGCGTTGAGCATCCGGACGTTGGCGGAGCCGTGCACGTTGTGGCACGACGAGCACTCCATGTTGCCTTCGCGCACCGGCATGTGATTGAAGCGGTTCACCTTGTTGGCGATCGCCTGATGGCAGTTGGCGCAGAGCTTGGCCTGCGTCGCTTCCTTGAGCTGCTTCTCGCCCTTCGGGCTGTGCACGCTGTGGCACGAGACGCAGCTCACGTTGCGTGCTTCGTGCTTGCTGTTGCCCCAGAAGGCGTGCGAGCTCGTGCTGTGGCAGGTCACGCACGCGGCCGAGGCCTCGTTGGCGCTGACCTTGTTGAACTGGAGCGGCTTCACCTTCTCCGGATCGTCCGCGTGCTTGCTCCCCGGGCCATGGCAAGACTCGCAGCCCTTGCCGCCCGCAGGTGTGCGGAGATCGGCGGCCTTGGCGTGCAGGCCGGCCGCCGCCACCTTCTCGTGGCAGCCAACGCAGGTTTCCTGACCCACGAAGGTTGCACCCGAGACGGCAGCATCCGCCTTCGGCGCCTTCGCCTGGCCGCTCGCCACGACCGGCGCGAATGCCACCACCGCCGCGAGCGCAGTGCCGACGAGCCAAGTCAGCGGCCGCATCGAGCGAATGCCACTGCCTCGAACGTTGAGAAATGTCATGGCACCCTCCTGAGGTGCGCACACGAGTGAAATGCTGTTGCTGCCCGCGTCCTTCATTACCGCCCTGCCAGATGGCAGTCGGGCGCAGGTAATGTGGGAATGAAACCACCTCTCATCTGTCGGGCGAGCGTATAAAGTGTTGCCGTACGGACTTTTACACGGCCTAGGGCATGTCCCTACGCGCGACTACTCATCGCGGCGCCGACTCTGCGGCTGCTACGTAGGGCGCCTCGCGCCCGCGTGAAGCGGCGCGCCCGAAAGACGCGCCGTGGCCGTGACTTGCACGATCCCGTGGGGCGCGAAACGACGTCGGACGGCGGCCGCATCGCTATCAGTGTGTCGTCCTTTGCCTCACACGAGATGCTGCGCCATCGCAGTGGCGCGTCGGTAGTTGTCTCGTGCCGCCGCGCGGCGCACCTTCGCTCACGTCGCGTCGCGTCGCGTCGCCGTCGAGTGGAGTGGAGTGGGCGACGGTCGCGAAGATTCGTGAAGAAGGGCTGCAGCACTCGCGCGTGATGGATCTCGAGTCGTACATGACCGACGTGCTCGGCGCGCGCCTCACCATGTCGCGCGACATGCAGCGCGCGCAGCAGTGGGCGGCGGCGGAGATGGGGCGCATCGGGCTCGTGAACGTCGCCGTCGAGAAGTTCATGGCCTTCGGCGTCACCTGGGACAACGACTACGTGTCGCTGCACCTGCTCGAGCCCGACTACACGCCAATGACCGGCTATCCGATTGCGCACACCAATGGCACGAACGGCAAGGTCGTGGCGGAGGCCGTGCTCGTGGATCTGCAGTCGCGCGCCGACCTCGAGAAGTACCGCGGCCGGCTGCGCGGCAAGGCGGTGCTCGTCACGCCGCAGGTGGCCATCAACACCGACGCGATGGCGGCCGGTACGCCGCGGCTCACGGAAGCCGACCTCGCGCGCTCGAGCGCACCGTGATCGTGCCGCCGCACCCCGCCGCGCCCCGCCGCGCCCCGCCGCGCCCCGCGCGGTGCGCAATCCCGACCTGCTGACGCCCGTCGAGAAGGTGGCCTTCTACGCCTCGGAGGGAGTGGCCGTCGTCCTGCAGAGCGACGGCGGCGGCGTCGGCTTCGTGCGAGGCTTCTCGCGCCCTGGCTCCCGCGAGGACGGCTGGTCGCGCGCCGGCATGCTGGCGTCCCCCGCGATGGTCGCGGTCACGCCGGAGCACCACAACCGGATGTACCGCATTCTCGCGCGGGGCATCCCGGTGAAGATCGAAGTCGAGGTGCGCAATCGCATCGGCGAGCGGGTGGAGCAGGCGGCGAACATCGTCGGCGAGATTCCGGGGACCGACCTCAAGGACGAGATCGTGATGGTCGGCGCCCATTTCGACATCTGGCATGCCAGCCCGAACTCCAGCGACAACACCTCCGGGGTTGCCGTCGCCCTGGAGGCGGCGCGCATCCTGAAGGCGATCGGCGTGAAGCCGCGCCGCACCATCCGTGTCGCCCTCTGGAACGGCGAGGAGCAGGGGCTGTGGGGGTCGCGCGCCTGCGTGCGCACGCATTGCGGCTCGCCCCGCGACTCCCTGCACCCGCCGACGGCGGCCGACGAGAAGTTCTCGGCATACTTCAACCAGGACAACGGGGCGGGGCAGTACCGCGGCATCTACCTGCAGGGCAACGAGGCGGCGCGCGCGATGCTCACCGCCTGGATGGAGCCGTTCCGCGACTTCGGCATGACGACGGTGAGCAACCAGAGCGTGGGGAGCACCGACCACATGCCGTTCGACGATGCCGGCCTGCCGGGCTTCCAGTTCATCCAGGACCGGCTCGCCGGCAGCGCGGGGCACACGAACCTCGACTACCTGGAGACCATCAACCCGAACGACCTGATGAAGAACGCAGTGGTGATGGCATCGTACGTGTACCATGCGGCGATGGCGGAGCGTCGCGTGGCGCGAAAGGGGGATTGAGGAGGAGTACAGGGGCTTGGAAGGGGGGAGGAGTGGAGAGATGAGGGAGGAGAAAGGGAGCGCGGTTGGCGTGCCCCCCTTCTCTCCTCTCTCATCTCTCCACTCCTCCCCCTTCCAAACCCCTGCACCCCTCCTCACCCCTGCAGTTGTGCGGTCTTCTCCGACGCCGAAGCAGGGACTTCACCCCACCACCCTCGCCTGATCCCTCCGTTACTATGACCCAGTCGGTGGTCGAACGACCGCCGCGTCATTACGGAACGGGAAGGCACATGCTTGTCGCTCCTGTAGTTCCAGCGCGCGCCGCGGACACCCCGTGCCCCGGCACCGGCGTTCCATGCCAGGTCGCCCAGTGCGACGGCGTGCCCTGCGCCGACGTCACCGTGGATTGCGAGCACTGCGATCGCTCCACCGGCCGGCTGTGCGACGAGCATCGCGATGCGACCGGCGACGCCTCGAGCGAGACCTCCCGCCCACCGGAAAAACGCCATGCGTGAACTCCGATTGCACGGCCGCGGCGGCCAGGGCACCGTCATCGCCTCCAAGCTGCTTGCCGTGGCGCTCTTTCTCGAAGGACGCGAGGTGCAGTCCTTCCCGATGTTCGGCGTCGAGCGCCGCGGGTCGCCGGTGACGGCCTTCCTGCGCGTGGACGACGAGCCGCTCAAGCTGCGCTGCGAGATCCAGGCGCCCGATGAGCTGATCGTCCTCGATCCGACGCTGATCGGCACGACCGACATCACGACGGGACTCAAGCCCGGCGGGCGCATTCTCATCAACACCGACGAGGCGCCCGAGGACTTTCCGCAGCTGCTCGAGCGCGCGCACGTGAGCACCGTGGACGCCACGGGCATCGCGGTGCGCCACGGGCTTGGCGGCAAGGCGCAGCCCATCGTCAACACGGCGATCCTCGGCGCCTACGCGGCCGACACCGGGCTGATCACGGTGGAGAGCATGGTGAACGCGATCCGCGAGGAGGTGCCGATGCAGATTGACGCCAACATCGCGGCCGCCAGGGAGGCGATGGGCGCGGTGCGGCACACGGCGATGCGGGAGGTGGCCCGTGCCTGATCCGATGGACACGACGACGCGCGCGTTGCCCGCACCTGACCCGATCCACACGACCGATGGCGCGCGCGCCATCCCGCAGGTGGCAATCAGCACGACCTCGACGCTCGCCACACGCACCGGCTCGTGGAAGTACCAGATGCCGGCGTATCACGATCGCGTCGCGCCCTGCAATGCCCGCTGCCCGGTGGGGATTGATATCGAAGGGTACATGAACCTGCTCCGCGAGGGGCGCGTGGAGGAAGCGCGCGACCTGCTGCTCGCGGAGAATCCGCTGCCCGCCGTCACGGGGCGCGTCTGCCATCATCCCTGCGAGAGCGTGTGCAACCGGCGCGCGCTCGACGGCGCGGTGGCCATCCATGCGGTGGAGCGCATGCTCGGCGACCTGGCGCACGAGCGCCCGGCCGCGGTCGTGACGGGCCCGGCGCACGCCGAGCGGGTAGCGGTGGTGGGCTCCGGCCCGGCCGGCCTCGGCTGCGCGTATCACCTCGCGCGCCTCGGCTACGGGGTGACCATCTTCGAGTCGGAACGGGAAGCGGGCGGCATGCTGCGCCTTGGCATTCCCGAGTATCGGCTGCCGCGCGACGTGCTCGACCGCGACATCGCGCGCGTGGTTGCGCACGGCGTCGAGATCAAGTGCGGCGTGAAGGTCGGCACCGACGTGCCGTGGGGCGACCTGACGGCATCGTTCGACGCGGTCTGCATCTCCACCGGCGCGCACACGAGCCGCGCGCTCGGCGTGCCGGGCGAGCACCTGCCCGGCGTGCGGCCGGGCCTGGCCTTCCTGCGCGACGTCAACAGCGGCAAGCGCCCCGACCTGGGCAAGCGCGTGGTGGTGGTGGGCGGCGGCAACACCGCCATGGATTGCGCGCGTTCGGCGCTGCGCCTCGGGGCCAGGGTCACCGTGGCGTACCGGCGGACGCGCGAGCAGATGCCGGCCATTCGGGAAGAAGTCGAAGACGCGATGCGCGAAGGCGCGGAGTTCGTCTTCCTCGCCAGCCCGGTGGAGTTTGCCGCGACGAACGGCCGCGTGAGCGCGATGGTCTGCGAACGGACGGCGCTTGGCGAGCCCGACGCCAGCGGCCGCCGCCGTCCGACGCCGACGGGCGAGACGTTCACGCTCGACGCCGACACGGTGCTGACGGCGATCGGCGAGTCATCGGCGCTGCTGAATTTCTTCCCCGACGTCGAGGGGTCCGACGCCGGCCTGCGCGTGGACGCGCTGGGCGGCACGAACCGCGACCTGCTCTACGCCGTCGGCGACGCGACGGACCTCGAGCGCACGGTGGCCGACGCGCTCGGCGCCGGCAAGCGGGCCGCCATCGGGATTGACCGGCACCTGCGGCATCACCACGGCGACACGGCCGAACTCAACGCGCTCCGCTTTGCCGGGGGCAACCTGAGCGCAGCGCGCTGGATGGGGCGCGACCCGATCCGTCGCACCGCGCCGGTGAACGAGACGGTGACGGCGGACGACCTCAACTTCACACAATACCGGCGCCGTCCGCGCCACGGCGATCCGCACCTGCCGAGCGAGGCGGCGGTGCAGGGCTTCGACGAAGTGAACGCGGGGCTGCCGGACGCGCTGGCCATGGACGAAGCCCAGCGCTGCCTCAACTGCGGCGTCTGCACCGAGTGCGACGTCTGCCTGATCTTCTGCCCGGACGCGGCGATCTCGCGGGCCGCGGGCGGCGCCTACGTGATTGCGATGGACTACTGCAAGGGATGCGGCATCTGCGCCGCCGAGTGCCCGCGGGGGGCGATCACCATGACGCAGGACCGGCCATGAAGAAAGTGATGGTGGGCAACCACGCCGTGGCGTGGGGCGCGCGGCTGGCGCGCGTCGAGGTGATCTCGGCGTATCCGATCACCCCGCAGACGCAGGTGGTGGAGAAGCTGAGCGAGATGTGTGCCGACGGCACGCTCCCGGCGCGCTTCATCAAGGTGGAATCGGAGCATTCGGCGATGGCCGCCGTCATCGGCGCCTCGGCCACCGGCGTGCGTGCCTTCACGGCGTCGAGCTCGCACGGCCTGCTGTACATGCACGAGATGCTGCACTGGGCGGCGGGCGCCCGCCTGCCGATCGTGATGGCCGACGTAAACCGCGCCATCGGGCCGGGCTGGAACATCTGGACCGACCAGAACGACAGCCTCTCGCAGCGCGACACCGGGTGGGTGCAGCTCTACTGCGAGACGAACCAGGAAGTCGTGGACACGACGATCATGGCGTTCAAGCTCGCCGAGTCGCTCAACGTCCCGGTGATGCTGACGCTCGACGGCTTCTACCTCTCGCACACCGCCGAGCCGGTGGACGTGCCCGACCAGGAGCTGGTGGATCGGTTCCTGCCGAAGCGCGAGGCGGCGTACAAGCTCGACGTCGAGCAGCCGCACGCCTTCGGCGCGCTGGTGAAGCCCGACGCGTACATGGAGATGCGGTGGCTGCAGCAGGAGGCGCTGCAGAAGGTGCCGGCGACGCTCGCGGCCATCGAACAGGACTGGCAGCGGATGTTCGGCCGGTCGTATGGCGCCATCGAGGCATACCACGCCGAGGGCGCCGAGTTGCTGCTCGTGACCAGCGGAACGGTGACGAGCACGGCGCGCGCGGTGGTGGACGCGCGGCGGGCGAAGGGGGAGAAGATCGGCGTGCTGAAGGTGAAGATGTTCCGTCCGTTCCCGTCAGCCATGCTGCGCGATGCGCTCAAGGGCGTGCCGCGCGTGGCGGTGCTCGATCGCAACATCTCGCCGGGGCACGGGGGCATCTTCGCCGAGGAGCTGCGCTCGGCGCTGTACGACCTGCCGGACTCGGAGCGCCCGGAGCTGTTCGGCTTCGTGCTCGGACTGGGCGGCCGCGACATCACGCCGGCGGTCATTGACGACGTGATCGAGCAGACGCGCGCGGGGCAGGTGCCGTCACGCGAGGACCTTTGGGTGGGAGTGAACCCGTGAGCCAGCTGCGCATCGACAACCTCATTCCCGACCATCACCTCATGACGTCGGGGCACCTCGCGTGCCCGGGGTGCGCGGCGCCGCTCGGCATGAAGCACGTGCTCAACACGCTCGGCCCGAACACCATCGTGGTGATGCCGGCAAGCTGCTTCACGATCATCGCGGGGCCGTGGCCGCAGAGTTCGCTGCAGGTGCCCGTGTTCCACACCGCGTTCGCCACGGGCCCCGCGGTGGCGTCGGGTGTGCGCGCGGCGCTCGACATGCAGGGCAAGCACGACACCGACGTGCTCGTCTGGGTGGGCGACGGCGGCACGTTCGACATCGGCCTGCAGTCGCTGTCGGGCGCGGCCGAGCGCAACGAGAACATCATCTACGTCTGCTACGACAACGAGGCGTACATGAACACGGGCATCCAGCGCTCGTCGGCCACGCCGTGGGGCGCGTGGACGACCACGACGCCCGCGCAGTTCCCCGAGTCGTCGCCGAAGAAGGACATCCTGGCCATCATGGTGGCGCACGGCATTCCGTATGCGGCCACGGCGACGCCCGCGTATCCGGTGGACCTCGTGGAGAAGGTGAACAAGGCCAGGGCGATGCGCGGCACGCGCTTCATCCACCTGCTGTCGCCGTGTCCGCCGGGGTGGAAGTGCGGCGACGACGAGGGGCTCGAGCTGGCCCGCATGGCGGTGCAGAACCGTGTCTTCCCGATGCTCGAGGTGGATCACGGCACACGCTGGCGGTTCACGATGGACCACGCCGGCGATCCGGTAGAGCCGTACCTGCGGCGCCAGGGGCGGTTCCGCCACCTGAGCGCCGAGCAGGTGACGCACATCCAGGCCGCGGTGGACGCGCGCTGGCATCAGCTGGTGCGGCGCATGGAGTCGGAGGCGCTGGCTCCGGTCTGAGCGCCGCGCGGGGCTTTTTCATCACGGAGCGGCGCGCGGGGCTTTTTCATCACGGAGCGGCGCGCGGGGCTTTTTCATCACGGAGCGGCGCGCGGGGCTTTTTCATCACGGAGCGGCGCGCGGG
>JAJZRK010000115.1 GCA_021802745.1 bacterium
ACGCAGCCCGACGAAGAGATCCTGCAGGAACTGGGCACTGACCTGTATCTGCATCATCGGACGTGCTCCCGGGCGGCGGCGCCGCCACCCCGTGTCAGGCGAGTCCCATCTGCTCCTTCACGTGCGACATGGTCTGCCGCGCGATCACGCGCGCCTTTTCCGCCCCGGCATCCAGCGCGTCGTTCACCAGCCTGGGCTGCTCGGCCAGCGCCTGCGCCCGCGTACGAATGGGCGTCAACTCGGCGCTCATGTGCTCGAACAGCACCTTCTTGCAGTCCACGCATCCCCATGCCGCGCCGCGGCACTTGGCGTCCACCTCGGCCACCGTGGCTGCGGGCGAGAACGCCTTGTGCAGCTCGAAGATCACGGGGCACTTGTCCGGGTTGCCCGGGTCGGTCTTCTTCACCCGCGCCGGATCGGTGACGGCCGGGCGCAGCTTCGCCCACATGTCGTCGGGCGAATCGAGCAGGCCGATGGTGTTGCCCAGCGACTTCGACATCTTGGCGTTGCCGTCGAGCCCCACGATGCGGCGGGTCGGCGTGAGCGTCGCCTGCGGCTCCGGAAAGTACGGCGCGTCCGCCGCGGCGAAGCGCGAGTTCCAGTTGCGCGCGACCACGCGCGACAGCTCGAGATGCTGCACCTGGTCTTCGCCCACCGGCACGCGGTCGGCGAGATAGAGCAGGATGTCGGCGGCCTGCAGCACCGGGTAGTTGAGCAGGCCGGCCATCACCTGCTCCTGGCGCGCGGCCTTCTCCTTGTACGCGACTTGTCGCTCCAGTTCACCGAGCGGCGTGATCGTGTTGAAGATCCACTGCAGTTCGGTGTGCTCCGGCACGCGCGATTGCACGAAGAGCGTGCACTGCGCCGGGTCTATGCCCGCCGCGAGCAGCGAGATGGCCATCTCGCGCGTGCGGCGCCGCAGGTCGTCGGGGGTGAACGATCCGATGATGGCGTGATAGTCCACGACACAGAAGAGCGATTCATGCTGCGACTGGAGCGCGACCCAGTTCCGGATCGCGCCCAGATAGTTGCCGATGTGCAGTTCACCGGACGGCTGGATGCCGCTGAAGATGCGGGACATGCGAGAAAGCTAGATTTGCACCCATGACACTTCAACCAATTGTCCCCACGCAGTTTTCCCCCGCCCTCCTGCTCGAAGCCGTCCAGGCGGCCGCCCAAGCCGCCGCCGAGGTGATTCGCGACGGCGAACGGCGCCGCGGCGCCCTCGTCTGGCGCGAGAAGTCGGCCACCGACTTCGTGAGCGAAGTGGACACGACCGCGGAGGCCCGGATCATCGCCGTGCTGGCCGAGCGCATCCCCGGCGCCGCCTTCCTCGCGGAGGAGTCGGCCAGCACGCTCGCGCCGGAGCAGCGCGTCGCGGGCGTGACCTTCGTCATTGATCCGCTCGACGGCACCACCAACTTCCTGCACGGGGTGCCCGAGTACGCGGTCTCGATCGCCGCGCTGGTGGACAACACGCTGGCCGCCGGTGTCGTGCTGCACGTCCCCCGCAACGAGTGGTTCACCGCCACGGCCGGCGGCGGCGCCTGGTGCGACGGCCGGCGGATTGGCGTGAGCGACATTGACGTCCCCGACCGTGCACTGATCGCGACCGGCTTTCCGTTCAAGGGCGGGCACGACGTGGACCTCTACCTCGGGCAGATGGGCCGCCTCATGATGCAGACGGCAGGGCTGCGACGCCCCGGCTCCGCGTCGCTCGACCTCGCCGGCGTCGCCTGCGGCCGGTTCGACGGCTTCTGGGAGAATCTCCTCGCGCCGTGGGACATCGCCGCGGGCATTCTCATTGCCCGCGAGGCCGGAGCCATCGTGACGGACGTGAGTGGCGCCCCCTGCCCCGTGGCCCACACAAGCGTGCTGGCCGCGAATCCGGCGATGCACGGCTGGCTGCTGGAGCGCTTGCAGGGGTAGCCCCCGCGGCTCGCCGCCGGCCAGACGGGTCGTAGATTCCGGAGGCGCGCCCCTGCCCAATCGCCAGTCGCGATCCTCCATCGCGATCTTGAATCCCGTTCCGAATTCCCAATCCTCAATCGCAGTCATATGAAGCTCATCGAACTCGTCCCCAACTTCTCCGAAGGCCGCCGCCCCGAGGTTATCGCGTCCATCCGCGATGCCATCGCCGACGGCGAGGGCGTCACAGTCCTCGACGTCTCCAGCGACCCGTCGCACAACCGGACCGTCGTGACCGTCGTCGCCACTGCCGAGGCGGCCGTCGGCGCCGCCTTCCGCGGCATCGCCAGGGCGGCCGAGCTGATTGACCTGAACGCGCACACCGGCGAGCATCCGCGCATCGGCGCCACCGACGTCTGCCCCTTCATTCCGCTCGACGGGGCCACCATGGACGACTGCATCGCGCTCGCCCGCGCGCTCGGCAAGAAGGTCGGCGACGAGCTGGGCATTCCGGTCTTCCTGTACGAGCGCGCGGCCACCCGCGCCGACCGCGAGAACCTTGCCGACATCCGGCGCGGCGAGTTCGAGCAGGCCAAGGTCGAGATCGGCACGCACCCGAATCGCGTCCCCGACTTCGGCCCCAATCACGTGCATCCCACCGCCGGCGCCACGGTCATCGGCGCCCGGCCATTCCTCGTGGCATACAACGTCTACCTTGGCGGCGCCGAAAACGTCGCGGTCGCCAAGGAGGTCGCCAAGGCGGTGCGCGGCTCGAGCGGCGGCCTACGCCACGTGAAGGGTCTCGGCCTCGAGGTGGACGGGCAGGCGCAGGTCTCGATGAACCTCGTGGACACGGAGAAGACGCCCGTCTATCGCGCCTTCGAGATGGTGAAGCGCGAGGCCGAGGCACATGGCGTGTCGCCGACGTGGAGCGAGATCGTCGGACTCGTCCCCGAGCAGGCGCTGTTCGACACGGCGGCGCGCCACCTGCAGCTGCGCGGCTTCACCAAGGATCTCGTGCTCGAGCACAACGTGCGCCGCGCGCTGAGCGGGGGCGAATCCGTCAGCGGCTTCGTCGCGGCGGTCGCCTCGAACTCACCGGCCCCGGGCGGCGGCTCGGTGTCGGCCCACGCCGGCGTGCTCAGCGCGGCGCTGGCGCAAATGGTCAGCGGGCTGACCGTCGGACGCAAGAAATACGCGGCCGTCGAGGGTGAGATGAAGGAACTCGCGCTCGAGGCGGTCGCCCTCGGCAACACGCTCGCCGCGCTCGTCGCCGAGGACTCCGCGGCGTACACGGTGGTCACCGACGCGTACAGGCTGCCCAAGGACACGCCGGAGCAGCAGGCGGCGCGCGAGGCGGCCATTCAGCGCGCCCTGCTCTACGCCTCCGAGGTGCCGCTGCAGACCGCCGAGGCCTGTGCGCGCGTCGCCGAGTTGGCGGCCGTGGCCGCCGAGAAAGGCAACACCAATGCGGCGAGCGACGCCGGCGTGTCGGCCCTGCTCGCCGAGGCCGCCTGCCGCGGCGCCGTGTACAACGTGCGCATCAATGTCGGCGCGATCACCGACAAGGGGGCCGCCGCGCCGCTGGCTGCCAAGGCCGCCGCCGCCCTCACGCGCGCCAGCGCCGCCGCCGCACGCGCCACCGCCGCCGTCGAACGCAACATCGGAGGATAGCCACCGCATGCCCCCCGCCGACTGGACGCAGTGGATCCGCCCCGACTATCACGGCGCGCCGTTTGTCACATTCGGCGGGCGGCACCTCGTGGCCATGATCGCCATTGCCCTCTTCGGTGCATACATGCTGCGCCATCGCGGCGCCGACGAAGCCACGCGCCGCCGGGGCCGGCTCACGCTCGCCGTGATGCTCGTGGTGAACGAGCTCTCGTGGCACGTCTGGGCCGCGTACTACATCGGCTGGACGGCCGACAAGATGCTCCCCCTGCACCTCTGCTCGGCGCTGATCTGGGTGGGGGCATACACGCTGGTCACGATGAACGCCGCGCTTTACGAGTTCGTGTATTTCATGGGCATCGGCGGCCCGCTCCAGGCCGTGCTCACGCCCGATGCGGGGCAGTACGGCCTGCCGCATTTCCGCGCCGTGCAGACGCTGGTCTCGCATGGCGTGCTCATCGTTGCCGCGCTCTATCTCACCGTGGTCGAGGGGATGCGCCCCACCTGGGACTCGGTGCAGCGCGTGATCCTCGGCACGGCGCTGTACATGGCGCTCGTGACGGTGGTGAATGTGGCCATCGGGAGCAACTACATGTGGACGCTCGGCAAGCCGCCCGTGGTGAGCCTGCTCGACGTCCTCGGGCCGTGGCCGTGGTACCTCGTCCCCGTCATCGCGCTCGGCATGCTGAACGTTTTGCTCCTGTATCTTCCGTTCTGGTGGGCCGACCGGCACCGCGCCCGGGCCGCTGCAGCTCGCCGCACCCAGGGACCGTAGGATGGTAAGTCATGCCGAGTCCCCTCGTTCCGCAGGCTTCCGTGCAGGCACCGCCCCCGCCGACCATCACAGTGAACGGCAGCAACCTCACGCTGCCGCAAAACGTCGGGCGCCCGATGACGCTGCAGGACGTCCAGCTCCTGCAGAATCGCCGCAGTGAACTGGCGCGCCAGCTCGGCGCCGGCGTCGCCGAGCCATCGTGGTGCGACCGGCCGAGAAGCTGCCGATTGAGCACCCCAGCGGGGGCTGACGCGCTACCGCGACAGCCGGAGGGCGATCACGTCACCCCCTGCACGGCGCTCTTCAACCACACGCAGTCCGGACGCCACGGCCGCTTCGACGAGCGGCCGCAGTTCGTTCTGGGACGATCCGGGAAAGAAGTGGCTCGCCACCAGCCAGATCTCCGGACGCGCGGCGGCGGCGATGCGCCGCCCTTCCTCCACGGCCCATCCGCGTGACGGTCCGGTCGCCGATGGCGCGCCCGCAATGCGGAACTCGACGCCCGGCGACAGCCCGATCAGCTCCGTGCGCGAGCCGGAGACGACGACCAGCGAATCGCCCTCGCCCGGGCGCACCGCGCGCACGCGCGACGCATTCTCGGAGCCCGGCGTCGCCTGCCGCCCGGCCAGCGCCGTCCAGCGCTCGAGACGCTCGTTCCCACGCCACGCGCCGTCATTGGTGGCCAGCAGCCAGGCCGGCGCCGCGCGCGCGAACACGTAGATGGGCGTCGTCGCCGCCTCGTTGTCCACCGTCGCGAACAGCGCGCGCGTCGGCTCCAGCGAGCCGGGGTCGCGCAGGAATCGGTCGGCGTCCGTGAACTGCCACACGGCCAGTGCCAGTGCCGTGGCGACCACGAACACCGCGGCCGCCCGCGCATTCGCCAGCACGCTGCGGCTCGTCAGCAGCGCGTTGCGCACGCCCACCAGCGCCGCGGCCTGCGCCACCCAGACTCCCGGCACTGCGAAGAACGCGAGCCGGTCGGAGAGCGGGTACGCGCCAAACGCCGAGGCCCCCATCGCCAGCGCCACGGGTCCGGCGAGCAACAACAGGTCCGACGCCCGGCGCCGGGCAACGATGACGAGCCCGCTCACCCAGAGCACGCTCCCCACCACCGTTCCCAGCAGCGAGCCGGTCCAGCGCAGCGGGATCCAGGTGAGTTCCATGAAGACGCGCAGGACGCGGATCGTGCGATCGTCGGCGCTGGCATCGAGCATCACCGGTTCCCAGTAGGCGCGCAGCGAGGCGTTGGCGGCCCCCGCGCCGTACGAGGTGACCCAGAGTCCGCCAAAGAGCAGCGCGGCGACAACCACTGCCGGCAGCCCCACGCGCAGCGCACCGGGCGCCTCGCGCGTCTCGCGCTGCGCGGCGAGCGCCAGCGCCACCGCGGCAATGATGAAGACCGCCGGCAGCGACAACGGCACCGCGAGCACGATGGCCGCCCCGAGCATCCACCAGCGCATCAAACGCCGTGGCTCCTCGCGCACCTCGCACGCGAGCAGCAGCAGGGCGGCGGCGACGGCGGCATCGCTCGCATACGGCTTGGCCTCGGTGGAGTATCGCAGGGCAATCAGCGACCCGGCGGCGACCACGGCGCCGAGCGCACCCACCGCGTTGCCCACCACGCGGCGCCCGAGCGTCCAGAGCAGCCACGGCAGGGCGACGCCCGACGCCCACGGCACCAGGCGCAGCCACGTGTCGGGCACCTCCGCGTGCCAGGCCACCGCGCGCTCGAGCCACAGGAATCCCACCGGAGCCGCCTGCCCCCAGTCGAGCGGGGCGAGCAATTCGCCAAAGCTGCGCGTCATGACGTTCAACGCCAGCGCCGCCTCGTCCAGCCAGAGCGATCCGCGCTGCGACAGCGCCCACGTGCGGGCGGCGAACCCAAGCACGATCGCCGCCCACGCGACCATCGCGGCCGCGCGCTCGGGTGTGTTGGCCGGGCGGTTCACGGACTCAGCAGGGGCATGCGGGCGCGTTCATGATCCTCCAAGCTGTGGAGAAGATCCGTGATTGGCAAACTGCAACTGCACACCACAAAGCCACGAAGGGCACCAAGCACATGCAAGAAATCCACGAAAGCAAGTCACCTGCACGCAAAAGGGCACCGCCAGAACCCATTGGTTCCTTGGTGCCCTTCGCGCCTTCGTGGTGAGCCGTTGCCGTTGTTGTTCTTCGCGCCCTTCCTGCTTCGCGGTGGCAGTTACAGCCGTGTCAGCACCCGCGGCCCGTCCTCCGTCACCGCCACCGTGTGCTCCGCGTGGCAGCTGCGCGTGCCGTCCAGCGTCACCACCGTCCACTTGTCCGACAGCGTGCGCGTCACCGGGCCGCCCACGTTCACCATCGGCTCGATGGCGATCGTCAGCCCCGCCTGCAGCCGCGTGCCGCGCCGCGGCTTGCCGTGGTTGGGCACCTGCGGGTCCTCGTGCGGCAGGTGGCCCACGCCGTGTCCCACGAGTTCGCGCACCACGCTGAAGCCGGCGCGCTCCACGACCGTCTGCACCGCGTGCCCGATGTCGCCGACGTAGTTGCCGGGCATCGCCTGCGCGATCCCCGCGTCGAGCGCGCGCTCGGTGACGTCAATGAGGTGCAGGGTGCGGGGATCTACGGTTCCGACTGGGACGGTGATTGCAGCGTCCGTGAACATGCCCTGGTACTGCACGCCGACATCGAGCTTCACGATGTCACCCTCGGCGAGCAGGCGCTTGGGCGACGGAATGCCGTGCACGATCTCCTCGTTCACCGAGATGCAGATCGCCCCCGGGAAGCCGTACAGCCCCTTGAACGCCGGTACGGCGCCGTCGTGGCTGCGGATGAAGTCCTCGGCGATCTTGTCGAGCGCGCCGGTGCTGATCCCCGGGCGCACCTGCATGCGCAGGTGCGCGTGCGCGAGGGCGAGAATCCGCCCTCCCGCCGCCATCGTCTCGATCTCGCGCGCGCTCTTCAGCTGGATCAACGACCGACCGCCTTCAGCGCCCTCTCCTCGACCTCGGCGAAGGTCCCCGACGCATCAATCGCCGCGACGTTGCCGCCGTTGGCGCGATACCACGCCACCACCGGCTCCGTCTGCGCCTTGTAGACGCGCAGGCGGTTGCGAATGGAGTCGGGCTCGTCGTCGGCGCGGCGCACCAGCGTCCCCTTCGGCGTCGCCGTGCACTCGGCGTGCGTTTCGCCCGGCTGGCGCCCCGCGAACGGCGTCTGGCAGGCCGCGCAGGTCGTGCGCGAACTCAGGCGCGCCACGAGCAGCTCGTCGGCAATCTCGAAGAGCAACACGACTCCCACGCGCTTGCCGATCTCGGCCGCGACGCGGGCGAGCCCCTCGGCCTGCGGCACCGTGCGCACCACGCCGTCGAGGACGACGCCCTTCGCCTGCTCCGGCGCGGACAGCGCGTCCTTCATGATGCCAAGGATGACGGGGTCGGGCACCAGGTCCCCGCGGTCCATGTACGCCTTGGCTTCGAGGCCGAGCCTGGTCCCCGCCTTCGCGGCGGCGCGCAGCACGTCCCCCGTAGAAATCTTGGGGACGCCGAGGGCAGCGGCGACCCGCTCCCCCTGCGTCCCCTTGCCTGAACCCGGTGGCCCGAGCAGGACAACGATCATGAGGTCTTACCCCCCAGAGAAGATATCACCACTCGTCTGGCGTCCACGGAAGCGCACGCGCCCCTTCTTCATGAAGCCGTCGTACTTCCGCAGCAGGAGGTGCTGGTTCATCTGGGCGATCGTGTCGAGCGCCACGCCCACGACGATGAGCACCGACGTGCCGCCGAAACGGAACGGCACCGCCAACACGTCAGCGATCCACACCGGCAGCAGGGCAATGATGGTCAGGAAGAGCGCGCCCGGCAGCGTGATGCGGCTCACCACCTCATCAATATACTCGGCCGTCTTCGCGCCCGGCTTGATCCCCGGGATGAACCCGCCCTGCTTCTTCAGGTTCTCCGCGATGTCCACCGGGTTGAAGATGATGGACGTGTAGAAGTACGTGAAGAACATGATCAGCACGGCGGAGAGCGCGAAGTAGAGCCACGTCCCCGGCGCGAACAGGTCCGAGAAGTCGCGCATCCGCTCGCTGCCGCTGAACTGGGCAATGGCGCCCGGCACGACGATCAGCGACTGCGCGAACACGATCGGCATCACGCCCGACGCGTTGATGCGCAGCGGGATGAAGTTGCGCGCGGCCTCGCGCATCCGCCCCCGCGCCATCGTGCGCTGCGGGATCTGGATGGCGATGCGGCGTGCGGCGAGCGTGATCGCCACGACGCCGGCGACCACCGCGACCATCAGCGCGAGCAGCGCGACGAGCGCGAGCGGACTCAGCGAGCCGGTGCCGATGAAGTTGAACGTCTGCCACGCACTGGGCCAGAAGCGCTCGATGATGGAGAAGAAGATCAGCAGCGAGGCGCCGTTGCCGAGGCCGCGCTCCGTGATCTGCTCGCCCAGCCACATGACAAACATGGCGCCCGTCGTGAGGATCCAGGCCATCTCGAACTTGAAGCTCGCGCCCGGCATCGAGACCGCGCCCTGCACCGACTCGGTGAAGAGCGCGAAGCCCCACGCCTGCACCAGTGCGAGGGCGATGGTGGCGTAGCGCGTCCATTGCGTGATCTTCTTCCGGCCTTCCTCGTCCTTCTGCATCTTCTCGACCGTCGGCAGCACCGCGCCCGCGATCTGCGCGAAGATGGACGCCGAGATGTACGGCATGATGCCGAGGGCGAAAATCGTCGCCTTCGACAGGTTGCCGCCGACGAACAGGTCGTAGAGACCGAGGAACCCACCGCCCTGCTGGCTCTGGAAGAAGTCCATCATCGCCACGACGTCAACGCCCGGGGCGGTGACGTGGCTGCCCACCCGGTAGATCAGGAGGCAGACGAACGTGAAGACGATCTTCTCCCAGAGCTCCGGCGTGCGATAGATGTTCGCCAGCGTTGCTGTGGGATTAGCCTGCGCCATTAGTCCTCGACCTTGCCGCCGGCGGCTTCGATTTTGGCCTTCGCCGCGGCGCTCACCTTGAGGCCGCGCACCGTCACCGCCCCGGTCAGCTCGCCGTTGGCGAGCACCTTGGCGGGACGATTCTTGGATGCAAGTCCCTTGGCCACGAGGGCCTCGAGCGTCACCTCGCCGCCCACGGCCGCCAGGTCGTCGAGCCCCACCACCTGGTACGACACGCGGAACGGATTGGTGAAGCCGCGCTTCGGAATGCGGCGCGTCATCGGCATCTGGCCGCCCTCGAAATGCGGCTTGCCGCCGCCCGGGCCGTGGTGGCCGGAGCGCGCCTTGATGCCCTTGTGGCCCTTGCCCGACGTCTTGCCCGTGCCGGAGCCCGGACCGCGTCCCAGGCGCTTGCGGTCGCGATGCGACCCGGGCGCCGGGGCGAGGTTGCTGAGGGAGATCTTCTCGGTAGCCATCATTACTCCTGCACCGGCGTCACTTCAATGAGGTGACGCACGCGCTTGATCTGGCCGCGCAACGACGGCGAGTCCTGGTGCACCACCACGTCCTGGTGGTGGCGGAGGCCGAGCGCCTCCAGCGTCAGCCGCATCACCTTCGGCTGGCCGGAGCCGCTGCGCACCTGCTTGATCTGCACCTTGCCCTGGGTCAGGGTGTTCGGCGCGGTCTTCTTGGGTCCCCGTCCGGGGTGCCAAACGAATGTGCGCGGCATTAGACGGTCTTCTCCTTGCCCTTCGCGCGCGACCGGTAGCCCAGCGACGAAGGCTCGACGCCGCGCTCCCGCGCGATCTGTTCCACCGTCGTGAGCGACGATAGCCCATCAATGGCCGCGCGCACGAGGTTGAATGGATTCGTGGATCCCAGCGACTTCGTCAGGATGTCGGTGATGCCGACGCACTCCATGACGGCGCGCACCGCGCCACCCGCGATCACGCCCGACCCCGGCGCCGCCGGTTTCAGGAGGACCTTGGACGCCCCGTGCGCCCCGACGATCTCGTGGGGAATGGTCGCGCCCGTCATCGGGATCGCCACCATGTTGCGCCGCGCCGCCTCGACGGCCTTGCGCACCGCTTCCGACACTTCGTTGGCCTTGCCGCTCGCCACGCCCACCTTCCCCTGCCCGTCGCCGACGGCGACCAGCGCGTTGAAGCTGAAGCGACGGCCGCCCTTCACGACCTTGGCCA
>JAJZRK010000116.1 GCA_021802745.1 bacterium
GTCGCTGCTGAACCTGCTGGTGCGTCGCAAGGCGTTCGCGCGCGTCAGCAAGACGCCGGGGCGCACGCGCGAGATCAACTTCTTTGGCGTGAATCACGCCTTTGTGCTCGCCGACCTTCCGGGCTACGGCTACGCCCGCATCTCGAAGGAGCGGCAGACGGAGTGGGTGCACCTGATCGAAGGGTACCTGCGCGACAACCCGAACCTGCGCGGCGTGGTGCAGCTGCTCGACGCGCGCCGCGAGCCCACCGACGACGACCTGCGCATGTTCGACCTGCTCGCGGAGATTGGGGTGCCCGCCCTCGTCGTCATGACCAAGATTGACAAGCTGTCGGCCGCGCAGCGCGCGCAGCAGCTCGCGACCCTTGCGGCGAAGTGCGGGGTAGAAGAGGATCAAGTGATCCCGTGCTCCGCCGTGACCGGCGAGGGCCGCGACGACCTCGCGGCCTCGCTGGCGGCGCTGCTGGCCCAGTCCCCGTCCGACGAATGACCATGCGCTGCCGACCGATCGCCTGTCTGCTGACGCTCGCACTCGCCGCGCCGCTCGCGCGCGGCCAGCAGGCGGTGGCGGACACGTCGTCGCTCCCCGCGGGCTTCGGCACGCTGCGGCAGGACGACATTGCGGTGAAAGTGCAGTCCAACGCCCTGCAGGTGCGCGTGCTGCCGCTCGATGAAAGCGTCATCCGCACGCTCTCTCCCGATTCGTACCGCGCCCTGCGCGAACTGCGCGACAGCAAGCGCGCGGCGGTGGACGCCGTGCTGCGGCGCACCGGCATGCCCGGCGCGAGCCTGTGGTACGTGCAGTTCTTCAACCTCGAGCCGGGCGAGGCGCGTTTCAGCCCCATGGAGCTGGTGATCAACTCGGCCGGGCGCGACTTCCGGCCGGTGGAGCTCTTCGCGCTGACCGCCGGATTCGGCGAACAGCGCCTGCGGCAGCGCGAGGTGCAGGCGGCCGTCTACCTCTTCGACCCGGCGGTGGACGTCAACCAGCCGCTGTCGGTGTCGTTCGAGACGCAGAGCAGCACGGTGTGGGAAGCGCTGCTCAAGAAGGTGGATCGCGAGCGGGCGATGATCCGGAGCCGGGCAGGCGCGAAGCCGTGAGGATGACCGGCTGAAGGCAGATCATCCGCCATCCATCACACCCGCTACCAATCCTCCTCAATCAGCAACGCATCCTCCGCCTTCCCCGCCGTGCCGTCCTTGAACAGGATGGCGATGTGCCCAAGCGCCTCGCGCTCGCGTGGCCAGTGATAGCGACGGCGCGCCGCCGTCCGTGAGAGCCATTCGTGTGCGTCGTGCTCCTCGCCGAGCGTGACGGCGCCGGGGCCGACGACCGCCACGAACGCCACCGCGAGTTCCACGGTGCCGGTGGATTTCATGAAGAACGGGTTGACGGTCAGCGCGTAGAGGCGCTCGATGGCGAGTCCCGTCTCCTCGCCGACTTCGCGCCGCGCCGCCTGCGGCGGCGACTCGCCGCGCTCGACGCGGCCATGCACGGCCTCCCAGGTGCCCGGGCAGCGCACGCCGCGCGCGCGGCGAAGCGCGAGATGCTGCCAGCCGCGGCCCCGGGCGCGCACCACGAAGACGTCCACCACGCCGGCGCGCACGATCGTTTCACCGGCGCTGGCGCTGCGCCGGGCGGCGGCGCGCCGGGCCATCAGGTGTGCCGGCGGGCGAGCAGGGAGTGCAGGCGCGCCGAGAGCGCGCGCGGGCGGAACGGCTTGGTGAGGTAGTCGCTCGCCCCGAACTCGAAGACGCGCACCTCGCTGTCTTCGTCGCCCTTCGCGGTGAGCACGATCACCGGCAGCTCCGCCGTGGCCGGCCGGGCGCGCAGGTGGCCGAGCACGCCATAGCCGTCGAGCCGCGGCAGGTTGAGGTCGAGCACCACGATGTCGGGCGCGGCGCGATCAATCTCGTCGAGCGCCTTCACCCCGTCGGCCGCCTCGAAGCAGATGAAGCCTTCCCGCTCCAGCAGGTCCTTCATCACGCGCCGCAGCGCGTCCTCGTCCTCCACCAGCAGCACCTTCTTGGAGGCGGCGCGTCCCTCGCCGGCAATCTCGTCCACCAGCTGGAACTCGCCGCCGCCCACCGGTGAGGCCGGCACGGCGTGCAGGTGCGTGCGAACTCCGGCGCCGGGCGGCAGCACGTGCGCGGCCAGCGAATCGAGCGAGCCGGCGGCCCCGCCCTTCGCCTCGGCTCCCGTGGCCGGCGGTTCCGCGGCGGCGGGCGTCTCGGTGGCGCCCCGCGCCGGGCCGCCCGGCGAGCGCAGCTGCTCGGGCGTCGGCGCCTCGAGCACGCGCAGCAGCTCGTCAATGCTCGTCTCGCCGTTGCGCACGTGCGCGATGCCGCTCTCCCAGAGCGACAGCATGCCGTTCTCGCGCGCCGCGTCAACCAGCCGGTCGAGCGGCGCGTTGGCGGCCACGCGGCGTTCGAACTCGGGCGACGTCACCAGCACCTCGGTCACCGAGAAGCGGCCGCGGTAGCCGGTCATGGAGCAGTCGGGGCAGCCGACGCCGCGATAGAGCGTCGTCATCCCCTCGGGGAACCAGCGCTTCAGCCGGTCCGGCACGGGCCCCGTGTGCAGCTCGCGGCACGAGTTGCACAGCCGCCGCATGAGGCGCTGCGCAATGATACCCTTGATCGCGGCGGCGATCTTGTACGGCTCGATGCCGATATCCACCAGGCGCGCCACGGAGCTGGGCGCGTCAATGGTGTGCAGCGTGGACAGCACGAGGTGGCCGGTCAGCGACGCCTGCACGGCGATGTTGGCCGTCTCGCGGTCGCGGATTTCGCCGACGAGGATGACGTCGGGGTCCTGGCGCAGGATGGATCGCAGCGCCGCCACGAACGTCAGCCCGGCCTTCTCGTTCACCTGCACCTGCACGATGCCGGCCAGGCGGTACTCGACCGGGTCCTCAACGGTGATGATGTTCACGCCGCGCGCCTGCACCAGCCGGAGCATCGAGTAGAGCGTCGTCGTCTTGCCGGAGCCCGTCGGGCCGGTGACGAGCACCACGCCCTCGCGCACGTCGAGCAGCCCCTTGATGCGCGCCGACTCGTCGGCGTTGAGGCCGAGCGAGTCGAGTGACAGGACGGTGGACCGCTGGTCCAGAATGCGGATGACGACCTTCTCGCCCTGCGACGCCGGGAGCGTCGAGACGCGCAGGTCCACGCGGCTGCCGTTCACGGCCACCCGGGCACGCCCGTCCTGCGGACGCAGGCGGTCGGCGATGTCGAGCGACGCCATGATCTTGATGCGGCTCACCAGCGGAATGCCGGCGGCGCGGGGGAGGATCATCACCTGGCGGAGCACGCCGTCAATGCGGTAGCGCACCGCGACACCGGCCTCTTCGGGCTCGATGTGGATGTCCGACGCGCGGCTCTGGATCCCTTCGGCGACGATGTGGTCCACGAGCCGGATGACCGGGCGGTCGGTGGCGCGCTCGGCGCTGCCGATGTCCATCTCGGCATCCTGGAACTCCTCGCTGATCGCCTCGACGTCGTAGTCGGTGGAGACGCCCTCGAGGATCTTCTCGACCACGTTCTCCGGGCGGTACAGTTCCTCGATGCGCTCCACGATCTTGGTGGGCGACGCCAGCGCCATGCGCACCGTGCGGCCGAGCGCGAAGGCGAGCGTGCGCTCGCAGTCGAGGTCGTGCGGATCGGCAGTGGCGATGTCGAGGTGCGTGTCGGAAATGGCGAGCGGCAGAATGCGGTACTTCCGCGCGAGCGTTTCCGGGACGAGTTCCTTGGCCTGCTGCGACACCTGCTGCGTGTTGGCCACCTTCATCCGGAAGCGTCCCGCCAGCGCCTGCAGGATCTGGTCGTCCGAGACGAAGTTCCGGCGCACGGCGGCTTCCCAGAAGGACTCTTCCTTCAGCCCGCGCAGTTCTTCCATGTGCTCGGGCGTGAGCAGTCCCTCAAGCGTGACGAGGACCCACTCGTCGCGCGCGGCAAAGGCGGGGTTGGTCACCGACGACCCTCCCCTGCTCTACGGTAGCAGAAGCCTGTGTCCACGGCTGGAAAGGTAATGCTCGGTACGCCACGGCGGGAATGCCCCAAAGTGCGCGCCCGAGGGGGTACGCCGGACGCTACAGGATAGGCCATAGTCCTCGCGAGAGGTCAACGCCGAAGGTCCATCGTCCCCCTCGGGTGCCGCGCGCCACGTCGAGTCGCAGTTGGTCAAAGAAGGTCAGCACGCCGAGTCCGACCGCGCCGTGCCAGCCGTGGCCGCTCGGCCCCGGCGCATCGCTCCAGAGGCCGACGACAAACGGAGCGAACGTCAACCGGCTCGGCACCGTGCCGAAGCGACCGAGCCGCAGGGGGAGGAACGGCACCGACCGCTGCCACTCGAGACGCTGCGACAGCCCCGCGCGGCCGGCGAACTGGTGGTACGCGAAGCCCGGCCCTGTCACCGGGCCGCCAAGGCGAACGAGGCGCTGCGGGGGCGCGGCGAAGCCACCAACCACGCCGGCCGCGAGCGTGCGCGTTACGAGGGTCCCCGCGAGCGCCTTCACCGCGCCGTCAACGGCGACCACGCCGCGTCCCAGCCATCCCGCGTCCCCGGCTCTCGCACCGGCGTCAATGCGATCACGCTCGCCAAGCACGGACGCGCGAACGGCGAAGGTGGCTTGGCCAATCGAGAGTGCCGAATGCTGCACCTCCGCCAAGTATCGCCACGACTGCAGCGCCTCGGCGGCGATGGTGGGTTCGTAGCTGCCAGTCACCGGCATGGCATGCACCGCGAGCGCCGATTCCTGCCGGCGTTCGGCCGACGCGAGCCATCGCCAGCCGTCCGGGGGCGCAACGCCCACGGTGAGCGCCGCGGCACGCTCGCGATATGGGTCGGTGTAGTCGGCGCCAAACTCCTGGGCGGCGAGGGAGTTTCGCACGCCGCTCACCTCGGCCTCGTCGCCGGTGTCTGCCAGGTCATCGCGCACGCGGACGGAAATGCTGGCGCCGTCGGCCCGACGCCACGCCACGGCGAGCGACCCGGCGCCGCGCCGATTCGCGGTGCCGTAGCGTCCCCGCGCCGACGCGACGAAACCGGCGCCGAGCGTGCGGCGCACGCCGGCGCCGAGGGTGAGCCCCTCGACGCGATTCACGCGCAGCAGGTCGCTGACGGAGCGGGCCGACGGATTGGTGGCGCGCACCCGAGCCAGCGCCTCGGCGCGCACGAGTTCGCGCGCCGCCTCCTGCACTGCGCGCACATCATCGTCGGTGGCGAGCGTCACGTCCGCGGGAAGCCCCTCGAGGATCGTGCCGGTGAACGGAAACCGGCGAAGCTCATCCGGCGGTGCAGCGGTCACCACCTCGGGGCCGGTCGTGACTTCCGGCGCGAGTCCGACATTCGTGTTCACGCAACAGATGTCCCAGCGTCCGCGAATGATGCCCCGTGTTGGAAAGTCCATCCAGGAGCCCGAGCGGCGAATTTCGATCTCCTGTCGGTACGGCAGCCAGAACCGGCTGTTGACGAGACCGTTCTCGAGCACCACCGACACGTCCTCCAGGTACTTGTCGCGCAGGGCGGCCCGCGTGAAGGAGAAGGCCATGCGCACGACAGTGGCGGTGGCGCGGTCTATATAGACGGCGCCGATGGCGCGCGGCTGCCGGTCGTCGCGCGGCCGGATGCGCACCATGACCACCTCCCAGTCGCAGTCGTTCGTGCGCAGGGTCAGCGAGTCGCCGATGGCGAAGTCGTACGCCGCGCGCCCGGCCGGCGACAGCGGGTGCGGCACATCGAGCACCTCGTCGCCGTCGCCCAGCCGGATGCGCGACGGGAAGTTGTTCTGGATGATCGCCAGGTGATCGCGGTGATAGACGATGTCGGTGGGGAGCAGCAGCGTGTCGCGACGCCCGATGATCCGCTGCTTGCTCCGGTCGGGCGCGCGCCAATAGACTTCGACCATCAATTCGTCGGTCTTCATGACGCGGGGCGGATCGGGAAAGCCGTCGCCCACCTGCGCCAGGAAGGTGAGATAGCCGTGCGCGCGGGCGGTGTAGTCAGCCAGGCCGGTATCGGCGAGCTGGGCGCTGCGCCGGGCGATCGCGCGGTCCACGAGCTGCATCGTGGACGCATCGTTCCACGCCGTCGTGTCGGGGCGCTGCTGGGCGGTCAGCGCCAGCGGAGCGGCACACGACAGGAAGACCAGTCGCCTGAGGAGCATGACCGTAACTTCGTTGCGGATGAGGGCGGGGTGAAGGGGGGCGAGGTGTGATGGGACGGTTGGGGGAACGGGCGAGGAGGAGGAGTTGATGGGACAGTCGGCGCCGGGGAGCTTTGAGACCTTTGACACGCGCGCGCTTTCGGGCGGGCTGGTGCCCGTCTGGCGCGACGTGCTGCTCGATGCGGACACGCCGGTCGCCGCCTTTCAGCGCCTGCGCCGCGGTCCGTTCGCCTTCCTGCTCGAGTCGGCGCCGGCGGGCGGCGAGACGTGGGCGCGCTACACGTTCATGGGCAGCGAGCCGCGCGCGGCCTGGCGCCTGCGCGACGGCGTGGTCGAGGACTGGAGCGCCGAGCGGGGCTGGCACGGCGCGCGCACGCCAGGCGATCCGATGGCCGACCTGTGCCACCTCATTGCCGGCATGCCTGTCGCCGACGCCCCGGAGGTCGGCGCATTCTGGGCGGGTGCGGTGGGCTACTTCGCGTACGACATCGTGCGCCACTTCGAGCGTCTGCCCGACGCCCCGCCGCGCGGCATCAACGCCCCCGACGCGATCGTCATGTTCCCGCGCACGGTGGTCATCATTGACAACCTGCGCTCGCAGGCGCGCGTGGTCTGCGGCGTTTCGGTGCCCGCCGGCGCCGATGCGGCGGCGCGGCGCGCCGCGTACGACGCCGGCATCGCCGACGTTGAGCGCACGGTCGGCCATCTGCGCACCGGTTCGTCGCTGCGTGCGCTCGACCTCGATCCGCAGGCCGCGCCGGCCACCGGGCGCTCGTCCATGAGCCGCGACGAGTTCATGGCGGGCGTGGCGCGCATCAAGGAGCACATTCTCGCCGGCGACGTCTTTCAGGCGCTGCTCGCCCGGCGCATCAGCGTCCCCCACGACTTCGAAGGGACCGACCTGTATCGCGCCATCCGCGCGCTGAATCCGTCGCCGTACATGTTCCACCTGCTGCTCGATGGCGTGGAACTCGTGGGCAGTTCGCCCGAGCTGCTCGTGCGCGTCGCCGACGGCCGCGTCGTCGTGCGCCCCATCGCCGGCACCCGCAAGCGCGCCGGAACGCCGGAGGAGGACGACCGGCTGGCCGAGGAACTGCTGGCCGACGAGAAGGAGCGCGCCGAGCATGTCATGCTCGTCGATCTCGGGCGCAACGACGTGGGACGCGTGTCGCAGTACGGCAGCGTGCAGGTCACCGACCTGATGACCGTCGAGCGCTACTCGCACGTGCTCCACATCGTGAGCCAGGTGGAGGGGACGCTGCCGCCCGGCACGTCGGCGCTCGACGTGCTGCGCGCCACCTTCCCCGCCGGCACGATGACGGGGGCGCCGAAGGTGCGCGCCATGCAGATCATAGACGCGCTCGAGCCCGAGCGGCGCGGGCCCTACGCCGGGGCGGTCGGGTACATCGCCGCCGGCGACCGGCGCATGGACCTCGCGATCACCATCCGCACGTGCGTCATCGCCGGCGGCGAGGCGAACGTGCAGGCGGGCGGCGGCATTGTTGCCGACTCGGACCCTGCCACGGAGTGGGAGGAAACCGAGAGCAAGGCGCGGGCGATGCTCACCGCCATTGGCCGTGTCCGTCCGGGTCCGGCGCGGGCACCGGACGTCTAGGCGCGGCCGAGCGAACGCGCCATATTCCCGCCATGAAGTATCGCCTGATTGGCACCGAGAGCGCCTACCGCTTTGAGCTCGCCGCCACGGGGACGCTCATCTGCGGACGGGCGGTCACGAGCGACCTGGCCATCATTGACCCCACCGTCTCGCGGCATCACGCGGACCTCGAGGTCGGTGAGGGCGGCGTGTCCATCAGGGACGTGGGGTCGAGCAACGGCACGTTCGTGAACGGCGTCAAGATTGACCAGGCGGTCGCGTCGCCCGGCGATACGGTGACGTTCGGCAAGGTGGTCTTCCGCCTCGAGGGCGTGACCGAGGTGCCGCCGCCCGCGCCGGCGCCGGCGGCGCACGCGGTCCCCGGCGGCACCATCGTGCGCCAGGTGCCGCGCACGCCCGCCACTGGGCTGGAGGAGAGCGGCAAGCTGCAGGCGGCCATGGCCGCTGCCGAGCCGGCGGAAAAGGACCGCCAGAAGCTCGCCATCCTGCTCGAGGTCTCCAAGGGGCTCACCAAGGTCGCCGATACCGACGCGCTCCTCGCCAAGGTCGCCGACTACGTGTTCCAGATCCTCGGGGCCGACCGCTGCGCGATCCTGCTGAAGGAAGGCGACCACATGGTGCAGAAGGTGGCGTGCGACAAGCGCAGCGCCACCGTTGCGTACCAGGTGCCGCAGTCCATCGTCGGCATCGTGGTCGGCGACAAGGTGGCGGTGCTCTCGGACAACGCGGGCGAGGACACGCGCTTCGGCGGCCAGTCCATCCTCATGCAGCAGGTGCGCAGCGCCATCTGCGCCCCGCTGGTGAGCAGCGAGGATGAAGTGCTCGGCGTGCTGTACGTGGACAACTTCAGCCTCGCGAAGCGGTTCGGGGAGAATGACCTCGACTTCCTCATCGCCTTCGCCGGCATCGTGTCGGTGGCGCTCGAGAATGCGAGCTTCGCCGAGCGCATCCGGCGCGAGGCGCTGACGCGCAGCAACTTCGAGCGCTTCTTCACGCCGCAGCTCGCGGCACGCATCGCCAACGCCGGCGAGGCCATCCGGCTCGGCGGCGAGAAGCGGAAGGTGGCGGTGCTCTTCAGCGACATCCGCGGGTTCACGGCGCTCTCCGAGACGATGAACCCCGATACGATGGCGAAGCACCTCACCGAGTACTTCACGCAGATGGTGGACTGCGTGTTCAGCCACGGCGGCACGCTCGACAAGTTCATCGGCGACGCGGTGATGGCGCAGTGGGGCGCGCCGATCGCCGAAACCGACGACGCCGACCGGGCCATGGCGGCCGCGCTCGACATGATGACGGAACTCGACACGCTCAACGAGCGCTGGCGCTCCGAGGGGCGTCCGGAGCTGAAGATCGGCATCGGCATCAACGTCGGGGAGGCGTTTGCGGGCAATATCGGCTCGGAGCGCCGCCTCGAGTACACGATCATTGGCGACACCGTGAACACGGCGAGCCGGCTCTGCTCCAAGGCCCAGGGCGGCGAGATCATCATTTCGGAGGACTGCCGGCGCGCCCTGGCGAACCCGCCGGCGCTCGAGGAACTCGAACCGCTCGTGCTCAAGAACAAGAGCCAGCCGGTGCCGGCGTTCCGCGTCCGGCGGTGAGCGGCGCAGAGCTCCCACCCGGCTACGCCCGGGGGTCCACGCCCGGAACCGTGCTGGTGGCGCGGGACTGGGCAATTGACGCGCTCGTCCGCGCCGTTGCCGTTCACGGATCACTCATGCGCTGGGCCGAAGCGCAGCATGATCGCGAGCCGTTGCAGGGGCGGGGCGTGGCCTGGGCCGCGACGTTGTCGGCAAATGCCATCGCCGGGTCCGACACGGCAGTCGTCGTGCGGCACTCGCGGCATGGCGGGCTGCTGGCCCCCGTGCGCGGTGATCTCTTCCTCCGGCCGACCCGCGCACCGCGTGAACTGGCCACCTCCGTGCGGCTCACCGCCGGCGGTGTGGCGACGCCCGAGGTCATCGCCTACGCGGTGCACCCCATCGGTGGCCTCTTCGCGCGCAGTGACGTGATGACGCGCCGACTGCCGGCCGGGCGCGACTTTCCCGAGGCATGGCGCACCGATGCGTCGAGCGCCGCGCGCGGCGCCATGCTCGAAGCGGTGGCGGTGCTCCTGCGGGCGCTCTCGGCGCTGGACGCGCATCATCCCGACCTCAACGTCAAGAACATCTACGTGGCCGGCACCGGCATCACCGTGACGGCCTACGTGCTCGACGTGGACCGGGTGCGCTTCACTGGCGATGGCCAGGCGGCGGCCCGCAACTTCGCGCGGCTCGCCCGATCGGTGCGCAAGTGGGACCTGAAGCAGGGACTCGGCTTCGGCGATGAGTCGCTGGTGCGGCTCGCGGCGCTGGCATGGGTGGAGCAGTGAACCGGCCGGTCTTCGCCCCGCTCGATCGCGTCTGCATCGTCATGATGAGCGCCGTCGGCGATGCCGTGCACGTGCTGCCCGTCATCAACGCCATCAAGCGCCAGTCGCCGTCGTCCCACATCACCTGGGTGCTGCAGCCGGGGCCCGCCGCGCTGGTGCGCGGACATCCGCTGGTGGACGAGATCATTCTCTTCGACCGCACCAAGGGCGTGGCTGGCTTTCACGAAGTGCGCCAGCAGCTGCGGCAGCGCGTGTTCGACGTGGTGCTGAACCTGCAGGTCTACTTCAAGGCGGGCATCATCACGGG
>JAJZRK010000117.1 GCA_021802745.1 bacterium
CTACGGCGTACACGTCCGCGATGCTCGTCTGCATGTTCTCGTCGGTCTTGATGTAGCCCCACGCGTCGCGGACGAGACCGTCGCCGAAGCCGCCGGCGTTCGGCACCATCCCGACGAACACGAAGATGCCGTCGGCCTCGAGCGTGGTGCGCTCGTGCGTCCGCACGTCCTCCACGTCCACCGCCATGCGACCGTCGTCGAGGCGCCGGAAGGCGCGCGGCTCCGAGAGGTAGCGAATGGCGATCTTCGGGTCGGCCTTGGCGTGCTCGGCCGCCACCTTGTTGGCGGTCAGTTCCTCCATCTGGTGCACCATGGTCAGGCGCGACGCGAACTTCGTGATGAAGAGGCTCTCTTCCACGGCGGAGTTGCCGCCGCCAATCACGATCACTTCCTTGTCCTGGTAGTACTTCGCGTCGCAGGTGGCGCAATACGAGATGCCGCGCCCCGCATACTCCTTCTCGCCGGGAATGCCGAGCGGGCGCGGCGAGGCGCCGGTGGCGAGGATCAGCTTCCGGCCGTGCAGCGTCTCGATGCCGTCCACCACGAGCTTGCGGTTGCCGAGGTCAATGTCGGTCACGTCGGCCGCCGAGCGGAAGTGCACCCCCTGCGCCTCCGCCTGCATGTGCATCTCGTGCGCGAGCATGTAGCCGTTCATGGGCTTGGCGAAGCCGGGGTAGTTCGACACCATGTGCGTCGTCTTCACCTGGCCGCCGGGGAGCGCCACGTCCACGATCACCACGCGGAGCTTGGCCTGCGCGGCGTAGATCGCCGCGGTGAGCCCGGCCGGGCCGCCGCCGAGGACGATCACGTCCCAGTCGCTCTCCAGCGGCTGCGCCTGGCGGCGGATCTCGGCCGCGCACTGCGGCGTGAGCATCGTCTCCAGTCCGTCCACCAGTTCGGAACGCTTGACGCCGCCCGTCAGGCGCGGCGCCACTTCCACGCCGTCCTCGTAGAACTGCACCGTGGGCGAGCTCTTGACCCCGAGCAGGTCGGCGAGCGCGCGGTTCTCCTGCCGGAAGATCTTGATGAACTTCACGTCGTCGCCGTACAGCTCGGCGAGCGGCTCGAACTTCATGGCCAGCGCCTCGCACGGCGGGCATTCCGAGGAATACCAGTCCACGATGACCTTGCCGCCCCGCAGCACCTGCTCGTCGAACTCGGCGGCGCCGATGTAGGTGATGGCCTCGTGGTGGGTCAGGGTCTCAGGCATGGATCGGTTCCTGCGGCGTTTCCGCTTGATAGAGATCGAATCCGAGCTCCATCAGCTCCCGCGGCGTGCGGCAGTCGGGGCTCAGGATGCTGCCGGACGTGTTCTTGGCGACCGCGCCGCACCCGCCGCCGCAGGCGAGCTGCAAGGCGCACGTGGTGCACTGGGGAATCGTCGTGACGTCGCGCGCGCGCCACGCGGCGGCGGCCTCGCTCAGCGGCGTCTCTTCCGGCCAGAAGCGTCCCAGCTCCTCGCCTTCCTTGCCCACCGTCGCGGTGCAGGAGTAGATGCGCCCCGTGTAGTCGAAGGCCCACTCGCTCTTCGTCGCCGGGCAGGAATCGAACAGCCCATCGGGGAGGGCGCCGTTCTCGAACAGGTAGCGCGAGATGGACAGCGCCGGCCGATGGTACTCGAGCACCTCGGGGTGCTGCTTCGCCTGCTCCACCACTGCCTCCCACATCGAGAGCCGGTCGAAGAGCCGTCCGCTGTTCCCTTGGCAGTAGTGCAATTCATAGTTGCGGCCGAACTGCGTCTTGAACTTCGGATGACCCACCCAGCCGCGCGCCTTGGCGATGCGCGCGAGTTCCGGCAGGCCGGCGATGTTCTCGCGGTCGAGCACCGTGCGGAGGTTCACCGGGATGCCGGCGGCGAGCAGGCCGTCAATTCCGTCGGCGATGCGGTCGAACGTGGGCAGTCCGCCGCCGAGCGGGCGGCGCTGATTGTGCAGCGCGGGCGGGCCGTCGAGCGTCACCTGCACCTCGCGCACCGCCGCCGTCTTGAGGAGCAGCAGGTAGTCGGGGAGCGTGTAGCCGTTGGTGACGATGGCGAGGCCGAGCGCCCGCGCATTGAGCTGCTTGATGATGTCGGCGACGTGGTCGTAGTTGCCCGGCAGCAGCGGTTCGCCGCCAAAGAGCGTCACGTACTTGCGCACGCCGCGGAAATGCTTGTCCACGAACTTGAAGAAGGCGTCGGTTGCCGCGGTGCGGTCGGTGGCCCGCTCCGGATCGTACCCGCTCTGGTAGCAGTAGTCGCAGGTGAAGTTGCAGGCGTAGCTCAGCAAATAGAACAGCTGCACCTCTTCCCTGGCCGCGGCCCCCTTGAAGCGCGCGTAGGCGGCATCGTAACGCTCGCGCTCTTCGGCCGGGTTCACCCAGTAGCCCTTTTCGATGAAGGTGTCCGTGAAATCGGCGGGGGGCGGCGCGCCGGCCGCGACCGCGTCGGCCACGGTTTGGTCGAGCAGGTCGGCCTGGCCGCTGAGCAGGTTCACGAGGAAGCACTGGTCGCGGCCGCGCACGCGGCTGAAGATGTTGTGCCTGGAGTATTCCATGTCCTTCGTCACGCGGTGAGGGGCGCTCGCCCCGCCGGGAACCGCGGCGTCACCGCGGCCCCGACGGAAGCACCAACATCAGTCGTGGCAACCGGCCACGTTGGTGGACAGCTTCGCGCAGCACTGGGCTTCGGTGGTGCAGCACGCGTCGTTCTTCTTGATCAGGCTCTTCACGGCGTTCCTCCTCTCAGGTGATCGCAGGCTTGCGCCCGCGGATGGTGAAACTGCAGACCTCGATTTCCCCCTTTGCGTACGGCTCGCTTTCCTCGAGCACCTCCAACGCCTGGAAACCGGCTGCGACGAGCGTCGCCAGGTATGCCTCGCGGGTCACTGCCCCGCCCCAGCACTCGGCGACCGCATCGGGATCATTGGCAAACTCCGCCGGGACTTCGCTCGGGGCGTAGATGTCGCTCACCACGAAGCGGCCGCCCGGCTTCAGGAACCGGTACGTCTCGCGGTAGACCGCGTCCTTGTCCGGCGCGTGGTTGATGGCGCAGTTGGAGATCATGAAGTCCACGCTGTCCGACGCGAGCCCCGTGTCGTGCAGGTGCCGCTGGCGGAACTCCACCGTCGTGTGGCCCTGCTCGCGCGCCGACGCCCGCGCCGTCTCCACCATGCCGTCGGAGAGATCCACGCCGATCAGCCGTCCCTGCGGCCCCACCTGGTCCACCAGGCTGAACAGCTCGCGGCCGCGGCCGCTGCCGAGGTCCACGCCGCACTCGCCGGGCTGCGCCGCCACCTTGTCGGCGGCGCCGCCGCACGAGAGGTTCGTCGTGGTGCAGCAGAGGCCGCTGTAGCGCTCGATGATCTTCAGTTCTATGGCCTGCTGGCTCATACATTCATCCGTCGTTGGCATTCACGCGCACCCGGAGGGTCCGCTGGCTTCAGGCAATGCTCGCCGCATCCGTCGGCGCGCCGATGGCAAGTTCCATGCGCACTTCGGCCGCGTGCGTGAGCGTGCCGTGCGCCGGGCAGCTGCGCGCCACGCGCTCGAGCATGGCGACGTGCTCCGCGGGAATGCCCGCGGGGAGCACCACCGTCACCTCGAACTGCCCGATGCGGCTCGGATTCTGCGCGCCATACTGCTGCACCTCGACGCGCATGCCGTCGTGCGAGAGGCCGCGCGAGTGGCAGTACTGCTGCACGTAGAGCGCCACGCACGTGCCCAGCGAGACGCCAAGGAGTTCGATGGGCGCCGGCGCTGCATCGGCGCCGCCGCCGCGTTCGGGCTGGTCAACGAGCACACGGTGCTTGCGCACCTGGGCGGCGAACTGCACGCCCCCTTCGTGAGTGACGACAATGGGTTCGCGAATCTTTGGGGCCGACATGAGCACTCCATGCGCTTGAGGTTGAGGTTGCTCTCTGGAGTACATGTATATATTCCTATATGTTCATAACATAATCAGGTTATCCCCCGCGCCCGTGTAGGTAAATCCCGCAGGTGCCCCCGCCCCACCCATTCACCGGTATCGCGCATGACTGCTGGACCACGCCACGCCATCCAGGATTTCTATCCCGAGGAGTTCGCCGTCTGTTATGGATGCGGCCGCCTCAATGACCACGGACTTCACGTGCGCACCGTGCTTGACGGCGACGATGGGGTGACTTCGTTCACGCCGCGCGCCGAGCACACGGGCGTCACCGGCTTCGTCTACGGCGGGCTGTTGGCCTCGCTCGTGGACTGTCACGCCATTGGCACGGCGGCGGCGCTCGCCGAGCGCGCCGAGGGGCGCGCAATTGGCGAGGGACGGGCGCCGCGGTTCGTGACCGCGTCGCTGCAGGTGGATTTCGTGGCGCCGACGCCGCTGGGGCCGTCGCTCGCGCTGCGAGCGCAGGTGATCGAGGCGACAGCGCGCAAGGCGATTGTGGTGGTGACCATCGCCGTCGGCGGAGCGACGACCGTGAAGGGGCGGGTTGTCGCGGTGCGGATTCCGGCGGCGATGGGAGGGCGCTGAAGGCGCGGCGCGAGCCGCTCAGGCGGACCGCGCTACGCGCGCCGGGGACGCCGCGCGCCCTTCGGCCGGAACGGCAGCGCCTCGTCCACGAAGGTCCGGTAGTCGGCGAGGAGCTCCTCGCCCTTGCGGATCCGGCGCAGGGCGCGGAACCGGCCGTCGTCGCCGGCTTCGACGTTCGGCCGGTCGGAATGGTTCACGTACCACCCCACCGACAGCCGGTTCAGGCTCGGCGGCACGCCGATCTGGTCGCCCGACACCATGCCGAAATCCTCGTACAGCGCGCGGATGGCGGTGGGAAGCCGCCGCACCGCCGCGCGCGAGACCCACGTGACGCGCTCGCTCTCACCCCGAAAGACGAGCGTGCCGCGCGGAATGTCGCGAATCGCCCGCACCCCCACGCCATGGAGGCGCGAGGTCCCGATGCGGGCGTAGACGTCGTCGTGCGGCGCAGGCTTCTTCATTAGATGGTCCGGGCGGCGGATGGTGCGGGGTGCGGTGACACCGGCGTGCATTGTGCCGGCACGCGTGTGACGATACGGTACCTGTGCGTGCGCGTTGGCTCAAGGCGCCGAACGCCCAGCGGCTGCACCTCGAGCACAAGGGAGTGACGTGTCGGAGTTCTATGCGCGCGGCCGCGCCGTCTTCGCGGACGCGATGAGCCTGGTGTTCTTCATCGTCGGATTCCTCGGCGCCGGCCCCTTCGCCTGGCCCGCGCTGCGCGCCGCGTTTGAAGCCGGGGCGTACGATCGCGGCCTCGCGGTCTTCATCGGCCGCATTTTCGGCAGCGGCCTCGCCGCCGGACTGGTGGGCTACGTGCTCGGGGCGCTCACCGGGCGCCTCTGGCAAGCCGTTCATCAGTGGCGCCGGGCGCGGCGGCAGCCGGCGGCGAGTGGCGTGGCACGCGTTGCCCTTGCCGCGTCGGACGCGCTGCCGGCCACCGCGGCCGCGCCGACGGAGCGCGCCGCGGATTCCGTACGGCGCACGCGGGCCCCGATGTCGTGCCGCGTTGGACCGCTGACACCCACGAACCTCGCAACCTTCGCGCGGCGACTAACCGATGGCGCGTTGGACCGCCGGTATGCAGAAGCGTCAACGACCGAGATCCTGACCCTCACCGCGTGGGACGGGCTCGACATTGCCGGTGTCGCGCGGCTTCTCTCGGACGGCTACGGCACGCTCGTGATCACGGATTTCGTGATTGATCCCTACTACGCACGCGCCGACGTCGAGGAACGACTCATCGCGTGCGCACTCGAGCGCGTGCCGCCGGGCGGCCGACTGACGCGCGCGTAGCGCCTCGACTCGGGAACTGACGGCCACCACGCGAGCGTGTCGCGCACCGTGTCGGCGAGCGGATAGAAGGTCAGCCCGGCCGCGATGGCGCGCGCGTTGCTGATGCTCATCATGCCGTCGAGGTTTCCGCTGAGCATCGCCCATGGAATGGACTCCTCGATCTTGTGCGCCTTGAGAGAATCGTAGTCGTCCACGTAGGTGAACTTGACGTCGGCCTTGAGCGCGGCCGCGGCCGCGGCGTAGAACGCGCGCGCCGTCATCAGCCGCTCGGGGCCCACGGCGTTGAACAGCCCCGACCGCCCGTCTTCCACCAGCCGCACCATGAACTCGGCGAGGTCACGCACGTCAATGAACTGCGACGGGTCATCGGCCCGCCCCGGGGCCAGCACCTCGCCGCCGCGCGCGAGGCGCACCGGCCAGTAGGGAAACCGGTCGCTCGTGTCACCGGGGCCGACGATGTACGTCGGGCGCACCACGAGCCCGCGGCTGCCGAATGCCTGCGTGACGTACCGCTCGCCCTGCGCCTTCATGACGCCAAAGGCCTCTTCGCCGTCCTTCGGGTCCTGCAGGCCGTAGTGCCCGGCGTCCGCCTCGGACAGCCCGCGCCGCAGGTACGGGTAGTAGACGCCGGTGGAGGAGGTGAACAGGTAGCGCCCAGTCGCGTCCTTCAGCAGTTCGGTGGACAGTCGCACCCACTCGGCGCGATTCCCCGAATCATCCACCACGGCGTCCCACCGCTTTCCCTCGAGCGCCTGCAACTGGCCGTTGCGGTCGCCGAGGAGGCGCACCACCGATGCTGGCAGGTCTGCCTGCGCCCGACCGCGCGTGAAGATCGTCACGCGGTGCCCGCGCGCCACGGCGTAGCGCACGAGAAACGGCCCGATGAAACCCGTGCCGCCAAGGATGAGCAGGTCGAGCGGCTTGGCGGCGGGACCGATGGATGGCCGTGAGGCGCCGGCGAACGGCGTGAATCCCGTCAGCAGGGCGCCGCCGGCCGCAGCGGACGACACGAGAAACGTTCGGCGACTTTGCATGGCCATTCGATTCGGATGAACGGTGAAGGCGGCGCGAGAACGTGTTACGGGCGCCGGCATCCAGCGTGCCGGCAATCCAACCTATCGGATCTCGCGGCGATCCAGGCCGGAGCGCCGCTCGGCGACGCGGCGATCCTCGCCGCAACGCCGCTCGACGCCGGTCCAGCGTGCCCGCGACGTCCGACGTTCGGCCACCCGGCGTTCGGTCCCTGACCGCCGCGTGCCGAGCAATGCCGGCACGTGCTGCCCCTCCAACTCGACGCGACGCCGTATGTCAGCGGCGAGCCGCGCCGTTTCGGCCGACGGTTGGCTGCCGAACTCCGTCTCCAGTTCGCGCTGGAGACCATGAAAGACCCGCAGGGCGCCGGCAAAGTCGCCGACGCGCACCAGCAGCCGGAGCAACCGCAGCACCTCCGACTCGCTGAAGGGCGAGAGAGCAAGCGCCCGCTTTCCCCAGAAGGCAGCGCCCGGCATCTCGCCTTGGGACTCGCACTCCGCCGAGAGATCCCATGCCGCCTTCGCCGCACGCTGTCCGAGGTGCCGGCGCCGACCGTCCAGCCATTCATTGAAGGCCATGGAACCGCCGCCGTGGAAGCCGGGAAGCAGTTCCCCCCTGTAGATCCCCAAGGCCTCTTCGGTTCGCCGTGCGTCCAGCAGCGCCTCGAACTGCACCGCGTCGCAGGCAACGGACTCCGCCACGGCCACGCCGTGCGAGCCGATGCTCACGAGGGCCGCGTCGCCAAGGCAGCCGCGGAGGAATGACAGCGACTGCCGCAGTGCATTGCGCGCACGCGTCGAATCCGACTCGGGCCAGAACGTGCCAATGATCAGGTCGCGCGACAGCGATCCGCCGCGCTGCGACATGAGCACATAGAGGAGCAGGGCGACGCGTTTCGGCTGGCTGAGGAGCCGCGCGGCGTCGGCGTCCTTGGGCCCAACGAAGCCAAGCCGGCCAAGTGTGACAACAGTCGCCAGCTTGGGGCCGGCTGCTCGGGTCTGGAACAAGGCACGTGGGGAGCGGGGGGCAACAGATCCGGCGCGGCGGATTAGATGCTGTCAATTCTCGCGACAGCGCTCGCCGAACCGCAAGCAGGAGAAACCGGACGCCCGAGTTGCTCGGCGAACGGGGGCGGGCGGCGGGCGGCGGGCTGGGTAACGGGCAGATAACGGAGCCCAGCTAGGCTTGGGCGCTGGACGACTGGCGGCTCGATCGCTTCGTCGTGTTTGCTGCCCCCCAATGACGAGTCCGCGCTGGGACTCAGGAGCTCACTGTGAAGCATCGTATCGCCGCGCTCGCCGCGCTGGCTGTGTTGGCCGCGTGCGGGGAAAACCCGGTCACACCCTCTCACCCCGAGGCGGCGGTTTTCACCAAGCGCGTCGCCAACGCGTCGTCGATTCTCTACACGAGCGACGCGTCCGTTACCGCGTGGGGGCCCATCTACCAGAATGCTGGCGCCAACTGGACCACGACCGCCTGCACGGCTGCTCCGAGCATTCAGCTGAATGATCCGCGCTGGGGATCCGGCCACGCCGCCACGGATTTCGGCACCAATGCCCACGTGTGGCAGCCCGGCGCGGCGCAGGTCGGGTTCGTGGCCGACTGGATCAACGCCTGGGGCAACATCAACTCCACTGGCGGTCCGGGCTTCGTAGCGGCGACCAACCCCGCTGGCCATAACTGGACCAAGTACGAGACGCAGGTGTCGGGCAATGGTTCGTTTCAGCTGCAGTTGCTGGCCGACAATTGCTCGTGGGTCTATCTCGACAACGTCCTTGTCGGTCGCCAGGGGGATCCGTGGGCGTACGACAGTCTCAAATACGGCGTCACACTCAACGGCACGCACACACTCACGTTCCTGATCTTCGACGGCGGCGGCAATGCGGGCGGGATGTTCCGGCTCGAGACCACGACCACCCCCCCGCCGCCGCTCGACTCGGACGGCGACGGCGTCCCGAACATCACCGATCCCGAGCCGTACACCTCGAACTTCTACTACTACGTGGACTGGACGGCGGCCAACCCCGGCGCCGGCACCGCGAGCGGCACCATCAGCCTGCCGGGCCGGAATCCGGTGGGTGTCAGCCTCCGGGTGCTCAATCCCAATGGCACCGCGGGTTCCTTCATGGGGGCGCAGCTGACGTGTGGCGAGCAGTTCTGGACTGCCCGAGTCAACCAGCCGTGGGTCAACGACGCCTCCGCCTACACCAGCGCGAGCGTGCTGAACGGCCCGCCTGCATGTGACATCATTCAGCTCGTCGGCGGGTCAAGTTCCAAGTATGAGATCACGTTCTCGGAACCAGTCAAAGATCCGATCATGCCGGTGTTGAGCCTCGGCAGTGGAGGAAACCCAACCTACTACGACTTCGACCGGCAGTTCCAAGTCGTCAGCACGGGAACGGGCTTCTGGGGGAGCGGCACATTCCGCGCCGACCCGGGTGACGTGCTCTATGGGGCAGAGGGACATGGCACCATTCGGTTCATCGGCTCGTTCCCGACGTTCTCCTGGACGGTTCCGCACGGCGAATGGTGGCACGGCTTCACCCTCGGCATTCGGACGACCGTCGCGGCCGAACCCACGTCGGACTTCGATCGAGACGGGGTGGACGACGCCGTGGACAACTGCTCGCTGACGCCCAATGCCGATCAGGCCGACTCCGATGGCGATGGCATTGGCGATGCGTGCGACTCGGTCAACGACAACACGGCGGACCCGGATGGTGACACGCTGACGAACGCCCAGGAAAAGATCCTTGGCACGGATCCGATGAACCCGGATACGGACGGCGACGGCGTCCCAGATAATCTCGACGGGTTCCCGCTCGATCCCGCGCGTTCGAAGATCGCGACCACGACGACGGTGACGTTTGGTGGCAGTTCCTTTGTCTACTCCGGTTCTGCCTTCACGGCGACGGCATCGGTGAGCCCCGCCGGCACCGCCATCATCACCTATTCCGGCGACTGCACGAACGCCGGTTCAAGCTGCACCGCGACGGCCACGTACGCCGGCGACGCGACGCATGCCGCCAGCAGCGGCACGGCGAGCCTCACCATCACAAAGGCACCGAGCACGACGACCGTGAGCTTTGGCCGGGGGCCGTTCGTGTATACCGGCACGCCGTTCACGGCGTCGGCGACCGTGCACCCGAGCGGCACCGCCTCCATCGCCTACGCCGGCGACTGCGTCAACGGCGGAACCAGCTGCACGGCCACCGCCACCTACGCTGGCGACCCGAACCACACCGGAAGTCAGGCGACGGCCAGCATCACGATTACCTACACCGTCTGCACGACGAGGAGCGACGATGACGATGAGCATGGCGACAAGGCCAGCCGCGGCGTCGAGGCCGGCAGCACCATTCCGGTCAAGCTGCGCGTCTGCAACGCCCAGGGGCGGAACATCAGCTCCCGCTCGCTGCCGGTGAAAGCCATCGGCGTGAGCCCGACAGGTTCACTCAATGACTCGGGCCGGGCGAATCCAGGCAATCTGTTCCGGCTCGACGACGGCAC
>JAJZRK010000002.1 GCA_021802745.1 bacterium
CAAGCCGGTGCGCGCCGGCGACCAGTTCTGTCCGCGCTGCGGCGCCAAGCGAGCGGGCGCCACGCCACCGACGCCGCCCGGCGGCACCGCCGTCTTCTCGGCGCGCGCCACCCAGAGCGGCCCCAAGCTCGCCCTGCTCGGCGACACGGGCGAGGTGACGCAGCACTTCACGCTCGGCGCGGGCGAGGGGATTGTGGGCCGCGTGGACGGCGAGATCAAGTTTCCCGATGACGTCTTCATGAGCCCCGTGCACGCGCAGTTCGCCGTGCGCGAGGGGCAGGTGTATGTGCGCGACCTCGGGTCACGCAACGGCACATGGGTCTTCCTCGACGCGCCGCAGAAGCTCGCCGACGGCGACGCGGTGCTCGTGGGCTCGCAGATCCTGCGCTTCAAGCGACTCGGCTATCCGGGGCCCAACCCGCCCGAGGCCGATTCGACGCGGCGGCTCGGATCGCTGCTGCCGCACGGCGACATCGCGGTGCTGCAGCAGTTGCGCGCCGACCAGTCGGTGCGCGACTCGCTGCACCTGAGCCCCGGACGGTCGGTCTTCCTCGGGCGCGACAAGGGCGACTGGGTCTTTCCGTATGACCAGACGATGAGCGGCACGCACGCCGAGATCCGCAACGAGGACATGGACTTCGTGCTGCTCGACGCCGGCAGCCGCAACGGCGTGGCCGTGTCGGTGCGCGGCGAGCGCGCCGTGCGCGTTGGACAGCGCGTGCTGATGGGCGACCAGATTCTGCGACTGGAGAGCATGTGAGCGACCAGAAGATCTGCCCGACCTGCGGAACGGAGTATCCGCTCAGCGAGCGGTTCTGCCCGCGCGACGGCACGGCGCTGCGCAGCGCCAGCGCCAGCACCGACCTGATGGGCACCGTGGTGGCCGACCGCTACCACATCCTGAAGAAGCTCGGCGAAGGCGGCATGGGCCAGGTGTATCTGGCCGAGCACGTGAAGATGGGGCGCAAGAGCGCGCTGAAGGTGATGAACCCCGGGATGAACCAGGACGCCGACGCCATTGCGCGGTTCAACCGCGAAGCGTCGAACGCCAGCCGCCTGAACCATCCGAACATCTGCGCCATCTACGATTTCGGCGAGACGCCCGACGGGCTCATCTACCTCGCGATGGAGTTCATCGAGGGAACGTCGCTCACCTCGCTCGTCGAGAAGAACGGGGCGCTGCCGCCGGCGCGCGCCGCGAGCATCATCCACCAGAGCGCCGACGCGCTGCAGGTGGCGCATGACGCGGGGATCGTGCATCGCGACCTGAAGCCCGACAACATCATGATCGCAAAGAACCGTGACGGCACGGACCTCGCGAAGGTGGTGGACTTCGGCATCGCCAAGGCGCACAGCAGCGACGCGCAGAAGGTGACGAAGACGGGCATGGTCGTGGGGACGCCCGAGTACATGAGCCCCGAGCAGTTGTCGGGCGACAAGCTCGACGGGCGCAGCGACATCTACTCTCTCGCCCTCGTCGCGTTCAACTGCCTCACCGGCACGCTGCCGTTCCCCAGCGATTCGGCGCAGGAAGCGATGATCGCGCGCCTCATCGAGCAGCCCAAGACGCTGGCCGAGATGAAGCCCGACGTCGCGTGGCCCACCGAGGTGCAGGCGGTGATGGACAAGGCGCTGGCGCGCGATGCCAACGAGCGCTACCAGAGCGCGGCGCAGTTTGGCCGTGAACTATGGGCCGCGTGCGAGAGCATGCCGTCCACGCAGGCGGCCGAAGCTGGCACACAGGTGCTGAGCGCGCCCGCGTCGGCGGCTGCGGGTGTGCCGAAGACGCGCGTGGCGACGCCGGGCGAGGGCGGACGGACAGTGGCCGCGCCGTCGCCGGTGGCGAGCGCGCCTGCCGCGGCTGCGCCGTCGTCCGTTGCTGTCAAGAAATCGAACACGCCGATGATCGCCGCCGCTGTGATCGGGATCGCAGTCCTGGGGGGTGGCGGCTACTTTATGTTGAAGTCTGCCGGCAAGGCGCCCGACACACCGATGTCAGCGGACAGCAGCGCGGTGACGCAGCCGCCGGCGTCGCAGCCGCAGTCGGCCGCGCCGTCGACGTTGCCGGCGACGAAGCAAGGCGGCGTGACGGAGTTGAAGACGCCCGTGAATCCGGCGGGTGGAGGGAGTCGTACGCAGGGAGGGGCGGCTCCGCAGGCGGCGGTGCCGAGTGCGGATCCGGTGGCAACGTGGATGCCGATCGTGTTGAGCGGCAACATGACCAAGGGTGAAGCGAATACTGTCGTCAGCACGTTCCAGCCGTTGGCGCCCACGTTCTCGGGAGCAAAGCAGGCATCCGCGTACTTCATGCTCGGCATGGCGCACATGAAGCTGAATCTCGAGAACAGCGATGAGTACTGTCCGCTCCTGCAGCGCGCCGATGGGAAGCTCGCCGATGCCGAAGCCCGCAATCAACTGAAGGCTGCCCTCATTAACTGCACCCCGTGACTGCCCCTTCCCCCCGCGACATCATCGTCCACGTCTTCGGACGCACGGACGTCGGCCGCACGCGCGAGCACAACGAGGATTCGTTCGTCGTCGCCGACCTGACGACGATGAATGCCACGCTGCAGCCCGAGGTGCGCGAGCACCGGCCAGGCAAGCGAGGCTCGCTATTCATGGTGGCCGACGGCATGGGCGGCGCCGCGGCTGGTGAAGTGGCGAGCCAGATGGCCACCGAGGTGGTGCTCGAGGAACTCGACACGTGGTGGCGGCGCTCGGAGTCCACCGACCCGGACACGTTCGCGTCGGCGCTGCGCAAGGCCGTGGAGGCCGCCAACGCGCGCATCCACCGCTACGCGCTCGACCATCCCGAGAATCGCGGGATGGGCACGACGACGACGATCGCCGCGGTGCTCGATGACAAGCTCTACCTCTGCCAGGTCGGCGACAGCCGCGGCTATTTGGTGCGCAACGGCGTCGCGATCCAGGTGACGAAGGACCAGTCGCTCGTGCAGCGCCTCATTGACGCGGGCGAGTTGACCGCCGAGGAAGCCGAGGTGAGCGAGCGCCGCAACATCATCCTGCAGGCGCTTGGCCCCGAGCCGCAGGTGAAGGTGGACCTCACCGTGCAGCAGATCCGCCGCGGCGACACGCTGGTGGTCTGCAGCGACGGCATGTCGGGACAGATGCGCACGCCCGACATTGCGCGCATCGTCACCGAGCAGTCGCCCGACCTGATGGCGACATGCAAGTCGCTCATTGACCTGGCCAACGAGAACGGCGGCCCCGACAACATCACGGTGATCACGGCGCGGTTCGAGGGCAGCGGCCTGCTGCCGCCCGAGACCGCCGACTTCGTGGGGCACCAGCCGTATGTGTCGCCCGCCGAGGCGCGGGCGACAATGCCGGTGAGCGCGGCGACGATCGCCGAGTCCATGCAGGACGCGGAACTCATGGAACTGTCGCTCGTCACCACCGCGGAAAACGAAATTCCGATCGCGCCCAACCACGAGGCGGCCAACGCGCGCACGACGGTGCCGCTGGCGCCATCGCCGGCGGATGGGCCGACGCGGCGGCTGAGCGTGGCGCAACTCCGCCTCATCTTCGGCGGGCTCACCGTGCTGGTGGCGGCGTGGCTCGCGTGGGTCTACCTGATCAAGGGCTGACGCCGACATGGCCATCGAGCTCCGCATCACGAGCGGTGCACGCGCGGGTGCTCGCGAGACCTTCACGAAGTCGGTGATCGCCATCGGGCGCCACCCGATGAGCGACCTGCGCCTCGACACCGAAAAGGACCTCGACGTCTCGGGGCGCCACGCCGAGATTCGCGTCGTCGGCAGCACCGCGACCATCCGCGACGTCGGCAGCAGCAACGGCACCAAGGTGAACGGCCAGCCGCTGGTGGGCGAACGCGCGCTCTTCGAGGGCGACGTGATCACGCTCGGCGGCGTGGCGGGCGCGTCGCTCGAGTATCACCTGGTGTATGAAGCCGCGCCCGCGCCGGTGGCGGCAGCTGCGCCGCCGCCCACGACTGCCGCTGCGGCGCGCTCGGCACCCGCCTCACCCGCCGCACCCGCGGACGCGAAGCCGGCTCCGCCGCGCCGCGACACGACCGCGCGGATCGCCGAAGCCGTGGAGGAGCAGACCGGGAAACTGCGGCGTGTGCTGTACCTGTTTGGCGCCGCCGTCGTCATCGTGGGGCTCGGGCTCGCGTGGTTGAGCCGCGAAGGCTCCAAGGCCGACCGCGCGACCATCGAGCAGCTGTTGAAGGAGCTGCAAGCGCAGAACACCGCCATCGCGCAGCTGCGCGGCAGCGCCAGCGCCAACGGGCTGACCAACGAGGTGGGGCGCATTTCGCACGAGCGCGATTCGCTGCTCACCGTGCTGCGCCAGGGCGGCGACAAGGCGGCGGTGACGCAGCGCATCGCCGAACTCAGCGCGCAGCAGTCGGCGGCGGGCGCGGTAAGCAAGGTGGACTACGAGCGCATCGCGGCGCAGAACACCCCGGCGGTGGTGTTCATCGTTGTGCAGCACGGCGACGACATCGAGGGCGGCTCGGGATTTGGCGTCACGCGCGACGGCATCATCGTCACCAACCGGCATGTCGTGCAGGGGCCGGGGGGCGACGCCGTGCCGTCGCGGATTGCGGTGCAGTACCACGGCACCAAGCGCTGGCTGCCGGCGCGGCTGCTGAAGGTCTCGACCACCGACGACCTCGCGTTCATCAAGGTGGATGCACCTGGCGCGTTCCCGATCGTGCTGGGAGTGAGCCCGAGCGATCGTGTGCGCCCCGGCGCGCCGATTGCGATCGTGGGTTATCCGCTCGGCAACGAGACGGCCGGGATGGGCGGCTCGATTGACACGATGACGGCGCGCGCCACGCTGACGGCGGGGATCGTGAGCAAGTCGGTGCCCGACATCCTGCAGGTGGACGCGTACGTGGCGCACGGGTCGAGCGGGAGTCCCGTCCTCGACCAGCGCGGCCTCGTGGTTGGCGTGGTGTACGGCGGGCCAACCGAGGCCGCGGGGCGCATTGTGTACAGCGTGCCTGCCGACCGGCTCATCGCGCAGTTGCCGGGTGAGGCGGCGGGGGTGGTGAAACCTTAGCTGGCTCGCGCCGCTTGGCTGCCTTGAACTGCATACCACAAAGGCGCGAGGACACGAAGGGCACGAAGAGGATTCTGGGGAACAACAGCGCGCGACGCAGAAACCTGCGCCGCGTGCAGTCGTTCCCCAAAGATTCCTTCGTGCCCTTCGTGTCTTTGTGGTGTGCAGTTGCCGTTACGAAACCAGCGCCCGCGCCGCGGCTTCCTGCATGCCCTTGTCGCCGGCCCAGGCGCAGAGGAGGTGCGCGGCGTCGGGGAGTTCGGCCGCGAGACGCGGGTGCCCGAACAGCACGACGAGCGAGTCGCGCTTCAAAGTGCGCGCCGCCTGCACCGCGAGCCGCACGGTGAGGCGCGACTGCGGCGTGAGGCTCACGTGCCCCTTGCCGGCGAGCACGTCGGCAAAGACGGCGATGATGAGCACGCCTTCGCCGGCCTCCGTCGCCCCCGGCACCACCGTGACGCCGCGCCCCAACGCTTCCAGCGCCTTGATGAACGTCCAGCGCGACGGCGCCGCGCTCGCCGGATCGTCGTCCACCACCACCACCTCGCAGGTGGGGGGCACCCACGGAATGCGCCCGCGCACGACGCGCAACACCCGGTCGCTCACCTGCTTGGCCCACGTGCGGTCATCGAGCGTGGGGCCGCGCAGGTCGGGGAGCCATCGCCCCCACGTGGCCCACCAGTCGCGGCGCGCGCGCGACGCGGCGAGGCCTTCAGCGTCGAGACGCCCGTCCGCCACGGCGTCCGCGAGCGCCTGCACGACGAGCGCGGGATCGGTGGGCGACAGCAGCAGGTCGCACCCCGCCGCGAGCGCGCCAACCGCCGCCGCGCTCTCGTCGTCGCTGGTGCGCACCCCACGCATCTCGAGCGCGTCGGAGACAATGAGCCCGGCAAAGCCAAGTGACTCGCGCAGCAGCGCGATGGTCGGCGCCGAGCGTGTGGCCGGCCTTCCGTGGGGATCAATGGCCGAATACGCGACATGCGCCGTCATCACGCTCGCCACGCCGCTGTCCACGGCGGCACGGAACGGCACGAGGTCGCTGGCCATCAGCTCGGTGAGACTCTCCTCGAGCACGGGGAGTGCGAGGTGCGAGTCGGCCGTCGTGCGCCCGTGCCCGGGAAAATGCTTGGCACAGGCAAGCACGCTCTCCGCCTGGCAGGCGTCAATCCACTCGGCGGTGAACTCGGCCACGCGCGTGGCGTCGGCGCCAAAGCCGCGCGTGCCGACGATGGGATTGCCGTTGTCGAGGTCGAGGTCGCAGACGGGGCCGAGCGCCCAGTTGAGGCCCAGCTCGCGCGCGTCGCGCGCCGTGATGCGCGCCGCGCGGCGCACGACGTCGGGATCGCCGAGCGACGCCAGGGCGCCGGCGGGCGGAAACGAGACCGCGCCGGGAAACCGCTCGCCGGCGCCGCGCTCGACGTCGGCGCCGACGAGCAGCGGCACCGGCGAGTGCGCGTGCAAGGCGCGCGCGAGCTGCGACACCTCATAGCGCGGCCCGCCGCGAATGAGAAAGCCGCCCACGCCGAGGGCGAGGGCCTGGTCAATGGCCTCGCGCGTCCCCGCCCATCCGAGGTCGCGATCCCAGCCGATCGCGGCAATGATGTGCTGGCCCAGCTCCTTCATCGGCGCGCTCAGGCGGGCGTGAGCGTGCCGAGCACGCGCGGGCCGCGCGCGCCGGTGCAGGCGGGCACATTGCCCGGCAGGCCCCGCAGGTGCAGCCAGCCGAGGAAGGCGAATGCCACCGCTTCCTTGGCGTCGCCGTCGAAGAAGAGCGCGTCGAACTGCCTCACCGCGCGCGGCGCCATCAGCGCCTCGAGCCGGCGCACGAGGGCGGGATTGCGCGCGCCGCCCCCGGAGACGACGAGGTCGGCCACGGGCTCGGGTATGAAGCGCTCGAAGGCGAGGGCAATGCTGCGCGCGGTGAGTTCCACCGCCGTCGCCACGATGTCCTCGTCGCTGCAGGCGGCGCGGGCGGCGCGGCACGTCGCCATGAAGTCGGCGACGTACGCGGGCGTGAAGAGTTCGCGCCCGGTACTCTTGGGGGGCGGCGCGCTGAAGTACGGATGCGACAGCGCGTCGTCCACGACTGGCGCGATGGCCGAGCCCGCCAGCGCGAGACGGCCATCCACGTCGTATGGGAGTTCCGGACGGAGCGCGCGCACGACGGCGTCCATGATGCCCACGCCCGGCCCCGTGTCGAAGGCGCGCGTGCCCGGTACGCCGCCGCCCGGCGGGACGACGGTCACGTTGCCGATGCCGCCAATGTTCTGCAGGGCGCGCCAATCGGACCCGGCAAAGAGCAGCGCGTCGGCAATGGGGACGAGCGGCGCTCCCTGCCCACCGGCGGCGACGTCGCGCGTGCGGAAGTCGGCGATGACCGGGCGTCCCGTGCGCTCGGCGATCACCGCCGGCTGGCCGAACTGCCACGTGGCGCGCGGCGCATCGTGCCAGACCGTGTGGCCGTGCGACGCGACGGCGTCCACGTCGTTGCGTGCGAGTCCGCTCTCGGCAATGGCCGCCACGGCGGCGGCGCCCAGCCGGTCGCCGAGTTCGAAGTCGAGGCGGGTGTAGTCGCCCGGATGGGTCGGCGCGGCGATGGCGCCCAGCAGGCGCGCGCGAAAGTCGGCGTCGTACGACTGCTGCACGAAGGCCAGCAGCTCGGGGAGCGGGCGGTCGTCGTGCGCGCCCGGAATGAAGCGCACGACGGCGGCGCTGATGCCGTCGTGCGACGTGCCCGACATCAGCCCCACGAGGACGAGGGGGCGACTGGGTGCGCCGGCGGCGCGCGCCGCGGCGGCCGACGCCTCGCTCACGTGCGCACCGGGGGCGGCGCGTCGGGAATGACGCGGCGGATCACGCCGCCGTGCTCGGCGAGCTGGCGGAGCGCTTCGTCGCGGCCGACACCGAGCTTCTGCATCACGATGGCCACCTTCACGCTCTTCCCCGCGTCGTCGAGCAGGGCGCGCGCTTCGTCGCGCGTGACGCCGCACACTTCGCGCAGGATGCGCTCGCTGCGATCCTCGAGCTTGGCGTTGGTGGCCTGCAGGTCCACCATCAGGTTGCCGTAGGTCTTGCCGAGGCGGATCATCGCGCCGGTGGTGATGGTGTTGAGCACCAGCTTGGTGGCGGTGCCCGCCTTCATGCGGGTGGAGCCCGTGACCACCTCGGGGCCAGTGACGACGACGATGGCGACGTCGGCGGCGGCGAGCGTCTCGGGGGGCGGCGGCGAGCAGGCCACAATGGCCGTGCGCGTGCCGACGGCGCGGCCGTGCTCGAGCGCGGCACGCACGTAGGGCGTGGTGCCGCTGGCGGCGATGCCGATGACGAAGTCGCCGGCGCGCACGCCGGCGAGGTCGAGGTCGTCGCGCGCCCCCTGCGGGCGGTCTTCCGCCCCTTCCTGCGCGCGCGTCAGCGCGGGAAGGCCGCCGGCGATGATCCCCTGCACCATCTCGGGCTCGACGCCGAAGGTGGGCGGGCACTCGGAGGCGTCGAGCACGCCGAGCCGCCCCGAGGTGCCAGCGCCGACGTAGAACAGCCGGCCGCCGGCCCGGAAGGTCTCTTCGGCCATCCGCATCGCCCGCGCAATCTGCGCCGCCTGGGTGGCGACGGCCGCCGGGACCGTGGCGTCCTCGGCGTTCATGATCGCGACGATCTCCTCGTGCGACGCCAGGTCAATCTCCGCGGTGCGCGGGTTGCGATGTTCGGTGATGCGCGGGTCGAGCATGGGCAGAAGGGGGTGGCCGGCGGTGGAAGGCAACGGACTCTGTGCTAAGTTACTGGGCGTGCGTGCCGTGTCTACCATTCTCGCCGGGCTCCTGCTGAGCCGGCTCGCGGTGGCCCAGGGTGCTGGCGATCCCGGCGGCTACGAACCAAACGCGTTCTGGCTGTCGTTCGCGGGTGGCTCCCAGCGCGGCGCCTCGATCTCCGACAAGCAGAGCGGTGACGGGTGGCGACTCGATGCATCGAGGCCGGTCACCCTTTCCGTTGACTGGGGTCGCGCCGGACAGACGATCGGCGTGCACCTGCACCACAATGTCAGCGCGATGGTGTACGAGGCCGCTCCCTGCGCCGGCTGCAAGGGCGAGATCCAGTCGCAGTCGCTCATGGCCACGTACCGTCGGTCGCAGGTCCTTGCTCGCTCGCGCCTGCGACGGTTCGTGGAACTCGGCGCCGGTCTCACGCGGTGGAGCGCGCTCCGGTCAACGGACGAAAACAGGATTCCGGGCATCTCGCCCATCTACGATTTCACGTACGCGGCGGCCATCGGCGTCGGATATCCGCTCAGCGATCGCATTGATGCGGTCGCGGCGTTTGACATCCTGATGGTGCGCCACATGCGGGAAGTGATCGTGTCGGAGCCGCGCGCGGCGCCCGTGGCCTATGTTGGCCTCGCCGCGTTCCGGCTTGGCGCGCGGTTGCGGCTCGCTCGTTAGATCGCATTTCACCTGGAGTCTCGCATGTCCCAACGTGTCACGCGCCTCGCCCTCCTCGCCTTTGCTCTTGCCGTCGTGGGATGCCGCCACGGCGGCGCCGCGCACACGGTGGATATTGGCACCTACCTTGGCGGTGAAGCCACGCTCGTGGCGGCGACGCCCGTCTTTGCGGCGCACGGCATCGTGGCGAGCAACAGCGAGCTCGCCAGCGCGGCGGGCACCGAGATCATGAAGCAGGGCGGCAACGCGGTGGACGCCGCCGTGGCGACCGGCTTCGCGCTCGCGGTGACGTATCCGTTTGCCGGCAACATCGGCGGCGGCGGCTTCATGAACATCCACATGGCCGACGGCCGCGATGCGGCCATTGACTATCGCGAGGTCGCGCCGCTGGCGGCGACGCGCGACATGTACGTGGACCCGGCGACGGGCAAACTGACCACCAAGAGCCTCATTGGGCATCTGGCGAGCGGCGTGCCTGGGTCGGTGGCCGGCATGACGACGGCGCTGGCCAGGTACGGATCGCTCCCGCTCGCCACGGTGATGGCCCCGGCCATTCGCCTGGCGAAGGACGGGTTCATCGTGGACAGCTCGCTCTTCCGTTCGCTGCGCGGCAACCGCGCGGTGGCGCAGTTCGCGGGCAAGGATCTCTTCTTCCCGGGCGGCCAGCCCGTGCCCGTGGGATCGCGGCTCGTGCAGGCCGACCTCGCGCACACGCTCGAGGTGATTGCGGCCAAGGGGGCCGCCGGGTTCTACGAGGGCGAGGTCGCGCAGGCGCTCGTGGCCGAAGAGCAGCGCGGCGGCGGCATCATCACCATGGAAGACCTGAAGCGCTACCAGCCGGCCTGGCGCACGCCGATCCGCAGCACGTACCGCGGGTACACGCTCCTCACCATGCCGCCGGCGTCGTCGGGCGGCATCACGATGACGGAGACAATGAACATCCTCGAGACCTTCGCGCCGCTGCCGCGCTTCGGGAGCGCCGGCTACACGCACCTGCTCACCGAGGCGTTCCGCCGTGCGTTCATTGACCGCAACGAGAAACTCGGCGACCCGGCGTTCGTGAAGGTTCCGATGGACCAGCTCACGAGCAAGGCGTACGCCAAGGGACTCGCGGCGAGCATCGATCGCAACCACGCGACAAAGACGCCAGCGTTCAAGGTGGCGGCGGAGCCGGAGCACACCACGCACTACTCGGTGGCCGACGCCAAGGGGAACGTGGTGTCCACCACGACGACGCTCAACGGCGGCTACGGCTCGGGGGTGTGGATTCCGAAGGGCGGCTTCTTCATGAACAACGAGATGGATGACTTTGCCGCGCAGCCGGGGTCGCCGAACATGTTCGGGCTCGTGCAGGGCGAGGCCAACGCCATCCAGCCCGGCAAGCGGATGCTGAGCGCGATGGCGCCGACGATCGTGCTCGACAAGGACGGCAAGGTGCTGCTGGTGGTGGGCGCCGCGGGCGGCCCGCGCATCATCACGACGACGACCGAGGTGATCCTCAACGTCATCGAGCACAACATGTCGCTGGCCGACGCCATGCGCGCGCCGCGCCTGCACCATCAGTCGCTCCCCGACACGCTGCGCTACGAGGCCGGCGCGTTCAGCGACGCGGTGGCCGATTCCCTGCGCGCCATGGGGCATGCGATCCAGCGCACCGGCGGCCTCGCCAACGCCAACGGCATCGTGCGCGTGAACGGGGGCTGGATTGGCGTGCGTGAGCCGCGCAGCACCGGCGGGTCGGTGGGGTACTGAGCGCTTACTGCTCACCACAAAGGCACGAAGGGCACCAAGGAACCTGAGTGAAACACGTTGAGGGGGTGGTTGCCCGTGAACCCGGCAGCCACCCCCTCCGTCATTCAGTTAGAACTCCTTCGTGCCCTTCGTGCCTTTGTGGTGATCTGTGAGTCGTTACGGCGTCTTCACCACGAGCGGCCCGGCGAGCGTGACGGTCAGGCGGCCGCCTTCGGCGAGGCAGCCGTTCCAGTCGGTCGTGCCAGCGGCAACCGCGCCACCGGCGGCCGCGCCCACCGCGGCGCCCACCACGGTGGACTTGGTCTTCTTGCCCAGCAGCTGCCCCGCGAGCGCGCCAACCGCCGCGCCGACGGCAACCTTCTTCGCCTGGTCGCCCGTGGACTGTACGCGCACCGTCTCGATGTTCGCCACGCGCACGCTCCCCTCCACGGGATAGGTCGCGCCGTCGAACGTCACCGAAACCGGCTCGAACGCGAGCCGGATGCCTTCCTTGCCATTGTTGCCGCGCACGGCCTCGCTGACGCGCAGTGTCACCGTGGCGCCGGCCGGCACCATCGCGCCGTTGGTGCCGCTCACGGGCTCGGCGGTCGTTGCGTTGACCTCAGCGCCCACCTTGGTGGTGTTCGTGCAGACGCGCGCGCCGCTCGTCGCTGCCACGGCAGTACCACTGGCGATCGTCCCGGTCGTGGGCGCCGCTGGCTTTGCCGCCGGTGCGGGCGCCGCGGGCTTCGCCGCCGGTGCGGGCGCCGCGGGCTTGGCCGTGGCCGGTGCGACGGACTTGGGCTTCGCCGCCGGTGCAGGCGCCGCCGGCACTGCAGTGGCAGGAGCGGCCCGCGCCGTATCGGCCAGTTGCGGCTGGCCGCTGTCCACCGGTGCCAGCTGCACCTCGCGGCTGGTGGCCGGGGCATCCGACTTCTGGCAGGCACTGACCACCAGCAGCAGCGCCAGCGGCGCGACAGCGATCCGAATAAACTTCGACATGCTCTCCTCCTGCACTCGAGTGGGGAACGCCTTCTCCAATACTCACCTGACCGCAGCGGCCGCACAACGGGCTATGGCCGCGTGACGCACCCGCTGCGGCGGCTCCTGCCATTCCTCACGCCGTACCGCGCCGCCATGGCGTGGGGGGTGGCCTGCGTCGTCATCTCGTCCGCCTTCTACAGCCTGCAACCGCTCTTCCTGCGCCAGGCCATTGACGCCCTCCAGTCGGGGGCACCGGTCTCCCAGCTCTGGCGCATTGCCGCGCTCATGGTGGGCGTCGCCCTCGTCACGGGTTTCTTCCGCTGGCAAATGCGCGAGCAGCTCAACGGCGTCAGCCGCCACGTGGAAACCGACCTCCGCGACCGGCTCTTCGCGCACCTCATGACGCTCGACGCCGGCTGGTACGCGCGCACGCGCACCGGCGACGTGATGGCCCGGCTCACGAACGACCTCGGCGCCGTGCGCATGGCCGCCGGCCCCGCCGTCATGTACCTCATTAACACCATCGCCGGCGGGATGTTCGCCCTCGGGTTCATGCTGCGTCTCTCGCCGCGGCTCACGTGGATTGCCCTCACGCCGCTCCTGCTGCTCCCGGTGGTGATGCTGCGCCTCGGCCGCGCCATTCACGACCGGTTCGAGTCGGTGCAGGCGCACTTCGGCGACCTCACCACGCGCGTGCAGGAGAACCTGAGCGGCGCGCGCATCGTGCGCGCCTACCGCCAGGAGCCCGCCGAGTCGGCGCGGTTCGACGCGCTGAGCGCGGAGTATGTGCGGCGCAACCTCGCGCTCGCGCGCCTCAACGCGCTGATGAGCCCGTCGTTCACGCTGCTCGCCGGGCTCGGCTCGGCCGCGGTGCTCGGCTTCGGCGGCACCATGGTGCTGCGCGGTACGCTGACGGTGGGCACGCTCGTCGCCTTCGGCATCTACCTCACCACGCTCACCTGGCCGCTGATTGCGCTCGGCTGGGTCACGAACCTCTTTCAGCGCGGTGCGGCGTCCATGGCGCGGCTGCTCGAGCTGCTTGACGCCACACCCAGCGTGCGCAGTCCGGCCGCGCCGCGTGCGCTCCCGGTGCACGCCGGCGGCAGGCGGGTGGAGTTCCGCAACGTGTCGTTTGCGTATCCAGCGCGCGATGGAACGGCGCCTCGCGAGGTACTGCGCAGCGTCTCCTTCACCATTCCCGCGGGGGGCACGCTGGGAGTGGTCGGCGCCACCGGCGCCGGCAAGAGCGCGCTGCTCGAGCTGCTGCCGCGCTTCTTCGACCCGCAATCCGGCGAGGTCCTGCTCGACGGCGTGGACGTGCGCGACCTGCCACTCGACGCGCTTCGCGCCGAGATCGGCTTTGTGCCGCAGGACGCGCTGCTGTTCAGCGAGACGATTGCGTTCAACCTCGCCTACGGCGGCGCCGACGGCGCCGCCGCCGCGTGGGGGGCGGAGGTGGCCCAGCTCGCGGAGTCGGTGGCGCGCTTTCCCGCAGGCGACCAGACCATGCTCGGCGAGCGCGGCATCAACCTGTCGGGCGGCCAGAAGCAGCGCGCGACCATTGCGCGCGCGCTGGCGCGCGAGCCGGCCGTGGTCGTGCTCGACGACGCGCTGTCGGCGGTGGACACGCACACCGAGGCGGCCATCCTGCACGGACTGCGCGACGCGCTCAGCGGCCGCACCACGCTCATCGCGTCGCATCGCGTGACGGCGCTGCGCGAGGCCACGCACATCATCGTGCTCGCCGACGGCACGGTGGCGGAGGAGGGGACGCACGAGCAGTTGGTGGAGCGGCGCGGCCGCTACTGGGCGCTGCTGCGCCGCCAACTGCTGGAGGAGAGCATCGAGGCGGAGGCGAACACCCCCGCCTAGATGCGCGTCCGGATGAACTCGGGCGTGTATTGCTGCATGAAGCTCGCGATGCGCGCGAACTGGTCGGTGATGAGCAGCAGGCCGACCGCGAGCAGGAGAATGCCGGCGAGCCGGTTGATCCACCCCATCTGCGTGCGAATCTTCTGGAAGAAGCCGAGGAACCGCTCCACGGCCACGGCGGCCAGCAGGAACGGAATCGCCAGCCCCATCGAGTAGACGAAGAGCAGCACGAGGCCGCGCCCAAGGTCGGCTTCGCTCGCCGTGTACGTGAGGATCGCGCCAAGGATCGGGCCGATGCATGGCGACCACCCCGCGCCGAAGGCAATGCCCACCAGCACGGTGCCCAGGTAACCCACCGGCTTGTTGGTGAGGTGAACGCGCGTGTCGCGCGCGAGCAGCCCGAGGTTGAGCACGCCGAGCAGGTAGAGGCCGAAGACGATCACCAGCGCGCCGCCAAAGCGCGTGAGCCAGACGCGCTGGCTGAGCAGCACGCGCCCCAGCACCGTGGCGCTGGCGCCGAGCGCCATGAAGATCAGCGTGAAGCCCAGGATGAAGAGCAGCGCGTGGATGAGCGCGATGCGGCGCGAGCGCTGCACGTCCTCGAGGCTGAGGCCCGTGATGAAGGTCACGTAGCTCGGCACCAGCGGGAGCACGCAGGGGGAGAGGAAACTGAGCAGCCCGGCGCCGAACGCGATGGCGAGGCCGAGGGTGGCCGGTTCGTTCACAACGGTCTCCGTTCGAGAACTGTCGGGGTCTTGCGGCAGGCGCGGCAGGTGCCGTGCACGAGCAGCCGGTGCTGCGAAGGGACAAAGCCGCGCGCCGCGGCCGTCCGCCGGATGATCTCCGGAATGCGATCGTCGAAGAACTCGATGACCGCGCCGCAGACCGTGCAGGTGAGGTGGTAGTGATTCGGCAGGTTGCGGGCGGCTTCGTACCGCTTGAAGCCCTCGCCGAAGTCGCGCTGCTCGGCGAGCCCGCACGAGACGAGCAGATCGAGCGTGCGGTACACCGTAGCGAGACCGATGTTCTGTCGCTTCTGCGCCAGCGTCGCCGCCACATCGTCGGCCGAGAGGTGCCCCGGCGCGTGCAACAGGATGTCGGCGATGGCCAGGCGCTGTTGCGTGACCGGCAGGCGCCGGTCGCGGAGGAACGCGGTGAACCGCTCGATTACGTCGGAGTCCGCCATAGGGGATCCTGCAGCAGGGCGCGCAGCTGGTCGCCGCTGAGCCGCTCGGTTTCCGTGAGGTCCTTGGAACGCTGCGTCACGCCGCGGGCCACCATGTCCACCGTGGCCAACGGAGCATCGGCTGTTGCCGCAATCTCGAACTGCCAGTTGCCGCGATCGGGGCCCTTGCGGGTCAGGCGATAGCGGGCCGTGAAGACGACGAGGCGATCGGATCCTGCCCCTGCCTCTGCCTCCCCCATGCTCCCTTCACCGTCCTCCGGACTGACAGCAACCACCGCCACCCCCGTCTCCAGCACCCCCTGCCTGATGGGGCTGAACAGGTGCAGCTCGACGATCCGATCCGCCCCAAGGCGATCGGCGATGGCGGAGAGGAACCGCTCGCGCGGATCCGTCACGGCCCACGCTCCGGCGCGGGACTCACGCCGACGGCGCGCAAGGACAGGGGTGCTGCATGCTGGAGGCCATTCACCAAGGGAAATCTAGCCCAGTGCGGGGCGCGGCTCCACCCGAAACGGACACGACTTTCGGGGTCCGTCCGCCCTACAGGAGGGCGACGGGATCACGATCGAAGGTCACCCGCATCTCGTGCGCCGTCGGCAGCTCGAACCGGGTCAGGAAGGCGCGCATGAGCCGCGTCAGCGGCGCGGGGCGGGCGGCCTTGAGCACGAGGTGCCAGCGCCAGCGTCCCTTGATGCGCTCGATGGGACAGGGGGCGGGACCCACGAGGGTCACGGCGTCTCCGAGCTGGTCGAGCCGCGGCTGCATCCAGTCGGCCGCCAGCTGCGCGCACTCCGCCACCGCGAGTTCGTCGAGCCCGCTGATCACGACATTCGCCAGCCGAAGCGTGGGTGGATACGGCGGGCTGACCCGGGCCGGAATTTCCTCGCCGACAAAGCGGTGGTAGTCATGCTCCACCGCGCAGATCACGGCGTGGTGTCCGGGCGTGCGCGTCTGGATGATGACCTCGCCCCCCTTGGGCCCGCGGCCGGCGCGCCCGGCCACCTGGCTCAGCAGCTGGAAGGTGCGTTCGCTCGCCCGGAAATCGGGGAGGTTGATGCCGATGTCGGCGTCAATGACGCCAACCAGCGTCACGTTGGGGAAGTCGAGCCCCTTGGCAATCATCTGCGTGCCGAGCAGGATGTCCACCTCGCCGCTCCCCACGCGGTCGAGGATCTCGGCGTGCGCCCACTTCCCCGTCGTCGTGTCCACGTCCATGCGCGCCACGCGCGCCGCGGGGAAGCGCTCGTTGAGCAGGCGCTCCACCTGCTGCGTGCCGATTCCTCTTTGCTTCATGTTGGCGGCGCCGCACTCGCGGCACGTATCCGCCAGCGGCTCCGAATGCTGGCAGTAGTGGCAGATGAGCCGCTCGGGGGCGCGGTGATACGTGAGCGAGATGGCGCAGTTGGGGCACGCCACCACGTGCCCGTCGGGACAGGTCACAAAGTTGGCGAAGCCGCGGCGGTTGAGGAGCAGCAGGCTCTGCTCGCCGCGCGCGAGCCGGTCGTGCAGCGCCGCCTCGAGCGGCGCACTGAGGATGCGGCGCAGGGCCTGTATTGCCGCCGGCGCATTGGGCCCCGTCTCCGTGCGCAGATCCACGATGCGCACGCCGGGGAGCGCGCCGCCGCCGACGCGCTCCGGGAGCGAGAGCAGGTGGTGCTTCCCCGACTGCGCGTTGGTCCAGCTCTCGAGGCTGGGCGTCGCGCTGCCGAGCACCACCACGGCCCCCGCCTCGCGGGCGCGCACGATGGCCACCTCCCGCGCATGATAGCGCGGCGCCTCGCCCTGCTTGTACGTCGCCTCGTGCTCCTCGTCCACGACGATGGCGCCGAGGTTCGCGAGCGGGGCAAAGACCGCCGAGCGCGCGCCGATGGCGATGCGCTTGTCGCCGCGCTGCAGCGCGCGCCACGCATCGTAGCGCTCGCCGTCGCTCAGCCCCGAGTGGAGCACCGCCACCTGGTTGCCGAAGACGGCGCGAAACCGGTCCACCGTCTGCGGAGTGAGCGCGATCTCCGGCACCAGCACGATGGCGCCCTGCCCCCGTTCGTTGAGCACGAAGCGCAGGAACTCGATGTAGACGAGCGTCTTGCCGCTCCCCGTGATGCCGTGCAGGAGGAACGTCGCCCCGGGCGCGCCGGCGCACAGCGCCGCGACCACCGCGCGCTGCGCGGCGGTCGGCGTCACCGCCGCGCTCGGCGGTGCCGCGCGCGCCAAGAACGGGTCGCGGTCCACGGGTTCCTGCACCACCCCGGCGACCCCGCGCTTCACCAGCCCCTGCACCACGCCTTCCGTGCACCCCAGCCGCTCGACGAGGTGCGCCACGGGCGACTGCCCGCCCAGCGACTCGAGCAGTTCGTACAGGGCGCGCTGCTGCGGCGCGCGCTTGAAGACGGCGTCGCGCTGCAGCAGCGAATCGAGCGGCTGGGCCACGCGCAGCACCCGCTGCGTCCTGAGCGGCGGATCGGCCCGCCGCGCGCGCCCCATGGCGGCGGGCAGTGCCGCACGCAACACGAGGCCCACCGGTGACACGTAGTAGTCGGCCATCCACCGCCCGACCGCGAGCAGGTCGGGACGGAACGCCGGCAGCTCATCCGGCGCATCGAGAATCGGCTTGGCCTCGGCGTCGCCGAGCGCCTCGCCGCTGCTCTCGCCCAGCACGATGCCAACGGCCGTGCGGTTGCGGAACGGCACGACGACGCGCGCCCCCGCCGAGACGGCGTGCCTCAGCCCATCCGGAACGGCGTAGGTGAAGGCGCGGAAGAGCGGAAGCGGGAGGGCGACGTCAACGAGCCGGACCGTCATGGACGGCGAGGCGCCGGCGGCGGCGCGCTCGCTGGCGGCGCGCTCACCGGCGGCGCGGCGAGGGTCGGCGTCACGCCGCTCGTCGGCGTGCGGCCGCGCACATTCGCCTCGCGCTTCACCCCGGCGTCGTGCAGCCATCCCTCGAGCGCCGCCGCCAGCTCGGCCCCGCGCTGGTATCGCGCCTCGGGCGCCTTTTCGAGGCAGCGCATCACGATGGCCGACAGTTGCGACGGCACCTCGGATGCGACGTCGGTCACCGGCACCGGCGCCTCGTGCACCTGCTTGTATCCCACGGCAAAGGCGTCGGCCGCGTCGAACGGCGGGAAACCGACGAGGCACTCGTACATCATCACGCCCACGGCGTACAGGTCGGCGCGGCCGTCGAGCGTCTTTCCGATCGCCTGCTCCGGCGCCATGTAGTGCGGCGTGCCCATCGCGCGGCCGCTCGCCGTGAGCCGCGCGTGGAACTGCGCGGTGGCGATGCCGAAGTCGGTGAGGTAGGCGTTGCCGTCGTCGTCGAAGAGCACGTTGTCGGGCTTCACGTCGCGATGCACCACACCGTGGCGGTGCGCGTGGTCGAGCGCGGTCGCGATCTGCGCGCCGACTTCGGCGACGCGCTCGGGCGGCAGCGTGTGCGACTTCGCCAGCAGGTCGGCGAGCCCGCCGCCGGCGAGGAAGGGCATGATGAGGTAGACCATTTCCCCCACCTCGCCGTAGTCGAACGGGACGCAGATGAGCGGATGCACCAGCCGCGCCGCCGACTCCGCCTCGCGCCGGAACCGCTCGCGCATCTCGGCGTCGCGCGCGAGGTGCGCGTGCATGACCTTGAGTACCAGCGGCCGACCCAGCGTCTCCTGCTCGACGAGGTAGACGTCCGCCATGCCGCCCGAGCCGATGCGGCGCAGCACGCGGTACCGGTTGCCCGTGGCCTGCCGCAGCGCGGTGATGAGCGCGTCGGGGGCGTCGGGCCGCGCCGGCACGTCGGGTAGCGCCGCGCCGCAGCGCAGCCTGGCCGCGGCGCCGCCGCGGTTCCAGGTGCCGCATTCGGGACAGAACATGCTACAGCACGCCGCGGCGCTTGAGCGCCAGAATGAGCAGCACGCCGAGCACCAACTGGCCGAGGAACATCACCCAGAAGCCGTGCGGCCAGTGCGAGAGCGGAATCTCCGCGAAGTTCATGCCCCACATGCCGCTCACCACCACGAACGGCACGCTGAGCGTCGCGACCACGGTCAGGCTCTTCGTCGCGATGTTGAGCCGGTTGGAGACCTGCGTCAGGTACGATTCCATCACCGACGAGACGAGGTCGCGGTAGGTGTCAATGGACTCGTTGAGCCGGATGACGTGGTCGTAGATGTCGCGAAAGTAGACCTGCACCTCGGGGGGGACGAGCGCATTCGGCCGGTTGGTGAGGAAGCTGAAGACCTCGCGCTGCGGCGCGAGGTGGCGCCGCAACTGGAGCACGAGGCGCTTGACGCCGAAGATGTCGTGCATCGCCGCCTGGTCGAACTTGGCGAAGACGCGCTCCTCGACGCTGTCAATGAATTCGTCGAGCTGGTCCACGATCGGGAAGTAGGCATCCACCGTGGCGTCGAGCACGGCATGCATCATGCGCGCCGCCCCGCGGTCGAGCAGGTCGGGCGACCGTTGCACGCGCGCCCACACCTCGTCCAGCCCCGGCGAGTGCGACCCGTGGATGGTGAGCAGGTAGTTGCTCCCGAGCACGCAGCAGAGGTTGTACGTCTCGATGTCGTGCGGGTCCTCCGTCTCGCTCACGAAGCGCACGGCGCGCACGACGACGAACAGGTAGCCGTGATACTCCTCCACCTTCACGCGCCCATTGGGGCTCAGCGTGTCCTCGACGACCAGCGGGTGCAGGTGGAAGGCCTTCTCGAGCAGGGCCACCTGCGCCGGGCTCGCCGTGTCCACGTCCACCCAGAGGAACCCGCTCGGATCGGCGAGGAGGCGCTCAATCTCGCGGGGGTCCACGTCACGCTGCACCGCACCGGCGGCCGGGCGGTACCAGCTGCGCGGCCGGTCCGTCTCCACCACCGGGATCTGCTGCGACTTGCGGATGCGATACGTGCCGGACTGCCGACGGGCCAAGGGATCCTCCGCGGGGGCGAAAGCGCCCGGGGAAAAGCTATCGTCCGGGACGAGCCGAGCAAGCGTTGGCGCTTCAGTCCTCGAGGGCGCGCAGGTGCACCACGGACGCCTCGCCCACGCGCTCCGGCGAATAGCCGCCCTCGAGGGCGCTCACGAGCCGGCCGCCGCACCACGTCTTCGCCCGGCTCACCAACTCGCGCGTCAGGGTGGCGACATCGTCCATGTCGAGCGTGAAGCCGCCCAGCGGGTCGCCGTTGAGCGAATCGAAGCCCGCCGAGATGAGCACGAGGTCCGGCGTCCAGCCGGTGGTTGCGGCGTCCACGGCGCCAAGGAACGATTCCACATAGCGCGCCGCCGCCAGCCCGCCCGGCAGCGGCACGTTCCACACGCTCTCCCGGGGCCCGCGATCGTCGGCGGCCCCCGTGCCGGGATACCACGGCCACTGGTGCATCGAGACGAAGTGAATGTCCTCGGTGTCCTGCACGAGCGCCTGCGTGCCGTTGCCGTGGTGCACGTCCCAGTCGGCGATGAGGACGCGACGCAGGCCGTGACGCGCGCGCGCATAGTGCGCGCCGATCGCCACGTTGCCGAACAGGCAGAAGCCCATCGCATGCGCGCGCAGGGCGTGATGCCCGGGCGGACGCACCGCGCAGTATGATCGGCACCCCTCGGCGACGGCGAGGTCAATGCCATCGAGCACGCAGCCGGCGCCGGCGATGGCCGCATCCCACGAGCCCTCGCTCGCCACCGTGTCGGCATCGAAGCGCGCGCTGCCCGCTTCCGCCCCCGCCCGCACCGAGGCCACGTAGTCGGCGTCGTGCGCGAGCACGAGCTCCTCCACCGTCGCGTGCCGCCCCTTGCGATGATCCATGCGGAGCATCAGCTCCCAGTCATTGCGCAGGGCGCGGGTGATGGCGCGGATCCGCCCCGTGTGCTCGGGATGGTTCCACCCCGTGTCGTGGCGCCCGCAGTCCGAATGCGAGATGAACGCGACGCTCACGCGGCCCTCACTGCGATTGCAGCGTTCACGCGGCGCTCAGGCGGCGGGCGCGAGCGTCGTCAGGAAGCGCGCGACCTGCTGGTCGAACATGTACGAGGAGCCATTCACCACGGTGCCGCCCGCATCGGCGAACGCCGCGATCACCACCTCTTCGCCACCCTGGCCGCGGAGGACGAGGTGGTTGGGCCCCTCCTTCTCGACGAACGCGGCATAGATGGTGCTGCCCTCCGCGAAGAACTCGCGGGCGGTGCGCAGGACGTCGGCGGGCGACGCGCTGGTGCGCTGGCTCTGGAACGTGCGCTTCGACTGGTTGTTCATGGTGCGAGTCTGCTCCTGTGTGATCAGCCGTGCGCGCCATTCGCGTCCGGCGGTCCGTCCAACGGAAGGTCCAGCACGAAGGCCGTGCGTCCCTCCACCCCGGCATCGGCGGTCACGCCGCCGCCCATCAGAGCGCCGACGCTCCGCACGAGGTCGAGTGCCCAGCCCAGCTGGGCCTCCGCGGCGCTCCGGCCGCCCGCCTCGTCGGCGTCGTCGGCAGCCGAGTCGCGCCGAGCGCCCGACTCCTGCACCCGATATCGTACGCGGCCCTCACCGGCGTCCACGGTGATCTCCACGCGGTCCAGCCGCCCCTTATCGAGCACGTGTCCGACCAGCGTCACGAGCAGGCGCACGATCTTCTGGCGGTCGCCGCGCATGGGCGGCAGCGCGAGCACCGGCTCCACGAGCGCCACCGCCACGCCAGGCAGCGGTGTGCCGACGTCGCGCAGCGCGTCGCGCATCGGCACGCGCGGGTCGAACTCGTCCGCCGCCAGTTCGAGCGAACCACGGCGCGCCCCCGCGAAATCGAGGAGCGCCTCTACGAGATCGAGCACGCGGCGCGCCGCGGCGCGCACGGCATGCACCTCGGCGCGCTGCCCGGTGGTCAACGGACCCGACACTTCCCGCTCCAGAAGCGACAAGTCGGCGAGCAGCGCCTCGAGCGGTGACCGCAAGTCGAACGAGACGCCCTCCAGGAAGTCATCGCGCGTGCGCTGGGCATCGCCGACGGCGGCGTACTGGCGCTCGAGCTCGGACGTCGCCTCGGTGAGCGCGACGCTCACGCGCCGCAGCTCGTCGCGCCGCGCCGCCTGGTCCGCCGCGCCGGCCAGCAGGTCGGCCACCAGGCGCATCATGGCGCGCGCCTCGCTCGTCACGGAGGCGGCCTCGCCAAAATAGAAGGTGGCCACGCCCAGCACCCGTCCGGCGGCGACGAGCGGCAGCGCGGTGATGGCGCGGAAGCCAAGCTCCCGCGCGACGTCGTGCCAGTCCTCGAGGTCGGGATCGGCGAAGACGTCGGGGACGTCAATCACCCGGCGCTCGCTCGCCGCCTCGCCGCTTGGCCCGAAGCCGACACGAATGCGGATCGAGCTGAGCCACGGCCGGTACTTCTCGGGCCACTGATGCGCGGCGACCAGGCGCATCAGCTCGGAGGCGCCGTCGAGCAGATAGACCGAGCCAAGGGTCGCGCCCAGCTGCGGCGCGACCCGGTCGAGTGCGAACTGCAGCGCCTCTTCCGCCGACTCCCCGCTGACCGACGCGTGCACGATGTCCCGCACGGCGTCGAGCTCGCGCCGGTCCACTGGCGCGGCCGGCGCCGGCAGCGGTTTGCGCGGGAAGTAGCGCCGGCGGGGCGGCATCCCCTAGCGCGCGGCTGCCGCCTGATAGAGCCGCGCCTCGAACGCCTCGCGCACCTTCACCGTGAGCGCCCCCGGCTTGCCGCTGCCCACGGTTTTTCCGTCGAGCGTCACCACCGGCGTGACGTCCGTCGTGGAGCCGCAGACGAAGATCTCCTCGGCCCCTGCGAACTTCGCGAACGGGATGGGCGCTTCGCTCACCGGGATGCCCAGCTCGGCGAGCAGCTCCATCACCACCTTGCGGGTGATGCCGGGGAGGATGCGCTCCGTCAGCGGATGCGTGGTGAGCACGCCGTCAATCACGGCGAAGACGTTGGTCGCGGCGCCTTCGGTGACGACGCCGTCCTCGTGCAGGATCGCTTCATAGGCGCCCGCCTCCGACGCGGCCTGGCGGGCGAGCACGTTGCCGAGCAGGTTGACCGTCTTCCAGTCGCGCCGCTTCCAGCGCATGTCGGGGAAGGTCACGGCGGAGCAGCCCTCGTCGCGCATCTTGCGCGGCACGACGAGCTTGCTCGCCGAGACGAAGACCGTTGGCGGCACGGTGGCGGCCGGGAAGAAGTGCGTGCGCGGCGCGGCGCCGCGCGACACCTGCAGGTACAGGAAGGCTTCGCCGTCGCCGAGTCCGTTCTCCTGCACCACGCGCTCGCACACCGCCTCGAGCGCGTCAATCTGTGCGCGGTTGAAATTGATTCTCAGCCCATTGAGGCCGTTCTCGAAACGGTCGGCGTGCGCGGCCCACTCGTACATCTTGCCGCCCACCGAGCGCACCCCCTCGTAGATGCCGTCGCCAAAGATGAACCCGCGGTCCTCCACGGGAATCAGCGCCTGTTCGCGCGGGATGTACTGGCCGTTGAGATAGAAGATCATGGACCTGTCCTCGATTGGGTGCTGCTGAAATCTAGCGGTCTGGCGGCGATCTGGAGAGATGGTCTCGTGGGGGGCGCTGGCTGCTACGGCCTACCACGGATAACACGGAGATTCACGGATCATCACGGATCGGGCCATTTCGGAACGACAACGGCCTTGCCGCGGATGGCGCGGATGGACGCGGATAACCCTTTGGGGGTTGTTGAACCAAAAGATCCGAGTGCCTGGTCGCGCGTGAGGCGAACCCGCCGAACCCCCTCAGTAGATCCGCGTCCATCCGTCCAAATCCGTGAAATCCGTGGCAAAGCAGTTGCCGTTGCAGTCAAGCCCATCGAGGGAAACGGACTAGCCGAGCAGTCTCTCGATAGACTGAATCAGCGGCGCGAACCCCAGCTCCCGGCCGGTCACGCGCGCCGCCTGCTCGGTGGCCAGCTCCCGCTGACCGTGCCCGAACAGCTCGGCTTCGATCCACGGCCCCGCGTGCGGGTTGCGCCACCAGTCCTCGTTGAATTGATCGCGCAGCGCCTCGTTGAGCAGGGCCTGCAGCTGCCACGCCCGCAGGTAGCGTGCGGCGTAGAAGCGCGGATCCACGTCGAGGAAGGCGTCGGCCGCCTGATACCGAAAACCGGTCGCGCCGGTCAGCGTCTCGACATAGAGGTCGGGCAGCGACGCCCATGACGTCGCGCCCGCGTGCAGCTCCACTTCGTAGATGAGCTTTGCGCAATAGCGGCGCAGGAACTGCAGTTCCTCAAAGGCGGCCGCGCGCAGGTACTTCGGCATGTCCGCCTTCGACAACTCCGTGTAGCGCGCCAGCCATCCGCGATCCTGCAGTCGGTGGTCGAAGAGCATGGCGTACCCTTCGGTTACCGAATTGTCGCCCAGCCAGCGGAACTCGAACGGCAGGTCGCGCCCCATGTTCGCGAAGTGGAGCGCATGCCCCAGCTCGTGCATGAGCGTCGTCCAGTCGTTCTGGCCGCCGTGCGGACGCAGCACCAGGAAGACCTCGTCGGGAATGCGCACCGGCGAGCAGAACGCCCGCGCGCGCTTGCCGGGGCGTTCGCCGGTGTCGAAGGTGACGCGCCCGTGCGCGAACGGATCCATCGCCATCTCCCCGATGGCGCGACGGACCTCGTATACCATCGCGCCAGACGGGAACGCGCCGTCAAACTCCGGAACTCGCATGAGCGCAATCGCGTCGGCCCGCGTCGCGTCGCCGGGCGCGAGCCCCAGCCCGCGCTTGAGGAACTCCGGCAGGACGTCGTCCCACATCGCCTGCGTGTTGCGCAGGAACTGCGCGCAGGCGTCGCGCAGCGGCCGAATGGCGAACCCGCTCAGCGCCTCCCATGTGGCGATATAGTCGCCGCGAGGCGCGCCGCCGTCGCCCCCGCCGAGTTTCAGGGCAGATACCACCTCGTGCTCGCGCTCCAGCCGCTCGCGCTTGAGCGGCGCCAGTTCGTTCTCCACGAGCGCGGCGCGCGCGTCGTCGAGCGCCTGCCGTTCACGTTTGTCGCGCGTGTTGCCGATGGTGATCGCCGCGCGCTGGTACGGCTCTACCGTGCCGTCGGGAAGCGTGATCTTCGCGGCCCCCTCCCACGCGATCTCCCGCTCCTCGAGCGCGGCCAGCTCGCGGCCGCACCGCGATTCCACCAGCCAGTCCAGCAGCATCCGCGCCGACCGATGCGCCTCGCTCCCTGCCGGCGCGTCGCGGAAGCGCGCGCCCACCATCGCGAGCGCCTCGTCGTCGAAGGCGCCGGCGTGCTTCGCGAAGATCGGCTGCAGCTGCGCCTCGCCCTTGAGCCCCGCGTGGGCCTCGTAGTACTCGCGCGACAATTCGACGAGAAACGCCTCGCCGCGCTCCCGTAGCGCGTCGAGGCCGTCGTCCATGATGGGCGGCATCGCGCGCTCAGCCGGCGAGCTTGGCCGCCAGGTAGCCGCGCAGCTGCGTCGCGTCCACGCGGTCCTGCGAAAGCGTGTCGCGGTCGCGCACGGTCACCGTCCCGTCCTGCGTCGAGTCGGTGTCCACGGTGATGCAGTACGGCGTCCCCACCTCGTCCTGCCGGCGGTAGCGCTTGCCGATGGACCCGGCGTCGTCGTAATCCACCGGGTAGACGGGGCGCAGATCCTCGAGGATCTTCCTCGCCATCTCGGGCTGGCCGTCCTTCTTCGTCAACGGAAAGATGCCCGCCTTGATGGGGGCCAGCGACGGCTTGAGGTGCAGCACCACGCGCCCCTCGCTCTCCCCTTCCACGGTCTCCTCGGCGTACGCATTGCACAGCAGTGCCAGCGTCACGCGGTCGGCGCCCACCGACGTCTCGACGACGTACGGGATGTAACGGCGGTTTGCCACCTGATCCACGTACTCCAGCCGCTTGCTGCTGAACTCCTGGTGCCGGCCGAGGTCGAAGTCGCTGCGGTGATGCACGCCCTCGATTTCCTGGAAGCCGAGCGTGCCGCCGAAGTCGAACTGGATGTCGAACGCCGCCTTGGCATAGTGCGCCAGCTCCTGCGCCGTGTGCTGGTGGAACTCCAGGCGGTCGCGCTCGAGACCGAGGGCCAGGTGCCACTCCATGCGCTGCGCCTTCCAGTACTCGAACCACTCCATGTCGGTACGCTTCCCTGCCCCCGCCTCTGCACCCGGGTCCACAAAGAACTGCATCTCCATCTGCTCAAATTCGCGCGTGCGGAAGATGAAGTTCCCGGGGGTGATCTCGTTTCGGAACGCCTTGCCGATCTGCGCGATGCCGAACGGCACCTTCTGCCGGCGCGCCTGCTGGACGTTGAGGAAGTTCACGAAGATCCCCTGCGCCGTTTCCGGGCGCAGGTAGACCACGGCCGCGGTGTCTTCCACCGGGCCCATGAACGTCTTGAACATCAGGTTGAACTGGCGCGGCTCGGTGAGTTGGCAGTCGGTGTGCTCGCCCGGCTTCTTGCTTGGCTTGCGCGGACACGAGGCTCCGTCGAGCTGGTCGGCGCGGAAGCGCGCCTTGCACGCCTTGCAGTCCACCAGCGGATCATTGAAGCCGCTGACGTGGCCGCTCGCCTCCCAGACCTTCGGGTGCATGAGGATGGCCGCGTCGAGCCCCTCGACGTCGTCGCGCGAGCGCACCATGGCGTGCCACCACGCGTCCTTGACGTTCTTCTTGAGTTCGACGCCGAGCGGGCCGTAGTCCCACACGGAGCCCGTGCCGCCGTAGATCTCGGAGGACTGGAAGATGAAGCCGCGGCGCTTGCAGAGGCTGACGAGCTTTTCGAGGACGTCGGGGCGGGACATGGCGGGACCAGGAAGTGGGCGCGGCTGGAGGTCGTGCCCGGTGGGAGCCGCCGCTGGATGCGGTGGCGTCAGAGGGGAATCTCGCCTAAAGCCCTGCTGGAGTCTATCTCCGCACGGTCCGCGACGCACGGGTAAACGGCGAGTGGCCTGCCGGACTCCTTCTTGGCATACGCGTCTCGACCTGCAGCGTCTTCCAGGATAGGAGCACATGAGAGTCCCCTCCCGCTTCCTCTGCCTTTTTTTCGCAGTTCCCCTCGTCACGGCATCCGCCCAGCCGCCGGCGCAGCGACAGCTCTTCGGCGAAGTTGCCACCGCGGCGAACGTGATCGTCTTCACCCTTCACGATCGACTCTGGGAAGTGCCGCTGGAGGGCGGCGACGCCCGACCGCTCCCCATTGGTGGCAGCGAACTGCGATTCCCTGTGCTGTCACCGGATGGAAGCCGCCTCGCCTTCAGCCGAGCCGGAGCGCTCTGGGTCTTTGACCGCCCGTCGGGCGCACTGCGGCGTCTGACGTGGCATCCTCGGCTTTCCATCCCGCGCGCCTGGTCGGACGATGGACAGCGGATCCTGTTTACCGCCGCCCGCGAAGGTATCGGCAGCACGCGTGCATACGAAGTGGCCGCCGACGGCGGCGTCGAGCGACGCCTGCCGTACTACCCGGTGCGATTCGCCTCGTACGAGCCGGGTGGAAAACGCCTCGCCATCGTGGGGCGTTCGCACTTCGCCCTCGGCATTGATCGCCGATTCTACCGCGGCGGCAACCGAGACCCGCTGCTGCTCGTGCGCGAGGGCGACCGCCATGCGGTCGAGCCGGCAGCGGCGAGCACCAACCTCGTGCAGCCCATGTGGCTCCCGCAGGGATTGTTCGTACTCACGGACTCCCTGGGTTCCTTCAATCTTGCCCGCATCGACCCGGCACGACGCCGTATGCAGTTGCTGACGCGTTTCCGACGAGACGGTGTGACGGCGGCCGCTGCGTCGCGCACTGCCATCGTGCTCGTGCGCGACGGCTCGCTGCTTCGCGTGGATCCCGTAACCGGTTCGGTACGCGACATTCCGGTGCGGCTTCCCTCAATTCCCGACGAGGCACCGAGGCGCGAATCGCTGCTTCGGAACGCCGCCTCCGTTACGCTCGGACCCGCGGGTCTGCGAGCCGCCATCGAGGCGCGGGGAGACGTCTTCACCTTCGACGTGAAGCGGCAGACACTTGCCCGCCTCACGGCAACGACCGGTGTAGCCGAACGCGGACCCGTGATTTCACCAGACGGTTCCCGAATCGCGTACTTCTCTGACGCTGGTGGAGAGTATGCGCTGGTCGTGGCTCGCCTGCCCGACGGCCAAGCGCTGCGGCACTTCACGCTCGCGCCGTCGCCGACCTTTTCGCGCGAGCTCTCGTGGAGCCCCGACGGCCGCCGGCTCGCGTTCTCGGACCTGCGCCTGCGGCTCTGGGTGGCCGACCTTTCCGCCGAGCGCGCCGAGGTGGTCGACTCGGCTCGATGGGTGGCGCAGGGGCTGTGGCAAATTCGGTGGAGTCCGGATTCGCGCCTCCTTGCGTATGCCAAGGCGACTGAACGCGGGTTGCGTTCCATCTGGCTGCGTGACCTGGCGCGGCGCGAGCAGCGGCAACTGAGCACGAACGGCACGGAGGATACCTGGCCGACCTTCAGCCCGGACGGCCGCACCATCTACTTTGCCTCGAGCGTGCTCGCCGGCAACGCGTACGCGCGCGAGATCTGGGCACTGGAATCGGACATCGCCGCACAACGCGGCGTGAACAGCCGGCTCATGGCGATGCAGTGGACCGTCGCCGGCGCCCGTCCGTTTCCCTTGCCTGTCGGGGCCCGGTCGATACTCGAACTCTGGTCACGGCCAGACGGGCGGCTCCTGGTGCAGGCAGCGCTGGCCCCATCCGACGGATCATCGCGAGGTGGCGGCACCGAACTGCTGGAGATTCACCCCGCGTCAGGACGCACGCGTCGTCTCGCCGATGGCGTCCGCGGCATCGAGTTGTCTTCTGATGCGCGCGCCGCGCTGCTCAGTCGGAGCGACGGCTTGTCGGTGCTCGCGCTCGATTCGGTGGCGGGCGACGCGTCGGCCACGCCCACACCGCTTTCACTGGCAAACGTTACGCTCGACGTCGATCCCGTCGCGGAACGCCCCCAGCTCTTCGACGAAGCCATGCGCATGATGCGCGACCTGTTCTACGACCCGGCGCTGCACGGCGAATCGTGGAGCCGGCTTCGGTCGCACTACGCGGACTTCCTTCCCGGTCTCCGTGCGCGCACCGAGCTTAACCAACTGCTGGTGCGCGCGTTCGGTGAGGTCTCCGTGTCGCACCTCGACGTCTTTGGCGGCAACCTGCAGCGCCCGCCCGTCGACAGCGCGCCTGCCGGCTTGCTGGGCGTGGACGTCGAGGCCCATCAGGGGCGTTTTCGCATCACGCGCGTGTACGATCCCAGCCGCAGCGTGATTCCTGACCTCGACCCATCGCGTCCGTTCAGGGATGGAGTGAACGAATTGCACGCTGGCGAGTTTGTACTCTCGGTGAACGGCGTTGACGTCACGGCCGACCGGCCGTTTGAAGCGTATTTCGTTGGCCTAGTCGGTCGCGAGACAACGTTGCGCGTGGGCGGCGACCCGACCGGGTCGGGCGCGCGTGAAGTACGCGTCTACCCCCTCGAGGACGACGGTGACCTGCGACGCCGTGCGTGGGCGGAGGCGAACGCGCAGTTCGTCGCCGCGCGCAGCCACGGGCGCGTTGCGTACGTGTACATCCCTGAATGGAGCGAGGGTGGCCTTGCCGAATTCTATCGCGTCTTCAACAGCCTCAGCAGCGGCCAAGGGCTCATCATTGACCAGCGATGGAACACAGGAGGGATCACGCCGGACGGCGTGATTGCCGCGTTGGCTCGGCGACCAATCCTGGCGTATCACTTCCGATACGGCGCCGATCTTCCGGTTCCGTTGCATCGCGCGACCGGCCCCAGGGTGCTGCTCATCAACGAAGGGAACGGATCGGCCGCCGAGACCTTCGCGCTGATGTTCCGCCGCGAACAACTCGGCCCGATCATCGGGCGCCAGACGGGCGGGGGTGGTATTGGCGCCTCGCTGTTCAGTCCGCGCCTGATTGACGGCGGTCGCGTCGCCATCCCGAACCGTGCCGCGTACGACCCGGTGACCCGTCAGTGGACCATCGAAAATGCGGGCGTCGTACCCGACGTCCGAGCCGACTGGCCCGTGGTGGAATCGGAGCCGATGACAGACCCGCAGCTCGCGCTTGCTCTCGAGAGCGCCCTCGGGCGCCTGCCACCGGTCGTCCGTGACCGCCCTCCGATCCCTCCGCGCCATCCGCGCCGGGAGAATCCATGATCCACGTGCGTGAGCGGGAGTCGCCAACGCGCAGACGCGCCAGGTCGCAGCGCAGCGCCGCCAACTCGCCTCGTACGCCCGACGGGCAGTGGCTTCCGCTTCGTTCGCCCGAGCGCCACCGTAACCAGATTCAGGAGCGATGCATCATGACAGGTATCGTCGACACGCCGCTGTCACCCGCCCTCGATCTGCTGGGCGCCGACGAGGCGCTGGATTTGCTGGCGTATCGTGCCGCGGACGGCGACGAGAGCGCGTTTGCGACACTGGTCGAACGTCTCCAGTCCGCCGTCTTTCGCTGGGCGCTGCCCTACGCTGCGACGCGGGATGACGCGGAAGACGTGGTGCAGGATGCGTTCGTGCTGGCGCACCGGCACATCAGGTCATATCGGGGCCCACGGGCCTTTGCGTGGTGGATCCGGCAAATCACCAGGCGCGCGGCGTTGCGCAGCGCCAAGCGTCGACGTCGGCGGGTGGCGCTGACGGCCCAGCCCTCATACTGGCTCGACCGGGAGGTGTACACCACCGATCCGGGCGCGCGAGTCGACCGCGAGCGGCTGGTCGCGGCGGTTCGCCTCGCGTGGGAGGAACTGCCGGTACAGCAGCGCGTGGTCCTTGATCTGGTAGACCTGCAGGGGCTCCGTCCCGCCGACGCGGCTCGCGAGCTGGGACTCAAGGACGTGACGCTGCGAGCCAACCTGTTCAAGGCGCGGCGGTTTGTCAGGACGCGTGTCCTGCGCGCCACCGGCCAGCTCGCGCCCGAGGAGGACCGTTCATGAGTGCACACCTGGAACACAAGTCCCTCCTGTCGTCCAGCGTGCGCGAACTGCGCTCGGACGCGGCGGTCACGGCGCACGTCGCCAACTGCGACTCGTGCCGCGAACAACTCGACGTGTTTGCGGCTGCCGAGGCGGTCCTCCGGGTCTCACTCGCCGACGTGGCCCCGGGCACGTCGGCCGTGGCGATCACGTCCGCGGTACTGCGACGCATGGAGGCGCGGACGTTCTGGATGCGCGCCACGCTCGCGTCACTGACAACACTCCTCGCCTTCCTCGTTTCGCCGTGGGGGCAGCGGTCGCAGGTGGCGTTGGGACGGTGGGCTGAGACGCCACTGCCGCGCGTGACCGAGACGTACGCGCTCCGCTGCCTCCAGCCGGCGCAGGCCGCGGCGCTCCTGACCTCGCGGTTCGAGTCGGAAGGGAGTGACGTCCGAACGGCGGGAGAGTCGGTAGCCGTCGTCGTCATCACGGCGACGGCTGCGGAACACGTCATCGCCGGACGATTGCTCGCCCGGTTGGACCGGCCCGGCTCGCGGCTGTGCGCGTCGCGCCAACCATGAGGCGGTTGGGCCTGTCAGCTGCCCTGCCGTGGGCGGCTCGTCCCACTGGGGTCACCGTGGGAACCTCTGTGCGTCCGAGGCGATATACCCCGCGATCGGCGCACGCCCCGTGCGGACGCCGCACGCCCGTCTGCGATGCGCCTTCCGCGGCTCGCACTACCTCAAGCGCTTCGATGCCTACCTGCTGCCTTCCCAGTTCGACCCGGTTCGACTCTCCCTTCGACCTGGCGCACGCGCAACGCGAAATGCGCGCCTATCGCCGCCGGGGCGCCGGCGGCACCACGCGCCGGCTGATCTCGGCCCTTTCGCAGTGCGACCACGTGCGGGGAACGCTGCTCGACGTGGGGGCCGGATGCGGCGCACTGACCTTCGAGCTGCTGGAACGCGGGATGTCAGAAGCCACCTGCGTGGATCCGGCAGCACCCTACCGCGAGGTGGCCTTCGAGGAAGCCGTTCGCCGGGGACTCGAGCGGCGCGTGCGAAGCTGGCTTGTCGCGCCGCTGGATGATGTGGCGTCGCGCCTCCAGCCAGCCGATGTCGTCACGCTTGATCGCGTCGTCTGTTGCGACGCCGATCCCTCCGCGCTGGTCGCCACGGCGGCGGACCTCAGTCGTCGTGCCGTCGCACTGTCGTATCCGCGCGACGTGCGCTGGGTGCGCATCGTCACGGCGGTGGCCAACTGGTGGCGGCGCCGGCGCTCGGTCCAGGGGACTTTCGTGCACCCCGAGCGCACCCTGGTCGGGCCCCTGCACGACGCCGGCTTTCGGCTCGCCTCGCAAACCGATTCGGCGTTCTGGCGTATCGCCGTCTATCAACGCGCATGACCGACCCATGCGCGCGTTCGGCGTCGTGAGCGGAATCAGCGCAGGGTTCGGGCGACGCGGCCTGCCGGTGCTTGCGCTGCTGGCCACCGTTCCGGCGGCGTCCGTCGCCACTTCACCGCACGCTGCGCGCTGGGAGCCCGGCGCTTCGTGTCCACCGACTGCCCCCTTTCTCGCGATGCCAGGCGCGGCGCCCCTCCTTCGCGTCCCGTCGGCGCTGCGCGCGTCGCTTCTCGATCACTTCGACGCGGATGCCAGTGCATCCTTGGCTGGCTGGCGGCTGGATCTCAACGGAGACGGCGTGCCTGACTGGATCGTGTGGGCGGTCGGTCCGGCCTGCGGCGGCACGGGGAACTGCGCCGCGGCGCTCGTCGACGGCGGTAACCAGCGGGTGCTCGGCACATTCGTAGCGTCCGCCGTGCTCGTCTTGCCACGCCGCAACGCGTGGCCCGAGGTACACGCCTTCACGGCGCTCGGCGAAGCCGACGTGGCGCGCCAGGCGTGGACCGCGACGGGCGGTATCTACCAGTCAGGCCGCACGCACCAGCTCGACCGCGCTTCCTTTTCGACCGAGATCGCCAGGTACTGCGCCCTGCGGCGGTGAACGCGGCGGCGGTGGCGGACTCCAGTCGACTGGTGGCGGACTCCACTCGAGCGGCGGTGGACTCCAGTCGAGAGGTGCTCGCGCACCACCCGTCCGTGAGTCATCGCACCCCGCACGCGGCGGCGAGACGACCGATGAGGCCCGTCGCGCTGTCGTCCATCAGTTCGCCGCTGCGCGACCCTTTCCCCCAACTGTTGGCGAGCACGGTGATCACGAGGTCACTCTCCTGCCAGACCGCGAGCCCGGCCTGCACGCCGGCATTCGAGCCGCCAACGCTGAGTCGCGTCGGGTTGGCGCGCGGGAACCACCCGAAGCTCATCGGCGACTCGACGTTGCCGATGCGCGGTCGCGACCACAGCAGCGCGACACTTTCGGCACGCAGCAGCCCCGGCGTGCGCATCGCGCGACCAAACGTCATCAGATCGTCCACCGTCGCAATCAACCCGCCGCCGGCCGTGTTGTGACTGTAGTCCCAGTCGGGGACGCGCTGGGGGGCGTCGGTCAGGTCGTGGAAGTCCGTGAGATCGTACCACGAATAGCGCGCCGGCCGCCGCGTGCCGCCCAGCCCCGGGCGGTCGAACTGCACCCCGCGCAACGCCAGCGGATCGACGACCGCTCGCGCGAGGTAGCGCTGAAACGGCATGCCGGCGGCGGACTGGATGGCCATCGCCAGCACATTGTAGCCGTAGCTCGAGTACGAGTAGCGCGTAAGCGGCACGAGGTTCGGCACCCACGGATCGTCTTTGAACAGGGCGAGAATATCGTGCACGTCGTCGAAGTGTCGCGCGTACACGGCGTCGTTGCGCTCCGCGCCCCAGTGGCGCACGGCACCCAGGTGATGCGCGAGCATGCGCACCGTCACCGGCCGGCCGCTCGGATGGCGGGGGAAGTCGCTCACGTAGCGCTGAATCTCGGCATCAAGGTCGATGCGTCTTTCCTCGGCGAGCTTGAGCAGCGCGACGCCGGTGAACGCCTTCGTGATGCTGGCAATGCTGAACGCCATCGACGCGTCGGCGGCGAGCCCGCGCTCCCGGTCGGCCTGACCTGACGCTTCGCGAAAGACGGTGATGCCATTGTGACGGATCCCGACCACCAGCGCCGTGTTCTGTTGCCGCAACTGGAACTCCGCGACGATCCGGCGGAACGCCGTCGCCGAATCGGTGCAGGTCAGCGGACCGCTCGCGCCACCCGACGCACGCATTCGCCCCGGCGCCGAGGAGGCACCTCGGGCGTGGGTGCAGGCGACGAGCGTCGCGACGATCACGAGTCCAACGAACTGCCGCGTCCTTGGCATGTGGGGCTCCTCCAGGGAAGAATGGTCCGTGTCTCGCGCGGAATATCGCCGTAGCGGGAAGTCCTCGCGTCGCGGGCACGCCGCCACTTCGTTCGATGCGGGTGGCCGACCTGTAATACTACTGTCATACTAGGATTGTGCCGCACCGCGGAAACTCTTCGTGGCGCACTCGGACATGTGAACGAGCACGGATCGCCGGCGCTCAATGCCTGCACACCGGAACCGCCAACGCACATGGCCATGCTTGCCCTCCTCCGCACGCGCTCCGACGTCGCCCCAGCCGTCGCACGCCTGGTTCTTGGACTCATCATCTTCCCGCACGGACTGCAGCACGCGGTCGGACTGTTCGGTGGCGCCGGGTTCGCCGCCACGATGCAGTGGATGACCGGCACGCTGCACATCCCGGCGCCGCTCGCCGCGCTCGCGATCGTTGTGGAAGTGGCGGCGCCCATGTTCCTGGTGGCCGGACTCGCCGGCAGAGTGGCCGCCGCGGGCATCATCGGCCTGATGCTGGTCGCGCTGTCCACGCACACGTCGAACGGGTTCTTCATGAACTGGTTTGGCGCGCTCCCGTCTGGCCAGGAGGGATACGAGTACCACCTGCTCGCCATCGGCCTCGCCGCCGTCGTGGCAACGGCCGGGAGTGGCGCCTTTTCGCTGGACGTGATGCTGGCCCAGCCGGAGCGGGAGAAGGGGACGCTCCTGCACTCGGCACGCTGATTTTCCGGTGTGCCGGGACGGCCGAGTGTGAAGCCCACGACGCGCACTATCGGTCGAGCGCCCGCGTCAGCCGACCGAAGATGCCGTCCCTCGGGGAGCTCGAGCGCGCCAGGTCGCCCGTAAGTTGCCGCATCTGAACCTGGCCGAGGACTCCCTCCAGCACCCAGAGCTGCAGCGCGCCGAGTTGGTAGAACGCTTGCGCCTGCAGGCGCTCGTACCCGGCGCGCGTCTGCGTGATGGAGGTGAGGCCGGCGCGCACGGCAGTGGCGTGCGCTATCCACTGCGGCGCGCCCTCCTCGAGTTCCATCACGTCTTCCGCATCGCGGCAGGAAATTCCGGCGCTGTCGCGCGGCACCTGCACGTTCGCCAGCCTCGCGTATCGTGCCCGCCGCGCAGCCGAGAAGCGCCGCGCATGGGCCAGTGCCTCGTCACGTCGTGGTAGGCGCTCGGGTGTCCAGAGCGCATCGAACGCCGCGAGCAACGCGGCGTGCTCGACGGATGGATCGGCACCGGCAGCGCTCGTCGCGTGGTAACAGCGCGCCGCCAGTGCCGCGCGGTCGGGCTGCCGATCCCACTCCGGCCATGGGTGATCGTGCGCCTGTCGCAACCAGAGCGGGAACTGGGTGTGCAGGTGAAAACTCTCGTGCACCGCGAGGTACCCCTGCAGTCTGGCTGGATCGGCGCCCTGCGTCCGAAGCGCCTTGCCAAGCTGACCAAGGCGGGTGAAATCGAGCGGCGTCGCCAGTACGACGGCCCGCGCGACGTCATGGTCGCGCAATTCAACGGCAAGGACACGAGAGACCGTCCGCATGGACGCAGTCCCCCGCACCATGTCGCGAGGGACGTCCGGCCCCACCGAGTCGAGATTGACCATGCCATACAGCGGCGTCGAGAACGCCGGGACGGAGTCGGCGACGAATTGTTCCATCGCGCGCCCATGGCGCCAGATGCCGACACATCTCGCCGCTGGTGACGGGCCTCGGTGCGCCGGACTGGCCAGCAACAGGACAGGGTACCGCGCCAGAGTGTAGGTGTCCCACACCGGCGGCACGGCCGCCAGTTGATCGAGCGCTGCGATCAGCCGCACGCTCGCCGAATCCCGAAAGGCGGCGGCGCAATCGACGGCGGGCGACGCGATCGCCTGTGCGCCTGCAGTGCGGCTCGTCACGATCGAAGCGAGCATCGCGACCGTCCTCAGCCTCATCGTCACACCGCCGCGGGCCGGTCGAACCTGTTCTCTCCATGTCCTCGCGCGGAGGGCACGCCGTTGAGGACCGACTGATATAGCATGGCGCTCCACAGCGTCCCGGTCGCGGCAAGCGGTGCGCCGACGCTGACCTGGCTTCCAAGCAGGGCGCCAATCACCTCGCACGCCGCGGTCGCCGCGACCCCGGGTCGCAGCATCAGCAGCACGCCAGCCGCGAACACTCCGACGGCAGCCGCCGCCGCACCTTCCCTCCATGACGTCTGGCGCCGGTACGCCCGAACGACCGCCCCGGCAGCGAAGCGCATGACGGCGGCCATGCCCCAATCAACGACGAGCGCGGCGGCGGAATACACGGCCGTCATGGCGACGCGCGCCGCCGGATCGCTCCAGCGTGATTCGCCCCGCCAATGCACCGCTCCCACCAGCAACAGCACGTCGCACGCAATCGCCAGTTGCCACGACTTCGGCAGCCGACGTGCTCGCCGCAAGTCTCGCCAGAGCCGTGCCCGCATCAAGTGCCGACGCACCCGCCGCCCGTCGCCGTACGAAGCCAGCGCGCGCGTCGCGGCCATCGACGGGGAGAGCCCACGCGCGATGCCCGCCTCGAAGCCGCTCCAGAGATGGTCCTCCAGTTCGCAAGCCACTCGGGAGCGGCGCCGCGCCGATAAACCGAGTCCGTCCAGCGTGTCGGCGACGAACCGGGCCGACATCGACTCGAAGTCGGGCACCGGCCCTGTCTCCGAGGCCTCCCTCACCATCTCAAGACGCATGGCGCAGTCCCGCTCAGGGTTGGAGTGCCCCGGCGACCGCGCGACACGCTCGCGGCAGGCGGCCCCAAGGACTCGGGAATACGTATCCGGGGCGCGGCTGATGGTTCCCGCCGAACAATCGCTTAGGGGCGGGCGACCGACGCGGCGACTGAACCAGGCTGTCTCCTTATCTGGCACCTCGCGCGAGTCCGCAGCCACCGCCCGGGGCAGCGTCGCTCCCGGCCAGCCGCTGCTTTCGGGCGGGGGAATAGGCGGCGCGGTCCAGAAGCCTGTCGAGGGCGCGGCGGTCGTACAAGCGTCCGCCTCGCACCACCGCTTCCAGACACCGCGTGTTGCGAATGTCAGCCAACGGGTCCGCGCTGAGCAGCACCAGATCCGCAAGCTTCCCTTCGGCGATGCTTCCGAGTGAATCGCCCTCGCCCAAGAACCGCGCTGGCGCGCTGGTTGCCGCGGCCAGTGCCTCGGAGGGGGTCATGCCCAGGGAAGCCACCATCAGCTCGAGCTCGTCGTGGAGCGCGAACCCCGGATAGATGAGAGCGACCGCGGCATCTGTTCCGGTCAGGAAGACGCCTCCGGCCCGCCGGATTTCCTGCAGCACCTCAAGCAGGCGTGGGGTGACGGCCGCCCAGTCAACGGGTTGCTCGGCGCGCCGTTCGGCCACCTGCTCGCGCCAGTCGGACAGCAGATAGCCGCCGACGTAGCGACGACGCGCGTCGAAGGCCGACCCGTTGTCGTCCACGATGCGCGTAGCGACGCTGTCGGGTACGGCGAGCGACTTCGGGCCGACCAGCATGGTGGGCACGAAGACGATCCCCGCCTCGACGAGCCGCCGGATGTTCTGTCGGCGGTCATCAACGGAGCCGGACAGGAGCGGAGGAATCACCGAGTGTTCGATGCTGGCCTGGCCAGCGCCAATCATCGCGTCGACACTTCCCAACGAATGTCCGACGAGTGCCAGCCGGTGGCGCCGTGCGGCCGTGCCGATCTGCGCAAGGACGTCCGCCGATGCCACCGTTCGAACCTTGAGGAAGTCGACACCGAGTGACGCCACGCTGTCCACGACCCGATCGACATCGCCCGCCCCGCCGATCGGCGCACGAAAACGCCGGACCGGCTCCACGGTGCCCTCGGCGAGCATGCGGGCGACGTTCGTCGCGCTTTCGAGGATGGGCCCCGGCGTCTTGATTCGCGGACCGATTCGCCTGCCGTCCGCGATCTCGGCGCGCCAGCGGGACACGAGCGCGAAATCGCCGCCCATGTCGCGCACGCTCGTCACCCCGTTCGCCACGAGCAAGTCGAGCGAGCGCTCGCCCGTTTTGGCCAGATGGAGGTGCATGTCGTACAGGCCTGAAATCAGAAACTTCCCCTTGCCCGACACGATGCGGGCCCCCGCAGGGATAGCGGCCGTCGAGGCCGGCGCCACAACCTCGAGGCGCTCGCCGACGATGACGACGGTCATGTCCTTGCGCAGGCGGGCCCCCTCGACGTCCACGACGGTCACGTGCGTGATCGCCGTCGTGCGGCCGCTCGGCTGGGCGTAGCCGATGCCGGGGGCACCCAGCGTAGCCAGGAGCAGGGTGCCAAACGTCGTTCGCGAGACAAGACTATGCGGCAAGCGGTTCATGCAATCCACTCCTCGTTGGCGGTTCTGCCGTCACCCCCAAACCTCACCTTTCTCAATCACGGAAGAATGGTCGCACACAGAAGCCGTTGCCCACGTGCGACGCCGCCTCTGTGGCACCAGTCAGGGACTGGCCTTCGCCAGGCGCCGCAGCGCCGCTTCGACCGTCTGCGGCTGGTCGTCGGTCACGAAGATCCCGGAGCGCGGCACGTCGACGATGTCAATGCGCGGGTTGAGGACACGGACCCGGTCCCACGACGCGATCAACAGTGGCTTGACGTAGCGCTGGAGCGTGTCCGAGAGAACCGCGGCGGAGAACTCGGGCCGCAACACGACGGTCGGCACGCGCAACGTCGCATACGCGTCGGCGTAGTCGGTGGCCGTGTACTCGCACAGATAGCGGATCAGGGTCGGGAGCGGGGCGTCCGCCACCGCCTGCCAGCGGCGTGCCCCCAGTTCGGGATCAAGTGAATACTGCGGCGGACGGTAATTATTGAAGTCGAAGGTGGCTTTCGTGACGAACTTGAACCAACGCTCCGCCAACCGTTCGTCCACGAGCTTCGCCCGCTCGGCCGGAGAGGCCTGGGTCTTGCCGCCCGGATCGCCCGGTGACGCGACCCAGCGCATCGGCTCTCCGCCCATCACCAGCAGGCCACGCACCTTCGCGGGGTGCTGAGCCGCCAGCCGGACGCCAAGCTGCGTGCCGATGACAAAGTGCCCGAGGACGATCGGCGAATGCAGTTGGTGCGTCTCGAAGACCTTGAGCAGCGCCGCCTCGCTCGCCCGCATCCAGGTCGCCTCTCCGTAGCTCGTGCCGGCCGTCGGCATCGGCGGCGGGGACGTGCCGGCGAAACCGGGGAGGGTGGCGATGACAAATCGGTACTCCCGCCGATGCGCTCGTGCAAACGACTCGAACTCGCGAGCGCCGAACCCCCAGCCCGGGATGACGAGCACGTCCACGGGTCCGTCGCCGACGACGGTGACGTTACCGAGCGTCCCCGTCATGCCCACCGCAGTACCGGGCGGGTGCACGAGCTGGTTCAGCGAGGAGTCGAGCGCGGCCGCGCCCGATTGGGCCGCGCCAGGCAGCGGCGTGCCCGCTGACAGGAGGACGGCGACGGCGAGCGCCCCGAGGGCGCGATGCGCCAGGCGCGTCCGGCAGGACCTCTTGGCAAGCGCAGGATATGTGATCATAGTATACTCAGTCTACCATCGAGCCCTATGTAGGTCAATTCGACGATGCGTTCCGAACGCCCCGCTGCCGCCGCCAAGCAGGAACCTCTCGAAATCACCGTACACGCCACCACGACGCGCCTGTTGCTGGCGGGGCTCGCCGTGGCCATCGGCGTCGCGGTCGTCCTCGACGCCGGTCAGGCAGACCACATCGACGTCGTGCGCCTAGTGCTTGGCGCCCTGGCGTCGGGCCTGGCGCTCGTCGGATGCCTGCTCGTCGAGTCTCGGCGCTTCACCTTTGATCCGGCGAGCCGGACGATCCGGATCGAGCGTCGGCGACTGCTCTCCGCGCGGCGCCAGACCGTCTCGTTTGACGGCGCCCACGTGGCATACCGCGAGGACCGGTCCGAACGCTCGACGTCGCCGCGCGCGCGCGTCACCTACCAGCCGCTGCTGCGCTGGCCAGGAGGTGAAGTACCGCTGTCAAACCAGCATTCCATCGCGCGCGACGACTTCGCCGAGCTCGATCGCGCCGTCACCTCGGTGCTCGCGACGGATCACGGCACCGCTACTGCACCGTGACCGTGCCCGCCATGGACAGCCCATGGATGAGGCAGTGGTAGCGATAGGTGCCGGCGCTCCCGAACGTGCGTCGATACGAGCCACGCGGCTGTACGTCGGACGCCGTGCCGTCGTCGAACGAGACGGAGTGGAGATTCTGGCCTTCCCAGTTCCAGGTAACGCTGGTGCCGGGCGCCACCCTCGTCGCCGCCGGAGCGTACTGATTGTCCTGCACGCGCACGGTGGCGACGCCGCCGGCCGGTGCCGTAGACTCGTGAGAGCTGCACGCCGCCGTCGCGCACGCGACGGCGACCAGCAGCCGCAAGGTAGATCGCATTGCTGTATCTCCGTAGGGCGCAGCCGTCGCCGGTTACCGAACGACGACAGTGCCCTTCATGAAAGGATGCGGCTCGCAGTGATAGGCGTATTTGCCGGCGGCCGTAAAGGTGTGGGCCCAGCTCTTGCCTGGAGCGATGGTCCCCGACGAGAAGCCGCCGGAGACGTCGGTGACAACGGTGTGGACCAGCGGGTCGCGGTTGTGCCACACGACCGTGGTGCCTTGCGTGACCTGCAGCGATGGCCGCTTGACGGCGAACTGCCGCAGGTCCACGTGCACCGTGTCCGGCGGCGGAGTGCGCCGGGCGGGAAGGCGCAGCGCCCAGCCGCGGCGCATGCGGGCCGCGGCGCCCATCCCGGCACCCACCACGCGGAACGCCCGGGCCTCGGCCGGTGCGGACGGCCAATACCGCTTCAGGGTGATCGGAATCGTGTACTCGAAACCGTATCGCGTCGTCGGGCCGCCGCGCGCAATCCCTTCGAGCGTGCGCGCATTCACGTTGGTGGCGTGCAGCGACAATGAGTGCGGGGTGTACGGGATCGCCAGCTGGACGCTGGTGCTCCAGGCGGATCGCTCGCCGCCCACGCGACGCGTGAGGGCGCTCAGGTCGGCGGCGAGCGCCACATGCTCCGTGAGCCGATAGACACCGCCACCGCCGACGGCGTATCGCCGCGCGGACGAATCGAACGCGTGGCTGAACACCGACCCGGTTGCGAGCAGGCGCAGGCGGCCAAGCCGTCGGCCGACCAGCACGCTGGCGTCCTGGCTCTCGGCGGCGCGGTTGTGCCCAACCTGCAGGGTGATATCCAACGGTGCGCCCTTCTCCTGCCGCACGGGCATCACCCGCGCAAAGAACTCCCACTCGTTCGGATATCCCGGCACCAGATCGGAGTTGGTCGCGTAGTTGAAGCCCACCGACGCCCACGGCGCGAGGGCCGTCGAGAGCGCGAGCGTTGGGGCGTTCGTGAGCTTTCGACTCGGGGCCGGCCCCAGCGAGAATCGGTGCAACAGGTTGAACTGCACCACGCCGGACTCGCCGATCCATCCGTGGGCGAGGTTGGCGGGCGCGTCGAGTGCGGACTGGGCGGACGCGTTGCCCGCTCCCGCCGCGAGCATCGTCGCGGCGAGAACGGTACGAAGGCGTTGCGAGGCGTGGCCGGTCACGGGAACGCCACCACCGGGCAGTTCACCAGCGCCACCGCGGAGGCGAGCAGCCGCGCCGAGGCCGCCGTGGTGAGGTTCCGCACCGAGGCAAAGTCCGCGTTGTCGTACACGTTCACGCTCCACAGCGGCGAGTAGCCGGCGTCGGAGGGAATCGTGGCGAGCACGTTGTGCGTTTGCGCCGTGCCGGTTTCGGCGCGGAAACCGCTCCCGGGGCCGCCGTTGGGCTGGTCGGGATTGATGTTGAACGTCACGAAGATGCCGGAGGTCGGCACCAGTCCCTGCGCGGTGGTGACCAGCGGACGCTCGCCGAAGGTGAAGTACGGCACGGTCATGCCCTTGTACCAGCCACGCGTCAGCGCGGGCGACTCGCCGTTCAGGCGCAGGCGCGCCACCGATCCCTCGGGGACGACCGGGCAATTCACGATCGTGTTCGTCATCGTGCGCCGATACCCCGCGCTGATGATCTCCTGCACGCTCGTCACGGTGTTGGCCACGTACGTCTTGGGCACGCGCACCTCGACGACCTGCCAGAAGTCGTTGTACCCCGCATCGCCCGGAATCACGTCAATGATGTTGAGCTGCCCGGCCACCGGCGTCGTCTCGCCCTCGCGAATCAGGACGAAGATCGGCGCCGGCGCCGCGGGCTGCACATCGAAGTTGTAGTACGTGGTCGGCTGGCCGGCCGGTGTCAGGCCGCGCGTGATGAACGGGCCGGTGTCGAAATCCACCGGGGCATTCGCGGCAGGCAGTCCGTTGGTCGCCGTCCGCACCTGCAGATGGCCGGCGGCGGCGCTGAAACGATCCACGCTCACCTTTGGCGCGGTGGCGGGATCCTTGGGCACTGCCGGCGCGGGCCCGGCGGGGTCGTCGCCGCTGCACGCCGCCGCCATCACCAGACCTGTCAGGGCCGCGAGTCTCACTGCACGTTGCATACTCGTCCTCGATTCCTGTTGATAGTAGTGTGACCAATGTATTTATCCTGCGAGCCCCTCTTGGCACTGCACGAGTCGTGCCACGTCCGCGGGGCCCGACGGCTGGGCGCCGGCGCACGGGGCACCGCACCCGGCCACCGGGGAACCGGCGTTCCATCGGCGTTTCACGGTCGTGGTGAAACGCCGCTACGCAACGCGCACGGGAACGCACCGGTGAGCCGCCGGATATACGCACGCTGATGTCACATCACTATTCCCTGTATCGCGTGCTCGTCGCGGTGAGCGCCAGTGTGCTCGTGGTCGGCGTTGCGCCGGCCGCGGTCATCGTCGAACGCCGCCTCGCGCAGCTGCTGCGTGAGCGCGCGCAGGAGGAGCTTGCCGCCGCGCCGCACCTGCTGGCGGACCGACAGGCGATGAACGCCGACGCCATGACCATGCACGCCAAGGAATTGGCGCTGTCACCACCGCTGGCGGTCGTCATGGCCGCCGGGGACAGCGGCGGCGCGGTGCGCATCGCCGAACGCGCGCGGGGCGGCTACGGCGATGCCACCGTGGTGTCCGCCGGCGAGAGCCGGTCGTGGAGCGGCCCGGCCTTGCCCAGCACCCTGCTGGCCGACACCCGTAGTGGCCGGCTGCCGGTTTCGGTCTTGGCGGCCGACGGCGTCCTGCGGATGGTGGCGGTCGCACCGGTGATGCATGTCCGCCGCTGGGTCGGCGCGGCCGGCATTGCCATCGCGCTCGACCAGTCGGAAGCCGAACGCCTCGCCGGTCTCTCGCGCGCCGACGTGCTGCTCCTCGCGAATGCGCGACTCGTCGCCGCGGCGCCCACGCCGCCGACGCCGGGGCTCGCCTCCGCCGGATGGGCGTTGCCCCCTGACGGCCGGCCGCGCGAACTCGTCGTGGATAGCGCCTCGTATCTCGCGGTCTCCACGTCGCTCGGCGACGGTGCACGCGTCGTGTTCGTGCGCGCGCTGCGCCGCGAACTGGCCGTGCTGCCGCGACTGCGCGCGGTTTCCCTGACCGTGGGTGGCGTGGCGCTGGTGGTGGCGCTCGCCCTCGGCGCGCTGCTTGCGCGCTGGGTCGCGATGCCGGTGCAGGCGCTTGTCCGGGCGGCCGACCGCGTCGCTGCCGGCGACTTTGCCGCCCCGCTGCGTGCCTCGCGTATCGGCGAAATTCAGCGCCTCGCCGCCGCGTTCATCGCCATGCGCGAGGCCCTCGTGGCGCGCCTGGCCGACATCGAAACACGGCAGGCCCGTCTGACCGCCCTGCAGTCGGAGCTGATGCAGCAAGACCGGCTGGCCGCGGCCGGTCGCCTCGTCTTGCTGCTCGCGCACGAGATCCGCAATCCGGTCGCGGGCATTCGCAATTGCCTTGAACTCATACGGCGCCGGCAGGCGCCGGACGACGAGGCGCAGCGGTACGCGCAGCTGGCACTCGACGAACTGCTGCGCCTGCATGCGCTGGTGGCGCAGGTGCTCGACATGCACCGGCCCAGCGCCGGCGGCCGCGCCTCCTGCGACGCGAGGGCCGTCGTCGAAGACGTGGCGGCCCTGCTGCGCCTGGAACGGGACGACCCGTCGGCTCGACTGGACGTGCAGGGCGCCTTCGGCGCGGAGGCGGCGATCACGACCGATGCCTTGAAGCAGGTCCTGCTCAATCTCGGTCGTAATGCCCTTGAGGCGACCGGCCGCGACGGCGGCATCTGTTTCCATGTTGCAGCGGAGCCGGCTCGCGTGCGCATCACCGTCACGGACAGTGGACCGGGACTGACGCCGGAGGTGCTGCTGCGCGTCTTCGATCCGTTCTTCACTACCAAGCGCGCAGTTCGCGGCGTGGGCCTGGGTTTGTTCGTCGCCGAGGGACTGGTACGCGCGGCCGGCGGCTCTATTGATGCGGCCAACCGCATCGGGGGACACGGCGCCGTTTTCACTATCACCTTGCCGGGTGCCGCGGCCGCTGAGCAGGACCGACCGGCCGATGCCGCGCCGGTCGTCGGCGGATTGCGCGCCACAGGAACGTCCTGACCATGCCGGCACGCCTGCTCGTGGTCGACGATGACCCGACCTTTCGCGAGACACTGGCCGCACTGCTCCGCGATGACGGCCACCACGTGGAGACCGTCGGTGGCGCCATCGACGCCCTGCGACGGCTCGAAGAACAGCCGTTCCATCTGCTGATCGTCGACCTGCGCATGCCGGAGGTGGACGGGCTGCAGCTGGTGGAGACCCTTCGCCGACAGGGCGAAGCAAGCCCGATTCTCGTCATCAGCGGCTTTGGAACCGTGGAATCCACCGTCGAGGCGCTGCACGCCGGCGCGGACGACGTGCTCACCAAGCCGGTAGAGCCGGACGTCCTGTCGGCACGCGTGGCCCGGCTGCTCGAACGGCGTCCTCGGCTCGTGGCGAACGCGTCCGGCGCGCTGCGCGACCTGCTTGGGAACTCCACCGCCATGCAAGAGGTCCTCGACGCCATTCGGCTCGTCGCACCGAGCGACGCCACGGTCCTGATCGGCGGCGAGACCGGCACCGGCAAGGAGCTCGCCGCTCGGGCCATTCATGCCGCCTCCCCCCGCCACGCATCTCCCTTCGTGGCCCTCAACTGCGCCGCCATTGCCGACGGCGTGCTGGAGTCCGAGCTGTTCGGTCACGTGCGGGGCGCCTTCACGGGCGCGGTGCGCGACCGCGCCGGAGTGTTTCAGGCCGCACATCGCGGCACGCTCTTCCTCGACGAAGTCGGCGACATGTCCGCCGCCATGCAGCACCGGCTGCTGCGGGCGCTGCAGGAGCGCGAGATCACGCCGGTCGGCCAGGTGCACCCGATACGCGTGGATGTGCGCGTGCTCGCCGCCACCAATCGTGACCTGCGGAGCGACGTGCGCGACGGCCGGTTTCGAGAGGACCTGTTCTACCGGCTCAACGTCTTCCACCTGAAGATGCCGCCGCTGCGGGCGCGTCGCGATGACATTCCCCTCCTCGCCGGCCACGTTGGCCGTGAAGTGACGGGCCGAGAAACGGCCTTCACTCCGCTCGCAATGCGCATGTTGCAGGCCCATGCATGGCCTGGCAACGTACGCGAACTCTTTGCCGTGGTGCAGTCGGCCCTGATTCGATCGTCGGGGGAGACCATCGAACCGCACCATCTCCCCGCGGAAGTGCGGGGTTCAATCGGCGGCAGTACGCTCCCGGCCGGCGAACGTCGGTACGATGCCGCGCGCCTGGCCGTTGACGAGCAGGACTTGATCGCGGCCGCGCTGGCCGATGCCGGCGGGGTTCGCGCGCGGGCTGCCGAGTTGCTCGGCATGGGCCGCACGACGCTGTGGCGAAAACTGCGCCAATACGAGTCGCTGCCCTCCTCCGTTCCGTGGCCCGAACCGCGCGGGGGATCGCGCAGCGAGGACTGAGTGAGCACGCGCGGCCGCGCCGCGTGGACCGCGGCGCGGCTGCGCTCCGGCGGTACCTCGACCCGCGCTCAGCGTGGCTTTGCCATGGCCGGCTTCTCGCCTTTCTTCTCCATCTTGTCGCCCTTGGTGTCCATCGTCGTGCCCTTCTTGGTCATCTTGTCGCCTTTCGTCTCCTTCATCGCGCCCTTCTCGGTCATCTTGTCGCCCATCGCGTCCATCATCGCGTCTTTCTTGCCCGTCTTGTCGCCCATCGCATCCTTCATCGCGTCCTTCTTGGCCATCTTGTCGCCCATCGCATCCTTGCTGGCCATCTTGCCGCCCATCGCGTCCTTGCTGGCCATCTTGTCGCCCATCGCGTCCTTCGTCGCCATCTTGTCGCCCATCGCATCCTTCATCGCGTCCTGCTTCGCCATCTTGTCGCCTGCGGCCGTCATCTGGTCGCCCTTGGCCGTCATCTTGCCCGCTGACTTCTTCGCCTTCATGCCGTCCTTCGACGACATCTTCGCGGTCGAGTCCTTCATCGTACCCATGGACCCTTGCGCCGAGACTGGCTCGGCCGCGGCGACGAGACCGAGGATTGCGAGAAACAACAGTGTGCGCTTCATCGAGGTGCCTCTCTTCAGGTAGTTGGCGGCGGCACCGCGAGTCGGTGCGCCCGGGAACCTATTCCCGACCGGGCCCCGCGGTTCCCGGCCGCGCCGAGTGCCGTGATCGCCCGACGGGCGCCGGGAGCGAGGTCCCGGGAACCGGCTCGGCACGCCCCGGATACCTGCAACATGCCGCGCCACCACTGGATCGTCCGGATCACGCACTGGGTGAATGCCGTCGCGCTGGTGATGATGGCGGCAACCGGCTTGCGCATCTTCAATGCCTATCCTGCCTTCGCGCGACAGGGCGAGTCGTTCTGCTGCTATCCGTGGGAGGGGACGCCGATCCCCGCCAGTCTCACGTTCGGCGGCTGGCTCGGCGGGGCTCGACACTGGCATTTCGCGATGATGTGGGTCCTCGTCGCCAATGGACTTGTCTACCTCGGCTTCATCTATCTGCACGGAGAGTGGCGGGACCTGGTGCCGCGGCGAGGCATCGTGCGCGACAGCATCGAGATGATCCGCTTCCACGTGGGCCGGCGTCATGATCATCCGCGCCAGGGCAAGCACAACGCGCTGCAACGCGCCGCGTACTTCGCCATGCCGCTCATTGGGGTGGCCGCAGTCGTCACGGGAGTTGCGATCTGGAAGCCGGTGTCGCTCGGGTGGCTGACGACGGCGCTCGGTGGCTACGCGTGGGCCCGATTCTGGCATTTCATGTCCATGATGGCGCTCCTCGGCGCGACGGCCGGCCACGTCTTCATGGTGTTTACAGTGGACCCGTATGCCCTTCGCGCCATGATCACCGGCGCGTACGACGAGTCGCGTTCGCCTGAGGCACGGAATGCGCGGCCGTTTCGCAACTTGCGCGTTCCGCGCGCGGTCGCCGCCACGAGTGCGGCCACGAGTGCGGCCACGAGTGCGGCCACCGTCGCGGCGCACCGACGCGGACCCGATGGAGGAGCTGATGAAGCATGAGGACACAGGCCGGCGCGCCTTCCTGCGCGCGGCCGGACTCTCGGTGGCGTCGCTGGCCCTCTCGGCCTGCGACAGTGGCGGTCCAGCCCGGGCCGGTCGCGCACTGCGCTTCGCGGAGCGATGGAACGAGCGCATCGAGCGCCGCCTCGTGCGCCATTCGAGGCTCGATCGCGGCGCGCCCGGCGCCGCCATCGCCGGCGACGCCTTTCCCAGCTATTACGTGTCGGAGCAGGTGCCTGTGTGGAACGCCGCCGCGCGCGGCGCCTGGCGCCTGCAGGTGGGCGGCCTCGTCGAGCGACCGATCTCGTTCACGCTCGATGATCTCATTCGCCGCCTGCCGCGCACGCAGCAGCGGGTCAGTCACTTCTGCGTCGAGGGCTGGACCGCGGTCGCGGAGTTCACCGGTGTGCAGGTTCGCGCGCTCGCCGACCTCGTTCATCCGCTCCCGAGCGCCCAGTGCGTCGATTTTCGCAGCTTCGACGACGACTACCACGAGAGCTGGGATCTCGAGAGCGCACTGCACCCGCAAACGCTTGTCGTGTACGCCAAGGATTCCGCGCTCCTGACCCCGGCGTACGGCGCGCCGGCGCGCGTCCATTCGCCGGTGAAACTCGGATACAAGAACACGAAATACCTCACGCGCGTGGACTTCCTGCCCGCACCGAACGGCGGCTACTGGAGCGATGCGGGCTACGAATGGTTCGGCGGCACCTGACGATGGCCGCGGGCGTCCGCCTGCCGCGGGGTCATCGCCCCACGGCTTGGCGCACCACGTCGGTCAGATCCTGTTCACCGCCGTCGGCACTGTACAGCACCTTGCCCTGCCGATCGAGCACGAGGACGTACGACGTGTGGTAGGCGGAGAAGGCGCGATACGCCGCACCGTCGGCGTCGAACAGGAAGGTGCCCGGGTGCTTCACCCGCTCCACGTACTGCTTGGCGCGCTCGGGCGTCTGGTTCGTGGGCACGACGATGAACAGCATCTGCAGGTCGCGTCCGTACTTGTCTGCGAGCGCGCGGTACGTCGGTTCCATCTGGCGGCAGAGCGGACACCACGTGGCCCAGAATTCGATGAGCACGGGTCCCTTGCCGATGTGGTCGGCAAGGTCAACGGACTGCCCGTCGAGGGTGGGCAGCGACAGCGTCGGCGCGCGATCCCCGACCTTGAGTCCCTTGCTCTGGGCCGTCGCGCTGCCTGCCGCCGCGAGCAGCAGGGCCGCGGCAACGCCAACGTGTGTGATGAACCGCATGGACATGTCTCCCGGACTGTGAGGACGTCGCCGCACGCGACGCCGGGCGGCGCCGCGTGCGAGAATGCGACGGTGCGCCGCGAGTGGCGACGCGTTGTGGTGACTATTCGGCAGAAGGCCCGCGAGTTCCCGACCGCGTGCGCCGACTGTGCGTGCGACGTCGCGGCCTCGGCGCCTCGCCCGCGCGTTTCGCGTTCCACTCGTTGCAGGGTGCGTTTCACGATGAACGGCGACCACTCCGCGTCGTCGTCCCCGCATCAGCACGCGACTCCGCGCGCGACTCCGCGCGCGACTCCGTGCACGACTCCGCGCGTGACTCCGTGCACGACTCCGCGCGCGACTCAGCCCGCGACTCAGCGCGGAAACACGTACGCCGCGTGGCGCGCGGCTT
>JAJZRK010000118.1 GCA_021802745.1 bacterium
GACGTGAGATGTGAGATGTGAGATGTGAGATGGCCGATGCGCGTCGGTCAGCGCCGTCGCAACGGGATCAGCACAGGGGCGCCGACGGCGGGATCGCGCGCGACGACGAGCGGCCAGTCGTAGACGGGCTCGAGCACATCGCCGCGCATCACGTCGCCCGGTGCGCCGGCCGCGACCACGCGGCCACGGTGGAGCAGGACGATCTGCGCCGCGAAGCGCGCCACGAGGTTGAGCTGGTGACTGACGAGCAGCACCGTGCGCCCCTCGCGGGCGAGCGCATCGAGCAGTTCGTAGGCCGCCATCTCGTGGCCCATGTCGAGGAAGGTGCCGGGTTCATCGAGCACGAGCACCTCGCCGCCTTGCGCGAGGGCGCGCGCGAGCCGCACGCGCTGCCACTCGCCGCCCGACAGCTCATCGGTGCGGCGCGCCATCAGTTCGGCGGCGCCGGCGCGGTCGGCCGCCGCTTCGGCCGCGGCAACGTCGCCAGGACCGAGCGCGGTCCACGCGCCGTGATGCGGATAACGCCCGAGCATCACGTAGTCGCGCACGGCCAGCGGGAACGCCGGCTCCTCGCGCTGCGTGACCACGGCCATCGTGCGGGCGAGCTCGCGCCGGTCGCCGGCAACCGCGTCAAGCGTGCCCACACGCATGCTGCCCGACGCGAGCGGCGCCTGCCCGATGAGCGTGCGCACCACGGTGCTCTTGCCGCTGCCGTTTGGGCCAACGAGCGCCGTGACGCGGCCGGGCGGCGCCTCGAACGTCGCGCCGTCGAGCGCATTGACGTGCGCCCCGGGGTATCGCACGACCGCCTCATGCACGCGGATCATGCCGCCCTCCGCAGCCGGATGAGAAAGAACGGCACGCCAATGAGCGCCGTCACCGCGCCGAGCGGCAACTCGGCGGGCGCGCGCACGGTGCGCGCCGCGACGTCGGCGCCGACGAGAAGCGCAGCGCCGAGCACCGCCGAGGCGAGCAGCACCTCGCGCGCGCGACGCCAGCCGAGGGCGCGCGCCATGGCGGGCACGACGAGCCCCACAAAGCCGATGAGCCCGGCCCCCGCCACGGTAATGGCGGCGAGCAGGGCCGCGAGCAGGAAGATGCGCCGGGTGGACGCGGCCACGCGCACGCCGAGCGAGGCGGCGGCATCTTCGCCAAGCGCGAGCAGGTCAATGTCGCGCGCAACGGCCACGAGGGCGGCGCCGGCGAGTGCGGCGTACAGCGCGAGCCAGCGCACGGCGCTCCACTCGGCGCCGGCCACCGAGCCCATCATCCACCAGAGGGCGTTGCGCACGGCGCCGTCACCGGCGCCCGCGAGCAGCACCATGATGGCCGCATTTGCGAAGGCGCCGACAACGACGCCGGCCATCAGCAGGATGCGCGGATCGGCCCGGCCGCTCGAGGCGCGGGCAATGAGCAGCACGAGTCCGACCGCGACGACGGCCCCGGCAAAGGCGGCCATCGGCATGGTGACCGCGGCGGTCAGCCCCGCAACGACGGCCAGCACGGCTCCCACTGCCGCGCCGCCGGAGACCCCAAGCAGGTACGGCTCGGCGAGCGCATTGCGGAGCGTCCCCTGCAGGGCGGCGCCGCTCATGCCGAGTCCGGCGCCGGCGATGGCCGCGAGGCATAGCCGCGCAAGGCGCAGGTCGCGCACGATCGCCACGGTCTGTGCGTCGCCGCGGCCAACGAGGGCGCGCAGCACCTCGGGCAGGCTGAGGCCCACCGGGCCGATGGCGAGCCCGGCGGCCAACGCGGTCGTGAGCATCACGAAGAGCAACACCCAGCGCATGCGCATCATGGCCGGCATCATGGCCGCACACGCCGCGCGGAGTCGAGCAGCGCCCGCAGCGCATGCGCCGCCTCGCCCATGCGCACGCCCGGCCGGCCGACGAGCGCAGTGTCCACGACGATCATGCGCCCCTCGCGCACGGCGGCAACCGACTGCCAGCGCGGATCGCCGCGCAGCCGCCCTGCGGTGAGCGGGCCCACCAGCACGAAGTCCGGGTGGCGCGCGACGACGCTTTCGAGCGTCACCTGCGGCGACGGCTGCGGCAGGTCGCCGAAGACATTGCGGGCGCCGGCGATGGTCACGAGTTCGCCGAGATAGCTCCCCGCGCCGATGGTGATGAGAGGGACGTCCCACGCGTGCCAGAAGACGCTCACTGGAGGCTGCAGCGGCGGGAGCGACGCGACGGCGTGGATGGAACGAGAGACCGAGTCGGCCACGCGAAGCGCCGTGGCGGTGTCGCCGAGCGCGAGGCCGAGGGCGCGCAAGGCGCGCGCGAAATCGGCCACGCGGTCGGTGCGCAGCGTGAGCGTCTGCACGCCGGCGCGGCGGACGGCGGACGCGGCGCCGCGATTGGCCGCCGTCGCGTAGAGCACGACGAGATCGGGGTGCGTGGCAAGCACGGCCTCGACGTTCGGCTGCAGCCCATCGCCGACGTCGGCGACGCGACGCACCGCCGGCGGCGCATCGTCCCAGCGCGTGCGGCCAACGAGCCGCCCGTCGGCGCCCAGCGCGAACATCGCCTCGGTGAGGACCGGGTTAAGCGAGACGACCCGCGCCGCCGGCGCCGCGAGCCGCAGCGTGTCGCCGAAGTCGTCCACGAGCGGCGCCGCGCCGCGAGCATCGGCGGCGGCGCGATCGGCCGGCGACTTCACGCAGGCGACCGCCGCGAGCAGGAGCGCGAGCGCGGCATGAATGACGTGGCAGCGACTGGATGAAAACACGAAGGGCTCACTCCAATTGCGGGAGAGAGCCCAAGAACGCCGGGCGCGTGAAACACGCCCGTCGCCACGCGGCCTCCCCCGAGGCATCTGATGTGGCACGGACGCGGGGCGTCTCCTGGCTCCGGGCCCCCGCTCCCCTTCCCAGCCGCCTGGCCAGTGGGTGTTTGAGCGGGGCGAACTTCGCCCGTTACAGTGGCGGGGCCGCGCCGGACTTGCACCGGCTTCCGGGACCCGCATCCGTTGTCTATTCGATTGTGATGCTCAACCTATGACAGGCCCTGCTCGCGCGCAACGGCATCGCTCAACTGCTTGTCGAGATGGGCGCGCGCCTGCCAGTGATCGGCGCGCTGTTCGTCGGTAGGATGGTCAACGTTCGCGTACGCGTCGTCGAGCGCGGCGAGCTGCGCGCGCAGCGCCGCGGCCGTCGCCGCCGGTTGCCGCGCGCGAGCGCCGCCCTGCCGGCGGAACATGGCGCGCGCGAGCCCGACGAGCAGCACGGCGCCCAGCGCCGCCATGAGCGCCAGCACGCGCAACTCGTTGTCCGTCGCCGCCGCCTTTCCGGGGATGTTCACGCGAATGACGGCGCCGGCCGCGACGTCCTGCGCGACGAAACGCGCAAAGGTGCGCCCGTCGGTGACCGTGGCCCCCTGCGACGCGAGCGTGCCCCCCTCGGCGCGTGCGAGGGGATCCTCGACCAGGACTTCGAGTACATCGGCCGGCTCGTCCACCCGGAAGGTGTAGTCCGTCTCCGCCGGCACGTCGTACGAATACGAGATCTGCTTGAGCCCGGGAGCGAACGGCGCCGCGAGCCGGATGTGCTGCTCCTCGAAACGCACCGCGCCGCCCGAGAAGTCGGCCTGCTCGATCTTCGCGCGGGCCGCGCCGTCGAGGAGCGGCGCCTGCCAGACGACCCCGCGGGCGCCGCCCGCGACGCGCGTCACGATGGAGTCGTTCGACAACTCGTAGACTTCGAGGATGGTCCGCCGCTTGTTGTCGCCGCGCGCGGCGAACACGACGTGGCGCCCCCGCACGTGGATGGGAACGGGCGCGCTCGTGGTGTCGTGCACCACCAGCTCCGCGTCGTCTCCGCGGACCGTTCGCGTGGTGAACGGCGATGTGAAGTACGCGATGCCGTCGTGCAGGTTCGACACGAAGTAGACCGCGCTGGGGTCGCCTGACGTGCGGTAGCGGAACGTGTACCGGCCGGCGGCGTCGGTGCGCATGGAATCGAGCGGCGCCGCGTGATCGGTGCCGACCCGGTGCAGCACGACCCACGCGCCGGCGACGGGCGTGAGGACGGCGCGGGAGCCCAGCACCACGCGCCCCTGCACCGAGCGCGCCTCGCCCGCTGGCGTGCCATGCGGGCTGCCCACGACGGGCGGCCGCTTGGCGGCCCCCTGCGCCGCCGATGCCGTTGCCCAACCGAAGAGCGCCCCGATGACGCACACCGCGCCCCTGGCGCGCCGGCACGCCGATCCCCGCCACTCGGTCGCACGCACGGTGCGCATGCTACAACGAGAACCGGCCGAAGTCCTCGGGGCGCATGTGCTCGAGGTGTCGCTTGAGCTGCTCCGCCGAAAGCGAATCGTCATCTCGCCCGGCCGGCGGCGGCACGCCCTCGTCGCCGTCTCCGGCCAGCAGGGCTTCGTGCACAAAGATGGGCGCGTCCAGCCGCAGGGCGACGGCGATGGCATCGCTGGGGCGCGCGTCAACGATCACCGGCGCCCCGACGCGCGCGAGGTGCAGCTCGGCGAAGAACGTCGAGTCCTGCAGGCGGGTGACCTGCACCCGCCGCAGGGTGGCGCCGAGGCCATTGATCAGGGCCTGGCAGAGATCGTGGGTCAGCGGCCGCTCGCGCTTGACGCCATCGAGCTGCATGGCGATGGACTCGGCTTCCGGCCGGCCGATCCAGATGGGGAGCATGCGGTCACCGCCGTCCTCCTGCAGGACCACCACATACGTGTTCGACACGCTGTCGAGTCCGAGCTTGGCGACCTTGACCAGAACCACGGGAACCTCCCGCGACGCGCGCTCAGCGCGCGCGCACCGCGCGCCTGAGCTCCGCCACCCGGTCGGTGCGCTCCCAATTGAAGAGCGCGACCTTCTTGCCGAAGCGCTCCGCCTTCACCGGCGAGCGCCCAAAGTGGCCGTACGCCGCCGTCGGGCCGTAGATCGGCTTGCGCAGGTCGAGCGCCTCGATGATGCCGCGCGGGGTCAGGTCGAACGTCTGCTCGACAGCGCGCATGATGGCCGTCTCGGGCACCGTGGCGGTGCCGAACGTGTCCACCATCACCGACACCGGCTTGACCACGCCGATGGCGTAGGCGAGCTGCACCTCGCACTTGGTCGCGAGCTTCGCCGCCACGATGTTCTTGGCCACCCACCGGGCGGCGTAGGCCGCCGAGCGATCCACCTTGGACGGGTCCTTGCCGGAGAAGGCACCGCCGCCATGCCGTCCCATGCCGCCGTAGGTGTCCACGATGATCTTGCGGCCGGTAAGGCCGGCATCACCCTGCGGGCCACCAACGACGAACCGCCCCGTGGGATTGATGTGCACCTTCATGCGGCGCGCGCGCAGCTCGGGCGGAATGACCGCCTCGATGATGTCGTGCCTGACCGCCTCGTGGATCGCCTTGTTCTTCACCGAGTCGGCATGCTGCGTGGAGATGACGACGGTGTCCACCTCGACCGGGCGGCCGTCCTCGTAGACCACGGAGACCTGCGACTTGCCGTCCGGCCGCAGCCAGGCGAGGGTGCCGTCCTTGCGGCGGTCGGCCAGCGCATGCGTGAGCTTGTGCGCGAGCATGATGGGGAGCGGCATGAGCTCCTCGGTCTCGTCGCAGGCAAAGCCGAACATCATCCCCTGGTCGCCGGCGCCGCCGGTGTCCACTCCCTGCGAGATGTCGTGCGACTGCTTGCCCAGCGCATTGAGCACGGCGCAGGAGTCGGCATCGAAGCCGATGCCGGCCTCCGTGTAGCCGATGTCCTTGATGGTCTCGCGCACGAGGGCGCGCAGGTCTACCCACGCGTGCGTCGTGACCTCGCCAAAGATCGTCGCGAGCCCGGTGGTGACCATCGTCTCGCAGGCCACGCGCGACCGGGAGTCGTTGGCGAGCAGCGCATCGAGCACCGCATCGGAGATCTGATCGGCCACCTTGTCGGGGTGGCCTTCGGTGACGGACTCGGACGTGAAGAGATGGCGATGAAGCACGGGAGCTGGTCGGTTGGAGGCACGAACGGCCGGCGCGAAGCCGGCCGCTCTAGTGATTGTCCGCTTTGTCAGGAAGAATATGCCCATCCACAAGGGCGAGCAACCCATCGGCCGCATCGCCGCGGAGCGCGAGCTCGGCCAGCAAACGCTCGCGGAGCAGCGCCTCGACGGCTGGTGCCGTGCCGGCATCGAGTGCGATGGCCGCCGCCTCGGTGGCCGACGACACGCGAATGCAGCGCACGAGGTGCTTGACGGCGGCCACGGAACGCGGGGCCACGCTCAGCTGCCGGATGCCGAGGCCGAGCAGCGCGAACGCCATGAGCGGCTGCGAGGCCATCTCGCCACAGACCGACACTTCGATGCCGGCGGCCGCGCCCTCGGCCTGCGTGCGCGCGATGAGGCGGAGCACGGCCGGGTGCAGCGCCTGAAAGCGGCTGACGAGCGAGACGTTGCCGCGGTCCACGGCCAGCGTGTACTGCACGAGGTCGTTGGTGCCGATGGAGAAGAAGGCGGTCTCCCTGGCGAGGGCGTCCGCCGTGATCACCGCCGCCGGCGTCTCGACCATCACCCCCAGCGGAATGTCGGTGCGATGCGGCACGCCGCGGGCCGCAAGTTCGGCGGCCGCCTCGGCGATGAGAACGCGCGCCTGCCGCACCTCCTGCACCGAGACGATGAGCGGCAGCATGATGCGCAGGTCGCCGTGCAGGGCCGAGCGGAGGAGCGCGCGCAACTGCACCTTGAACAGCTCCGGCTCGTCGAGGCACATGCGAATGGCGCGCCAGCCAAGGAACGGGTTGGCTTCGTGCGGGAATCCGCCCACGGGGAGCTTGTCGCCCCCGATGTCGTAGGTGCGGATGACCACCGGGTGCGGGGCGAAGGCGCGCAGGACGCGGCTGTACGCCTCGTACTGCTCGTCCTCGTCGGGCATCGCGGCGCGCCCGACCACGAGGAACTCGGTGCGCATCAAGCCGACGCCCTCGGCGCCGCTCGTTGCCGCGGCCGCCGCCTCGTCGGGCATGTCCACGTTGGCGCGCAGCGTGATGCGCACGCCGTCCACACTCACCGACTCCTCGCCCGCATACTGCTGCAGTTCGCGCGCCGCCTCCTGCTCGACGCGGGCGCGCTGCCGGTACTCGGCGATGCGCTCGGGCGTCGGATCGAGAATGAGCAGGCCATGGGTGCCGTCGAGCACGGCCATCATGCCGGACTCGATCTTCGCCGTGGCTTCGCGCAGGCCGACGACTGCCGGCAGGCCGAGCGAGCGCGCGAGGATGGCGACGTGCGAAGTGCCCGTCCCCGCGTCGGTCGCGATGGCGCTGATCGCCTCGCGGTCGAACTGCACGGTGAGCGAGGGCGTCAGGTCGTGCGTGACGAGAATGGCGTTGCTCCCCTTCGGCAGGTCCACCGGATCGCGGTCGGGGAGGTCGAGCAGGATCGAGAGCACCCGGATCTGCACGTCGAGCAGGTCGCTCACCCGCTCGCGCATCAGCGCGTTGGTGGAGCGGGCGAAGTGCTCACGCCACTCGAGCAGGACGAGGTCAAACGCCTTCTCGGCCGCGAATCCCTGGCGGATGAGCGTCTCGGCGCTGGCGCGCAGGTCGGCGTCGCCACAGATGGAGATCTGCACGTCGAAGATCGCCGCTTCCTCGGGTCCGGCATGCTGTTCGACGCGATCGCGCACCTTGCGCAGGCGCTCGATGGCCTGGTCGCAGGCGGCGTGGAGCCGCTCGACCTCGCCCTCCGCGTCCTCCGGTTCGGCGGTGCGCGCCGGCACCTCGGGCACCTCCCAGCGCAGGAGGTGCACCGGCCCGATGACGATGCCGGGCGACGCGGGAACGCCGGAGACGGAGACGCTCACTCAGCCCTCACCGAATCGCGTGTTCACGAGCGCGACAAGCGCGTCGGCGGCGGCGGCTTCGTCGTCGCCGACGGCGCGGATGAGGATCGTCGCGCCGCACTCGGCGGCGAGCATCATGACGCCCATGATGCTCTTGCCGTTCACCTCCAGGTCATCGCGGATGATGGTGATGGCCGACCGGAACCGCGCGGCGACCTTCACGATCTCCGCCGCGGGGCGCGCGTGGATGCCGTGGCTGTTCTGCACCTCGACCGAGCGTTCAACCATCAGCGCACCACCGTGTAGATGACGAAAAGCAGCAGCAGCGCCACGCCGACCCGCCAGCCATCCACGCGGGCCTGCCGGCGCGTCAGCGCCACCGCGAGCAGCGCGGAGACCCCGAGCGCGACGCCGAACGGGAGCCGCGTCGCACCCTGGAGACGCATGAGCACCAGCGGCAGAGCGACGCCGGCGACGGCGGCCAGCGCCCGGGCCACGTGCAGCGGCCCCATGCGCAACACGGGGCTCCCGAGCGCCGCAGCGACCTTGAGCCCCTCGCGATACCCCGCACGCAACCCCCACGCACGCAGGGCGACGTGTCCGACATTGTAAGTTCCCACAAAGACGATGAGCACGCCAGCCGTGGACGCGCCCAGCCCGTAGGCGAGCAGGGCGAGCGCGGAACAGAACGGCAGCCAGCCCGCCCAGACCAGGCGATCGCCAGCCGCGCCGAGCGGGCCGCAGCAGGCGGTCCGGAACCGCTCCACGAGGTCGGGATTCTCGCCCTCGAGCTCGGCGCGCACGAGCGCCCCGACGGCGAGGGCCGCGAGATAGGGATGCGCGTTGAAGTACCGGCTGTGCCGCGCCATCGCCGAGCGATAGGCCTCGCCACCGCGTCCGCCCGGAAGCAGGCGGAAGGCCGGCTCCGCCGCGAAGGCGATGCCGTTGCCGATCATCGCCTCGTAGTTGTAGCTCCCCTGCACCGCAAAGAGCCGCACGAAGACGCGCAGCCACGTGACCACCGGAAGCGTGCGGGGCGAGGTCACTGCATCACCGCCAGGGCAAGACCGACGAGCAGTCCGGCCAGCAGGTAGCGGGCGTAGCTCCGGGTGGTGTGCACCACCTTCCACACGGCGGCCCCGGCGACGCCCACGGCGAGCACGGCCGCCACCGTGACTGACAGCGATCCGCTGACGACGTACAGGGCGTCCTGCACGACGTTGCGCAACGGAAAGAGCGTGAGCACGAAGACCGCCGTCACGGCCCAGGCCCGCCCAAAGTCGAGAACGAGACCGGTCCAGTGCACGGAGATCAGCGCCGACGCGTCCCCCGCCGCGAGCGCATCGCGATAGCGGCCGGCGACGGTCAGGTTGAAGCGGCGCAGCCAGACGAGCGTCTGCCCGCCGAGCATCGCGGCGCAAAGTCCGGCGAGCACCGCCAACGGGAGCGTGCGCGCCGCGAGTTCGGGATCGCCGGGGACGACCGCCATGGCACCGGCGGCAACGGCCGCCGGCCCCCATTCCGGGTAGCGCGACGCGCCGAAGGGCATCGTCTCGAGCGCAAAGCACTCCAGCACCACGCCGACCAGAAGGCCGCTGGTCGCGTCGCCGCACACCCAGCCGCCGAGCGTGGCCGACACGAGCGGGCGTGACAGCATCGCCTGCGGAAACGACACGAAGTCGAGGCCAACGACGGCGCCGACCAGCGTCAGAATCACCAGGGTGCCCGGCTCGATCATCCGCCGCTCCGTTCGAGCAGCTCGGCGAGGGGAACCGGCACCGCGCCGGGGACGTCCTGCGCCGACACCTCCACGCCCCGCGCGCCGATGGCGCGCAGGTCGGACGCCTCGTCGGCATCCAGAAAGACGTAGCGCAGGCGCGGCGATCGGCCGGCGCGATGATGCAGGCCGCCAATGTTCACCCGCGTGATTGCCGGGTCGCCCTCCACCAGCGAGCGCATGGTGGAGGTGCGGCCGGTGAGCAGCAGCCCCGGTTCGGGAAGGCGCCGATACGCGGGGAGTCGCGACAGCGCGCCGGCGACCGACTCGAAGTGCACCGTCATTTCCGGCGACACGGCCATCCGATAGAGGTCCTGCTCCCAGTCGCTCTCCGCCACCTGGTCGTCCACGAGCACGATGAAGCCAAGGGCCAGCGGCTGGCCCCACCCGACGACGACCTGCCCGTGCACAAGCCGGTCGTCAATGCGGTAGACCTCAATCGGCACGCCCGCCCTCCTCGGCGACGCACATCGCGGCCTGTCCCTTCTCCACGGCGAGGCGCCACATCGCCGGGCCCGTCGCCTGCGCCATGACGAAGGCGAGCAGCATGGGGAGATTGGCGCCGCAGACCACGGCGAGGCCGGGCGACTCCCGGGCGATGCGGCGGGCGGCGATGGTGCAGCTGCCGGCCGGCA
>JAJZRK010000119.1 GCA_021802745.1 bacterium
TGGCGCGCGGTCGTTCCCCACTGAAAGACTTCGTGCCCTTGGTGCCTTTCGTGATGGGCAGTTGCAGTCTTCGCGCCCTTCGAACTTCGCGGTGGCAGTTACGTCCTCGCCAACCCCGCCACCCCCACCAGCAGTCGCTCGATTTCGGCGTCGTCGGTGTAGCACGAGCAGCCCGCGCGGATCATGCCGTCGGGCTGCAGCCCGAGGCGCTCCACCACCGTGGACGCATAGTAGTCGCCATGCGAGACGAAGACCCCGTGCGTGGCCAGTTGGCGCGCCGCGGCCTCGGGCGTGATGCCCTGTACCGTGAACGACACCGTTGGCGTGCGCGGGCGGCCCGGCGGCGGTCCGTGGCGCGTGACGCCCTTGATGGCGCCGAGGCCGTTCCACAGCCGGGCAAACAGTTGCTCGCCGCGGGCGTGCAGCTCGCTCATCGCGCTCACCACCTGGTCGCGCTGGTTTGTGCCAGTGCCGATTGCCGCGAGGAACTTCACCGCGGCGCCGGCACCGACAATGCCCTCGTGATTCTGCGTCCCGGTTTCAATCCGCTCGGGCACGCTGTCGGGCGCCGGCTGCAGCTTGGGCACGTCGAGCGCGGCGAGGCGATCGGCCTTGCCGTACAGCGCACCGATATGCGGGCCGTAGAACTTGTACGCGGAACAGGCGAGGAAATCGCAGTCAAAGGCGCGCACGTCCACGACGCCGTGCGGCGTGTAATGCACCGCGTCCACAAAGCACAGCGCGCCGGCCGCGTGCGCGAGCCGTGCCGCCGCCGTGACGTCGGGCATGGTGCCGAGGGCGTTCGACCCGGCGCCGATCGCCAGCAGCCGCGTGCGCGGCGTGAACGCACGCTCCAGCGCCGCCCAGTCGAGTTCGTACGTGTCGAGGTTGATGGGGACGACCTTGATGGTGATCCCACGTTCCTTCTCGATCGCCCGCCACGGCGCCTGGTTGGCGTGGTGGTCGAGCTCGGTGATGATGACCTCGTCGCCCGGCCCCCAGCTGCGGCCCAGCGCCCGCGCCAGATGGAAGGTGAGCGTCGTCATGTTCGCGCCAAACGCCACTTCGTTGGGGGCGGCGTTGAGCAGCGCCGCCATGGACGCGCGCGCGCCGGCGATGGCCGCGTCGGTCTCCTCGCTCGTCGGATACGCCCAGTGCGTGTTGGCGTTGTGGTGGTAGAGGTAATCGGCCATCGCCTCGGCCACGCGACGCGGCACCTGCGTGCCGCCGGGTCCGTCGAAGTACGCGACGGGCTGGCCGACATGCACTCGCTCCAGCGCCGGGAACTGCGCGCGAATCGCTTCCACGGTCGCTGTTCCCGCCCCCTTCCCCCGCACCACACCCTGCTCCCTGCCACTCTGCACCGTCGTCATCTGATTTCTCCTCCCGCCATCTGCTCGAGATACTTCACCGCTTCCACGTGATCCGCTTCCTCGCCGAGCGCCTTGTGCGCCGCGCGGAACAACTCGGCCGTCATCTGGATCAGCGGTGACGGCACCTTCTCGTCGCGCGCCACCTGCGCGGCGATCATGACATCCTTGTCGAGCAGCGCGAGCCGGAAGGTCCGCGGGAAGGCGCGCGTGAGCACGCGTTCGGGAAAGAGATTCATCGAGGAATTGGACCGGCCGCTCGACGCGTTGATCACGTCGAGCGCGACCTCGGGCTTCACGCCGGCACGCGAGAGCGCGAGCAGTCCCTCGGCCGCCGACCAGATGTGTACCGCGAGCAGCGCGTTGTTCACCGCCTTCAGCGCGTCGCCGGCGCCGACTGCGCCGCAGTGCACGATCTTCTCGCCCATCGCCTTGAGCACCGGCATCGCGCGCTCGAGCAGGGCGGCGTCGCCGCCCACCATGATGGTGAGCTTGCCGTTCTCGGCGCCGATGACGCCGCCCGACACCGGGGCATCAATGAACCCGACGCCGTGCTCGGCGAGGCGCGCGGCGATGCGTTGCGATGTGGCGGGGTCGCCCGAGGTGCAATCAATGAGCAGCGTGCCCTTCGCCATCCCGGCCAGCAGGCCATCGGGCCCGTCGAGCAGCGACTCGACGTCGCGCGACACGGGCAGGCAGGTGACCACGAACGACGCGACGCGCACCGCGTCGGCCGGCGTCGCGGCAGCGCGCGCCGGATGCGCGGCGGCGAACGCCTGGGCCTTGGCGGCCGTGCGATTCCAGACCGAGAGGGTGAACCCGGGAATCGCCAGGTGGCGCGCCATGGGCGTGCCGATGGCGCCGAGTCCGAGGAAAGCGATGTTGACAGGCATGGGTGGGGAGGGAGGAGTGAAGGGCGAGGGAGGCGCCCGGCGTCCATCGTCCTGCCTGAATATCGCGCACGAGGGCCCAAAACGAAAACGCCGCCCCGAGAGGCGACGTGTTCGTCTTAGGAGAATCCGAGCGACCGACAGGGGGCGAGCCGGCCCCCCACCAGCGCCGACCAACCACACCCATCGGCCGCCCGTCGCTCTCTTAGTACGTGTGCGCGGTGAAAAGGTTGCAAGCGGAGAGAAACAACAGAGAGACAACAGAGAAACAACCGAGAAACAACAGACGTTTGGGGGCGTCCGAGGTCCATCCATACTTCTGTTGTCTTTCTGTTGTCTCTCTGTTGTCTCTCTGTTGTTTGTCTGTTGTTTGTCTGTTGTCTCTCTGGTTCGCGCTACAGCGCGAACCAGTACGCCGCCTTGATCAGCAGCGTATTGTCCGGCCGCGCGCGGAACAGATCGCGCAGGTCGCGCCCCGCTTGGAACGAACCGGGGTTCATTCCATCCTGCTGCCGTCCACGCGGCTGCCGGCGAGGTAGCCGCTCAGCTCGTAGTTGTTCTTCCAGAAACGATGCCGGAAATCAACGCCAAGCGAGCGGGCGCCGCGCCGCAGGTAATCCTCCGACCATGCGTCGAGCTGGCGATCGGTGGACGTCAGCATCATGCCGACGCCGGAGTTCCCTTTCCGGAAGTCCTGCTGCAGGCGCACGACGCCGTAGTTCGCGCCGGGTTCGATGGTGCGGCCGAGCGTCCCCATCTCGCGGCGTGTCACGGCATCCATGACGCCGATGGACAGCCCGTTGGCGAGCCGTCCGGTCAGCTTGACGGCCCCGAGGATCGTCGTGTTCAGCGGATTGCTGGCGTCGTAGTACTGGTCGCCAAGCTGCGGCGAGCGGCCGATGCGGCGCGAGTAGAACAGGCCGCTGCACTGGCCATCGTTGCAGTTGAGGTCGTAGCGGAAAATCCCCTGCCCCTCGAGAAAGAACGGGCGCTGCTCCCGATAGAACTGCTCGAACGCCGTCAGGTTCAGCACCGACGGATCGGCCTCGACCTGGCCGAAGTCGGGATTGATGGTCGCATCGAGCGTCAGGTCTGACGTCAGGCCGTACTTGATGTCGGCCCCCATCGTGCCGGCCTGCTGTCGTCCAAAGCGGCCGTCGGCCGCGGGGTGCGAGAGGTCCTTGGCGAGCGTGTACGGCGTGGCCTCGAACCGGCGCGGCGTCGTGATGTGGTCGAGGCCGCGCAGCTCGCCGAACTGCGACACCATCCCCGGCTGGTTGCGGCGGTACAGGGGCCAGGACAGCCGCTCATTGGTGCGGCCGACATCACGCCAGATGGCGAGGCCAAACGTGTGCTGGTCGGCGTTCGCGAAACGCATCTGGCTGAAGGGAATCCGGTACTCGGCGGTCCACGCGTCCTTCTCGATCTGCGTCGCCACCGACCAGACGGCGTCCCACGACACGTCTTCGTTGCCGTCGTTGCTCATGTAGACGTCGCGCTGCACGCCCGCCGGGTTCACCGTGAACCGATAACCGGTGCGGCGGTCGTGGTACGAGTCAATCATCAGGTGCAGCCAGTCGGACTGCGTCCGCACGTCGCGCCGCGCCAGCAGGGCGAGCAGCGAGTCGGGACGCGGATCGTACGCACGCACGAAGACGTAGAGGTACCGGTCGTCGTACGTCACCCTGGCCTCGGTGCGGAAGCCACGCGGGTCGCCGTTCTCCACCGGGTCGAACTGACGGAACGAGTCAATCAGCTGTGCATCGCGCCACGCGGCGTCATCGTCGCGGCCGTCCACGACGATCGCACGCGCCGCACGCGTCGCTTCGGCGGCCGTCGGCGAGGCGCGGCGCACGGGGAGATCAACGGGATTGCGAGGCGTCTGCGCCGTGTTGGAGGCGACGGCAACCTGCATCGCCAGGATCAGCGGGTGCATCATCTCGGGTCTCGGGATCGGGGGACTTCACGTCGTACGAGCCGGGGTGGACGAAGTTTCGACAACGCGAAGCCGCAAAGGGTTGCAGGGGGTATGGCGGTCCGGTAGCTTGCCGCCACGTCGCTGCACGCCCGCGATTCCGCGCCCGGACGGGTCCCATGACGCCAAAGCAAAAACCCGACCATCAGGATCTCGCGGCGCTGTTGGCGCCCGACATCCTTGAAATGCTTGCGTCCGACCCGGGGTTGCTCGCCGCCGAAACCGCCGAGTTGCACCCCGCCGACCTCGCCGACGTCGTCGAGGAGATGCCGCGCAAGTCGCTGCCGGCCTTCTTCGCCGCGCTGCCGGCCGGCCGGGCGGCCGACGTCCTCGAGTACCTCGACGATGACCTGCGCGCCGACGTCCTGGAGGAGATGAGCACGGAGCAGGCGGCGCCGCTCGTCGCGGAGATGAACCCCGACGAGCGCGCCGACGTGCTCGACGATGTGGACGCCGAGACGGCCGAGGATATTCTCGACGCGATTCCCGAGGAGACGCGCCGGGAGACAGAACGCCTGCTCGAGTATCCCGCCGACAGCGCCGGCGGCCTGATGACGACCGAGGTCGTCTCGGTCCTCGAGACGGAGACGGTGGAGGCCGCCCTCACTCAGGTGCGGACCATCGCGCGTGGCGGGCGTCGCGAGGCCATGAACACCATTTATGCCGTCAACGCCGGCGGCGCGCTCACCGGCGTGCTCTCGCTCCGTGAACTGCTCGCCGCCCCCGAGGGCGCGCGCATCCACGACGTCGCCTGGACCGACGTGCAGACGGTCATCGGCTCGGCCGACCGCGAGGAGGTGGCGCGCGTCACATCCGAGTACGACCTCGTCGCGGTTCCCGTGGTGGACGAGCGCGGACGGCTGCTTGGCGCCGTCACGGTGGACGACGTCATTGACGCCATCGAGGAAGAGCAGACCGAGGACGTGCAGAAGCTGGGCGGCATGCAGGCGCTCGACGAGCCGTACATGCAGACCGGCTTCCTCGCCTTGCTGAAGAAGCGCGCCGGCTGGCTCGCCGTGCTCTTCATCGGCGAAATGTTCACGGCCAGCGCGATGGGGTACTTCGAGAGCGAACTGCAGCGCGCCTCGGTGCTGATGCTCTTCGTCCCGCTCATCATCAGCTCGGGCGGCAACTCGGGCTCCCAGGCGACATCGCTCATCATCCGGTCGCTCGCGCTGGGCGAGGCGAAGCTGTCCGACTGGTGGCGCGTCGCGATCCGTGAACTCTCGTCGGGGCTGTCGCTGGGCGGGATTCTCGGCGGGATCGGCGCCTTCCGCGTCTTGCTCTGGCAGTTCCTCGCCGACAAGGGGTTTCGCCTCGGCGGGCTCCTCATCGGCTACGACTACGGGCCCAATTACATGCTGGTCGCCATCACCGTCGGCCTGACGCTCGTGGGCGTCGTGACCTTTGGCACGCTCGCCGGCTCCATGCTCCCGTTCCTCCTGCGGCGCGTCGGCTTCGACCCGGCGAGCGCGTCGGCGCCGTTCGTGGCGACACTCGTGGACGTCACCGGCCTCGTCATCTACTTCACCGTCGCGCTGATCATCCTCCGCGGCACGCTGCTGTAGCACGGTGTCGCCGCACGCCTCGCCCGCGGCGACGTGGCGCGCCACCTCGCTGGTGGCGCTCGCCGCCTGCGGCTTCGGCTCGATCACCGTGCTGATGGTCATTGGCCACCGGAACGGGCTCACGCTCGCCGGGGCGATGGCGTGGCGCTATCTCCTCGCGACGCCGTTCCTGCTTGCCATTGCCGGGCGCGGACTGCGCGATCTCTCGCCGCGCCGCGCCGCCACGCTCCTCATCGCCGGCGGGCTCGGCCAGGTGGCGATCAGCGGCATCTCGCTCTACGCGCTGCGCTGGCTCGACGTCGCCACGCTCGGCTTCCTGTTCTACACGTTTCCCGCGTGGGTTGTCCTGCTCTCGCTGGTGCGCGGACTCGAGCGGGTGGACGCGCGCCGCACGACGGCGCTCGCCCTCGCCCTTGGCGGACTCGTCGTCATCATCGGCGCACCGCGGGCGACGGCGCTGCCGGCGGCCGGTGTGGCCTGCGCGCTTGGATCGGCCTTCATCTATGCGGCCTACATTCCGCTGCTCCACTGGATGCGGGGTCCGCTGTCGGCCGCATCGGCGGCCGCGCTCGTCATCGCCGGCGCCGGCGTCGCCTACCTGGTCGGGGCGCTCTGGCGCGGGGAGTTCCACGCCGGCCTCTCCCCCGCCGCGTGGGGCGTCGTCGGCGCGCTGGCCATCGGATCCACCGTCATCACGTTCATCGCCTTCCTCAACGGGCTCGCCGTTCTCGGCCCGGTGCGCACCGCCATAATTTCCACCATCGAGCCGTTCTACACTTCGATCCTTGGTGCCATCGTGCTCGACCAGCACATCGGGTCGGGCACCGCCATCGGCGGCCTGCTCATCGCCGCCGCCGTGCTCCTCTTGCAGCGACAGCCGACCGCCCCATGACCAGACCCCCCGCACCTGGCTTCGACCGCACCGCCCGCATTGGGGTGGGACTGACGCTGCTCGCGGCGAGCGGCTTTGCCGCCGTCTCCATCCTGACGAGCATCGCGATGCGCGCGGGGGTGTCGCTCTCCACCGTGCTGACCTGGCGGTACGTCCTGTCGGCGGCGGTGCTCGTGGTGTGGGTCGGCGTGAAGGGCCAGTCGCGGCGCATGCCGGCCAAGGATGCGGTGCTCTGGATGGGCATCGGCGGCGGCGGGCAGGCGTTGATGATCTACCTCGCGCTGTCGTCGCTCGCGTACATCAGCGCCGGCACGCTGGCCTTCCTGTTCTACACCTATCCCGTCTGGGTCACGCTGGTGCAGGCGGTGCGCGGCGCCGAGCGCCTGGACGCGCGGCGCGCGGGGGCACTGGGCCTGTCATTCGCGGGAACGCTGGTGATGGTCGGCTCGCCCGACATGGGCGGGGCCGCGCTGCATGGCATCGCACTCGCCCTCGGCGCCGCGGTGCTGTACGGCTTCCTGATCCCGGCCATGCAGTGGATGCAGAAGGACTGGCCCGTCATCGTCACGTCCGCGTGGTCGAAGATCGGCGCCGCCGTCTGCTTCCTCGTCGCCTCGTCGGGGGACCAGACCTTTCAGTACGTGATGCCCAGTGCCGCCTGGGGGGCCATCATCGCCCTCACGCTCTGGAGCACCGTGCTGCCATCGCTCTTCTTCCTGATGGGGCTGATGCGTCTCGGTCCGGTGCGCACGGCGATCGTCTCGACGGTCGAGCCGTTCCTCACCGCCCTGCTCGGCGTCGCGGTGCTCGGCCAGCCGCTGACCATGCGCACCCTGGCGGGGGGCGTTGCCATCGTCGCCGCCGTGATCGTGCTCCAGTTCAGACGGACGCGCGTCGCCTAGCCAGCTCCTCGCGCACGAGCAGCGTGCCGCCGATCACGGCGATCAGCGCAAACGAGAACCACTGGATCGCGTAGCTGCGGTGCGAGCCGTCGTCGAGCACTGGTTCACCGAGTCGCACCGGCCGGTCGGGAGCACGTACGCTGTCGGAGGTCTGCGCGACGTAATACGGGAGCATGGGCGTGCCGATGGCCTGCGCGACGACGGCCGAATCCAGCGCGCGCACCACGCGCGGTCGGGCGGGCGCGGTGCTCGTCTGGCGTTCGGACCACGTCTCGGCGTACCCAACCACCGTCACCGTGTCGCCATCGTGTTCGCGCCAGGGCCCCTCGTCAATGGTCATGGCATCGGGGGCGTACACCCAGCCGCGATTGACGACGACCACGGCGCCGTTGTCCAGTCGAAGCGGCGTGAGAAGGTGCACCCCGGGCGAACCCAGCTGGCTGCGCGCGGCAAGCACCACCTGATGGTCATACTCGAACCGTCCCCTTGCGATGACGCGATGGTAGTGCCCCTGCGCGGTGTCGCCGGGCAGCGATTCCACGGGGCGGGCGGCGGCCGCGAGGCGCGCTTCGAGGTGGGCATTGAACGCCCGGCGCTGCGCGAGGCGGTCGAGCTGCCAGAGGCCAAGCCGCGCGCACACCACGGCGAAGGCCACCGTCGCCATGATCGGGAGAAGGAGTGGGCGGCGAGCCGACATGAGGGTCTGAGGGGGTGCCTGCAAGCTAATCCCCGTCTGGCACGACGCAGGTAGTCGAGGCCCATGTGACCCAAGTCACACCCTCTTCACTCAGGCGCCCTATTCTTATAATGATGCTGTCAGCGCCACTCGGACTGGCGAACGCGGTCCTGTTTCACCACTATCACTTTCCGTGCGGCGCGGCGCCGTGCTCTGCGGACGTTTCGTGGGTCCCCCCCCAAACCCATGTTGTTGATTATTCCAATCGGCCCCGTCTTATGAATAGTCCACGCTCGCTCTGGCGCGCAGTCGTTGTGTTGGCCGGCATTGCTGCATCGTCGCTGCTGGCAAGCTGCGGTCGCGATGCCCCGGCCCCAGTTGCCAACGGCGTTACCCTTGCGCGCCATGCCATGTTCAGCGTCGAGCCCGTCTTTCCGCGGCTCGTGACCGGAAAGTCGCTGGAGGACGTGGTCCAGTTCGAGAAGGTGCGCATCGTGCTGCACCGGGCCGATGGCAGCGTCGCCCTCGATACGACCGTGCTCTTCCCGGTCGGCGCGGACTCCGTGGTGTTGGCCGCCAGCGTGGCGCTGTCGCCGTCGGCCGGCAGCGGCGGCGAGAACTTCAAGTTGGATCTTGGCTACATGAATGCCGCGGGCGAGGTCGTCTTCAAAGGCGGCCCCGTGGACCTCACCGTGGTGCCGAAGGGAAGCAGCAATCAGCCGGCGCCGGTGCAGATCCCCGTGCGGTACTCGGGGCCGGGGGCGTCGGCGACGAAGGTCACGATCTCGCCGCCGTCGGTGGCGGTGACCGAGGGACAGGGTTTTGCGTTTGCCGCAGTGGCCACGGATGCCTCGGGGACTCCGTACCCCAGCGCCCCGATCGTCTGGGCCTCACTCGATCCGGCGATCGCGGTCCTCAGTTCGTCGGGAGGCGGCTCCGGCGTGGCACGCGAAGTCCGCGGCAGTGCGCGTATCGTCGCGCAGCTGCTGACCGGCCCAGCGGACACCGCCCTCGTCGCGGTCACGCTGGTCGCCAAATCCATCGCGATGCAGTCGGGCGACGGCCAGAAGGGGATCATCCGCACGGCGCTCGCACAGCCCGTGGTCGTCAAGGTGACGGCGAGCGACGGGGTCGGCGTGGGGGGCGTGGGCAGGCTCGTCGGAGGCGTCCGCGTGCTCCCCCGCGGCGATGGGGTCGGAGGCGGGGAAGGTCTCCTCGACCGAGGCGTCGAGACCGCTGCCCGGGGCGTGGGGCTCGTGGTCGACGTAGTCGAGGATCGCGGCAGCGAAGGCCTCCTTCGCCTCGGTCAGCTCGATGCGGTCCTGCGGACGCTTCGGCCCCGCGATCGACGGCACGACGCTGGACAGGTCGAGCTCGAGGTACTCGGAGAAGACGGGCTCGACGTAGCCGGCGTCGGCGGGCGCATGCCAGAGGCCCTGCTCCTTGGCGTACGCCTCGACGAGCGCGAGCTGCTCCTCGGAGCGCCCGGTCAGCCGCAGGTAGTCGAGCGTGACGTCGTCGACGGGGAAGATCGCGCAGGTCGAGCCGAACTCCGGGCTCATGTTGCCGATCGTCGCCCGGTTGGCGAGGGGCACCTGGGCCACGCCGTCGCCGTAGAACTCGACGAACTTCCCGACGACGCCGTGCCGCCGCAGCTGCTCGGTGATCGTCAGCACGACGTCGGTCGCGGTGACGCCGGACGGGATCGCGCCGGTCAGCCTGAACCCGACGACGCGCGGGATCAGCATCGAGACCGGCTGGCCGAGCATGGCGGCCTCGGCCTCGATGCCGCCGACGCCCCAGCCGAGCACGCCGAGGCCGTTGACCATGGTCGTGTGCGAGTCGGTGCCGACGCACGTGTCCGGGTAGGCGCGCAGCACGCCGTCGACCTCGCGGGTGCTCACGG
>JAJZRK010000120.1 GCA_021802745.1 bacterium
GGCCACCGACGCCGCCATCCAGATGCGGCTCTCCCGCGGGTCGCCGTCCACGTCGGCGATGGCGAGCCACTCGGAGGCGCCGAGCGGCTGGGCCACCGCGAAGGTGGCGCCGCGGCCGTTGCGCAGTAGGTAGCGCCCCGGCTCGCCGGCGCGCTGTCGGGCGAGCCGGTCGGGATACGCGAAGGCCACGAGAAGTCCCACCGCATCGGTCATGGCGTCGTTCCATGGCGCCTGACGCGCGCCGTCGCGCGCGCCCTCACGCGCGCCCTCACGCGCGCCCTCACGCGCGCCGTCGCGAGGCTCCGAGCGGGTGACGCCGAGGCCGCGCCGCAGGGCATCGGCTTCCTGCCGCACGCGCTGCAGCCGCGAGCGATCGGCCGCGTGTCGGCGCGCGAACTCGGCGTCGCGGAGGGCCCGCGCGCGGTCGGCGAGATCGGCATCGCCTTCCGCGGCCGCGCGGTCGAAGATGTCGCGGTCTCCCAGCAGCGCGGCCACGTCGCAGGCGAGCGCGCCATGGCCGAGGGCGTGGCCGCGCGCCACGAGGTGCGCGAGCCGTGGATGCGCCCCGAGCGCCGCCACACGCCGGCCGTGCGCGGTGATGCGCCCGTCGGCGTCGAGCGCGTCGAGGTCGCGCAGGAGGGCCTGCGCCTGGCGGAGCGCGCCGTCCGGCGGCGCGTCGAGCCACCGCAGCGTGCCGGCGTCGTCAATGCCGGCGGCGGCCAGCTCCAGCGCGAGCGGAGCAAGGTCGGCCTCGAGGATCTCCGGCGTCCGCTGCGCCAGAAGCTGCGCATCATCGCCCTCGGCCCACAGGCGATAGCACGTGCCCGGGGCGAGCCGCCCGGCGCGGCCGCGCCGCTGGTCGGCCGAGGCCCGCGAGACCCGCGTCGTCACGAGCTGCGTCATCCCGCTGCGCGCGTCGAACCGCGGCACGCGCGCGAGCCCGCTGTCTATCACCACGCGCACGCCCTCGATGGTGAGGCTGGTCTCGGCGATGGACGTGGCGAGCACCACCTTGCGGCGGCCGGCCGCGCTCGGCCGGATCGCGCGGTCCTGCGCGTCGAGCGGCATCGCGCCGTACAGCGGAATTACATCCACGTCCGGCCCGGCGTCGTCGAGCAGGGCGGCCGCGCGCGCAATCTCCCCCTGGCCGGGCAGGAAGACCAGCGCGTCGCCCTCGTCCGTCGCCAGCGCCGCGCGCACCGCCGCTGCCGCCGCGCCCTCGGTGCGTTGCCCCTCGCGCGGGACGCGGTACCGCGTCTCCACCGGGTGCAGGCGTCCTTCGCTCGCGATCACCGGCGCGCCGCCGAGCAGGGCGGCGATCGGGGCGGCATCAATGGTCGCCGACATCACCGCCAGACGCAGGTCGTCGCGCACCAGCGCGCGCGTGTGCAGCGTGAGGGCGAGGCCGAGGTCGGCGTGCACGCTGCGCTCGTGGAACTCGTCGAACAGCACCACCGAGACGCCCTCGAGCGTGGCGTCGTCGCGCAGCATGCGTGTCAGGATCCCCTCGGTCACCACCTCCACCCGCGTGCGCGCCGACACCCGCGACTCGAGGCGCACGCGGTACCCGACGGTGCCGCCCACCTCCTCGCCGAGCAGCCGAGCCATGTGGTGGGCAGCGGCGCGCGCGGCGAGGCGGCGCGGTTCGAGCACGAGCACGCGGCCGGTGCACCATGCCTCGTCCAGGAGCGCCAGCGGCACGCGCGTGGTCTTGCCGGCGCCGGGCGGGGCGACCAGCACGGCACGCCCCGCCGTGGTCAGGGCGTGGCGCAGGGCAGGGAGGACGTCGTCAATCGGGAGTCGGGGCGCGCGCACGGCCATGGGGGAAGGCGCACCGGGGCGGGTTCCCGTCGCGGGCGTCACGGCGGTAACTTAGGGCGCACGCCCGACACAGTCCACGTCGCTCCCCTTGGCCCCGCATGTTCTCCACGCTTCGCGACCGTCTCTTCGTCTCCATCGCGCTCGGCGTCCTCGCCGGTGACATCGTCACCAAGCGCATCGCCGAGGCCTCGCTGCCGCTGCACCAGCCGCGGGAGGTCATTGGCGACTACGTGCGCTGGACGCTGACGTACAACACCGGCGCGGCGATGAACATGCAGTTCGGCCCGTCCTCACGGGTGATCTTCTCGGTGGTGGCGATCGTGATGATCGTGATCATCGTGCGCATGTGGCGCCGGCTTCCGCCGACCTCCAGCTGGCTGGCGGCGTCGCTGGGGATGATCGTGGCGGGCGCCGCCGGCAACCTGATTGACCGCATCCGCAGCGCGCAGGGCGTGGTGGACTTCATTGACGTCGGCATCGGCACCGCCCGCTTCTGGACGTTCAACGTGGCCGACTCCGGCGTGTCGGTGGGTGCCGTGATCCTCGCGATCCTCACGTGGCGCGAACCCGTGGCCGCGGATGCCGCCGCGCCCAAGGACGAGGACGCGCCGCCGCCGGCATAGGGCGCGTGACCACCGCGTTCATCGCCGGCGCCACCGGATACACTGGGCGCCACGTCACCGAACGGCTCGCCCGCGAAGGCGTGCGCACCGTGGCGCATGTCCGTTCCGACTCGCCCGCGCTCGGCGCCTGGACGTCGCGGTTCACCGCGACGGGCGCCGTGGTGGATGCCACTCCGTGGACCGACGAGATGGCGCGCACGATGGCGCGTCTCCGCCCCGACCTCGTGTTTGCCCTGCTTGGCACCACCCGCGCCCGCGCCGCGCGCGACGAGCGCGCCACGGGGATGGCGGCGGGCTACGAGGCGGTAGACTACGGCCTGTCGGCGCTGCTGCTGCACGCCGTGCTCGCCGCCGGCCTGCGCCCGCGCTTCGTGTACCTGTCGTCCCTCGAGGCGCGCGAGTCGAGCCGCAACCCGTATCTCGCCGTGCGCGGGCGCTTCGAGCGCGAACTGCAGGAGAGCGGCCTGCCATACCTCATCGTGCGTCCGTCATTCATCTCGGGGAGCGACCGCGACGAGCGACGGGTCACCGAGCGTGCCGCGAGCCTCGTCACCGACGCGCTGCTCAATGCGCTCGCGATGGCCGGCGCGCACCGGCTGCACGACCGCTGGGCGACGCTCTCCGGCGATGCGCTGGCGGCGGGGATGGTGCGCCTTGCTCTCGACGCGCCCGACGCGCGGGTGATTGCCGATGCCGCCGACGTGCGCCGCGCGCTGCGTGACGCGCCGCCGTGACCAAGCGCTACGACCAGGCGTACTTCGACCGCTGGTACCGGGACCCGCGGCACCGCGTCACGACGGCGGCCGGCATCCGGCGCAAGGTGCGCCTCGTGCTCGGTGTCGCCGAGCGGCTGCTTGAGCGCCCGGTGAAGAGCGTGCTCGATGTCGGCTGCGGCGAGGGAACGTGGCGGTCGCACTTCCTCGACGAACGCCCGAACGCTTCCTACGTGGGCGTGGACTCGAGTGACTACGTCGTGGAACGCTTCGGCCGCACGCGCGGCATCCGCACGGGAACGTTCGGCACGCTCGGGCAGATTGGCATTACCGACCGGTTCGACGTCGTGGTCTGTTGCGACGTGCTCCAGTACGTCCGCACCGAGGAGCTTGGTCCCGGGCTGCACGCGGTCACGTCGCTCCTCGACGGCGTGGCATACCTCGAGGCATTCACGACGGTGGATGAACTCGAAGGCGACAAGCGACACTGGCACCACCGGACGCCAGCCGAGTATCGCCACGCGTTTCGCGATGCCGGGCTCACCGCGGTGGGGATGCACTGCTATGTGAGCGAGGCGCTGCGGGGCTCGACGCTGGCGTTGGAGCGCGCCGAGTAGGCGCGTGCCGGCGGGCGCGCCGGAGCGCCGGCGCCCGGCGCCGGCTGAACGCATTAACTTTGCTCTCGTCGGTCGTCTCCGGCACGTCGCACCCCTGCACTCCGCCCTGTTCCTTCGCCGTCGTCTCTCCACCCTCGAACCATGAACCTCGCCGACATGCGCCAGCAGTACTCCACCGTGGGCATCACCCGCGAGGAGCTGCACGACGATCCGGTGGAACAGTTTCGCGCCTGGTTCGAGCAGGCGTGCCAGTCGGGCATTCACGAGCCCAACGCCATGTCGCTGGCCACCGCCTGGCGCGACGGGCGTCCGCTGGTGCGCACCGTCCTGCTCAAGCAGTTCGATGCGCGCGGCTTTGTCTTCTTCACGAACTTCGAGAGCCGCAAGGCGCAGCAGCTCGCCGAAAACCCACGCGCCGCGCTCCTCTTTCCGTGGGTCGCGCTCGAACGGCAGGTGATGATCGCCGGAACCGTGGAGCGCGTCTCGATGGCCGACGCCGCGGCCTACTTCATCACACGCCCCGTGGGCAGCCAGCTCGCCGCCTGGGCGTCGCCGCAGAGCACCGTCATCTCATCGCGACAGCTGCTCGAAATGAAGTGGGACGAGATGAAGCGCAAGTTCGCCGACGGCAAGATTCCGCTGCCGTCGTTCTGGGGCGGCTATCGCGTGCTGCCCGAGACGTTCGAGTTCTGGCAGGGGCGCGTCAACCGGCTGCACGACCGGTTTCAGTACAGCCGACAGGACAACGGCTGGCTGATCGAGCGGCTCGCGCCGTAGCGCGTCGCGATCCTTCTTCATCACGGGGACTGGAGCGCCGCGCCGGCCTGCTTCATCACGGAGTCCGGAGCAGCGCGCCGGACTTTTGCATCACGGAGACCGGAGAACACGGAGGGCACGGAGACAGCCACCACTGGGGGTAAGGTCATCGTGCCTCGTCGCGCCCTGCGTGGCGCGCGTTGTTCCCCCTCGAAGTTGAAGCCTCCGTGCCCTCCGTGTTCTCCGGTCTCCGTGATGAAAAAGCTCCGCGACGCGCTCCGGTCTGCGTGATGAAGAAATTCGCGCACCACACAAAAGCGGGCGCCCCGAGAGGCGCCCGCTTCGTGTGTGGCTGCGTGGCCAGGGCTACGGCTTCACGATCTTCGCTTCCTCGATGATCACCGCGTACTTGTAGCCCGCGCCAAAGTCCTTGCTCGTCTTCACCGTGCCGCGCACCGTGATGGTCTGGCCCTTGGCCGCCTCGTCCATCGTGGTCACGGTGATGTCGTTGTTCACCTTGGCCGCGTCGCCGCTGCCGTCCTGCAGGTGAATCCAGTTCTTGCCCATCACCTGCGCATTGTACTTCACCACCGTGCCGCGGATGCTGATGACCTTGCCGACGAGCGCATCCTTCTTCGCGAACGCCTCGGCAATCGTGTAGGCGTCCGGGCCGGCCGCCTTCTCCACCTTGCCCACCTTGACCGGCTCGCTCGACGTCGCCGGCATCCCGGCGTGCGGATTCGCGCCCGCGTCCATCCCTCCGGGTGCCGCTGCGCCCGCGCCGTTGACGGCCGCGTCGCTGCCGTCGGGCGTCAGGGTGCCGAAGTAGACCTCGTCGAAGGTGCGCTTCAGCGCCTTCGACTCGAACTTCGTCATCAGCATCGGGTTGTAGACGCGGACGGTCGCGCCCTTGGCGACGCCGGTCTGTGGCACCGCGGCCCACACCTCACCCTGCGGCGTCTTCACCTGCAGGTAGCTGTAAGGCGGTGCGTCGAGCTTCTGGAGCACGGGGCCGGCCAGTGCGCCGGCGGCCGGAGCGGCCTCGGCGGCGCCCGGTGCGGCCGACGCCTCATTGAGCGGAACCTTGTCGGCATCCGCCGTCTTGGATGAATAACCGCAGCCGGCGACCGTAGCCGCGAGCAGCAGGGGAAGAACGGCACGCATGCGAAGCACTCCTGAGATGGTCAAGTTCGGTCCAGCCGGTCCTGCCCCCGGAATGTAAACGGGTGCGAAACGAACGGGGGGCTATTCGTGCTCCGGCGTCTCGTCGCGCCGACGGGCGCGTACCATCGTGAAGATCAGCGACACCGCGAGCAGCACCGTGCCGAGCACCAGGAACGACGCAATCCGGTACGCCGGCGCGAGTTGGAAGATTCCCACCACGATCGTGTAGAGCGCCGTGAGCAGCAGCGTCAGGTGGCCCATCCACCGGTACTTGGGGCTGCGAATGATCAGGTTCATCAGGTAGTACGCCACCGCGATCCCGACCCACGACACGGGCACCCACGCCCGCGCCACCATATGGTAGAGGGCGTACGGGAAGATCACGAACGCACTCGCCAGGTAGGCGTTGCGCATCATCTCGGTCTTGAGGTCCAGCCGTGCCGCCTGCCAGTGCAGGATGCGCGCCGTCAGCAGCGCCACGACGCCGAAGCCGATGCTGATGCCCGTCTCGCCCTCGGCCACCAGCACGTAGGTGACCACAATGCCCAGGTAGATGAAGAAGTTGCCGAGTACGATCAGCTTCGAGCGGAAATAGAGCGCCGTGGCGACGACGACGAGACTCTGCCCCGAGAGCCAGATGAAGAGGTCCGGAATCGGGATCACCCGCGCCAGCGCCACGCTCAGCGCGAAGTACCCGGTCATCGCGTAGAAGAACGTCGGGATCTGGCTCGCCTCGCTTTGCCAGATGGCAAGCCCCATGCCGAGATACACCACCGTCGCGCCGAGATGCGCGGCGCCAAACAGCGCGCGCTCCGCGCCCGCCGTGGCGAGGACGAATACTGCGTAGCCCATCCCGCAGTTGAGCAGCACGGAGAGCATTGCCGCGAGGTCGCCGTCGGGTCGCGCGCGGCGCCGATACGATGCCAGCGCGTTGATGAGCGCGTACAGCAGCACAAAGAAGACACCGGCCGCCGGCTTCACCTGCAAGGCGACGGCGCGTCCCTGCCAGGGCCGGTTCACGAGCCAGAGGGCGAACGTCACGTACCCGGCGGGAATCAGCAGCAGCTCCAGCCACGGCCAGTCGTGCGCGACGGCCGCCCACGCACCCACGCCCAGCAGCATCGCCGTCCCGACGAAGACCACCCACGGCGCCCCGATGGCGATCACCGTCACGAAGCCCGTGGAGAGGGCGATGGCCAGCAGCCACGCCGAGCGGCGATGGAGCGCCCCCGCGACATTCGCGACGACGACCGCCGTCAGCAGCAGGCGGCCCGCCAGGTGGTCAATGGACAGCGGGTGCTCGGCGCCGAAGAAGAAGAGCCGCAGGATGGCGCAGTAGAACAGCGCCATGCTCGCGCCGCGAAAGTACCCGGCCACGAGCGTAAACGTGCCGTGCCAGCGAAAGCCGAGCGCCGCGAGCGCCAGGGCGATGGCGCCTCCCACGGCGGTGGGCAGCCACGGCGGCAGGCCTGAGTACGGGAGGAGCAGGGTGAGTGCCGCGCCGACGGCAAGCACGAGGATGCCGACGCTTGCCAGCCAGTTCTGGCCGACGACGAACTCGAAGTCTTCGCCGGCCATCGGCGCCGCCTCGGCCGCCGCCTGTCCCTCGGCGGCCTCGAGCGGCGGCAGGTCGAGATGTTCCTCGAGCCGGGCGAGGCGGCGCTCCAACGCGCGCACCGTCGCGGCCAGATCGGGGTCCAGCGCCTGCACGCGTCCATCGGTCATCGCGCTGCCTCCTCGGGGGGCGGCGGGCGAACGGCCTCGTGGGGCGGATGACCGCCCCCCTCCTGCTCCGGCCGGGCACGATGCCCGGCCGTCCGGCTATGTCATCGGCTGCGGCGTCTCGACGCGAGCCTCGGTTACGGCGCGATGCGGTGCAGCGAGGTGGCGCGCGCGACGTCGGCAACCAGGCCCGTGCGCCGCGTGCTCACCGACTTCGCCTTCGCCTTCTCCTTCTCGGGGTTCTCCGGCGGCGGCGTGTTGTGGCAGTCGGCGCACGGCCCGTCCTGCCAGTCGTTGCCGATGTCCACCGGATGGATGTACTTGAGCCCGTCGAGCGACGTCTGCATCGGCTGGCCGGCGACCTGCTGCCCGATGATCGAGTGGCAGGTGTTGCAGTCCTTGGTCAGCACCTTCCCTTCCTGATCCACGTGCTTACCGTCGTGGCAGCGGAAGCAGCCCAGGAAGTACATGTGCCCGATGTTGTCCGGGAAGTTCTTCCAGTCCGCCTTCATGGACGGGAAGTAATTGAGCGCGAACAGGTTCTGCGTCTCGGTGATCATGCGCTCGATCGACGTCTTCTTCGTCTGCAGCAGCGCGGGGAAGTTGGTCGCGTAGTACTCGGTAATCGCCGTGCGGATGCTGTCCTTGGCGATCGGCGTTGAGGAATACGATTCCTCCAGCACGTGCACGGCCAGGTCCTTGGCGCTCGGCAGCTCGGGATCAATCCAGCCGAGCGTCATGAGGTGGTTGACCATGCGCGACGGGTTGCGGTACTGATGCGCCGGGCGGTTGTGGCAGTCCACGCAGTCCATCCGCCGGTGCTCGCCGTTGGCCGAGTCCTGCGGGGTGAATGCCAGCTCCGTGCTCTTGAAGATGCGCACCTTGCCGTCGGGCCCCTCGCTCGATACCCACGGGATGATCTGCCGGCGGTCGTCCGTGGCGATGTAGTTGATCTTGTTCCGGATGTTCATGTGCCAGTGGATGCCGGACGTCGGGCCGGCTTCCTTGTTGCCGCCGCCCACCTTGATGAGCAGGTCAATGGTGGACTTCACGTTCTTGGTGCCCACCGACTGGTAGTATGTCTGGCGCATCAGCTTCTGGCTGAAGAACTGGCTAGGCCAGTGGCACTGTTCGCACGTCTGCGGCGCCGGGCGCAGGTTGTGAATCGGCGTCTCGATGGGGCGCGGGAATTTGTTGAACGCCACCGAATAGAGCTGATAGCTGCCCGACAGCTTGGAGCGGACGAACCAGCCGGCGCCCGAGCCGATGTGGCACTTCACGCAGCCGACGCGCGCATGCGGCCCGTTCTGGTACGCCGTGTATTCCGGCTCCATCGGCGTGTGGCAGCTCGTGCCGCAGAACTGGTCGGTCTCCATCGCATGGTACGCCTTGAAGCTCCCCACGCCGGTCGCCACCACGAGAATGCTGCCGAGTACCGTGACCACCGCGATGCCCGCCTGATGCTGCGGGTTGGCGAGGTCAATGGAAGGGAAGTGACGCTCCTTGTGCTTCCCGAGGCGGATCAGCCGGTTCTCGCGCAGGATGCCGAACACGGCAATCGCCACGCCGAACAGCAGCACGCTCGGCACGATGACGTACGCGAGCACGCCGACGTACGGACTGGGATCCTTGGCCAGCCACTCATTGATGGCGAGGAACCCGATGATGATGAAGCACAGCGTGGTGATGCTGACGCCGAGCAGCGTGATCGGATTCGTGAATGAGCGAGGCAGTTTGGATCGCATGGGCAGCTGACTCCGGGTGGGTCGCGCAAACGCCGACGAGGTGATCGGCAATATTGCCTACGTAGTGCCCGTTGCACAGGCAGAAACCTCCCCTTTTTCCTAATGGGACATTCCCCTGCACGGCCGTCCGGTTTTCCCGTACGTAGAGACCGCATAATCTGGATTTCACAGAGCGGTGCAGCTACCGAGATTTCGTCTCAACCGAGGGGTGCAGTCGGACGGGAGTCGTCGCTCGGTTCATTGATCACCCGCAGCATAGACAAGGGGAGCTCTACATGAAGCGCATGTTTGGTCTTTTGGCGATTGTTGCCGCGGCCGTCATCGTACCCAGCCTCGCCGGCGCGCAGAATACCTATGTCGGCGTGAAGGGCTGCACGATGTGCCACAAGTCGGCCACGCAGGGCCAGCAGCTGGCCATCTGGGAGAAGTCGAAGCACGCCGGCGCGTACACCACGCTGACGACCGCGAAGGCGAACGAGATTGCGAAGGCGAAGGGGCTCGCCAAGCCGGCGGCCGAGTCGCCGGAGTGCCTCGTGTGCCACACGATCAAGGGCGGGCCGGACGCGGCGGACATCAAGCAGGGCGTGCAGTGCGAGAGCTGCCACGGCGCGGGCTCGGCGTACAAGGCCATGGCCGTGATGAAGGTCAAGGACAACGCGGTAAAGGCGGGCATGGTGGCGTACGCCGATGAGGCCGCCATCGAGGCGATGTGCAAGACCTGCCACAATGAAAAGAGCCCGACCAACAAGCCGTTCAACTTCGCCGAGCGCTGGAAGGAAATCGCGCACAGGAAGCCCGCCGCGTAGGACTCCCCCCATCCCGCCCCGCTGAGAGAAGAGCAAAGATATGATCCGGCGCCTGTTTGTCCTGTTCCTCGTGCTCGGAACCTTCACTCAGCTGGGCGCCAAGGCAGCCCTCGCGCAAACGCGCGAGGACTGCCTTGCTTGTCACAGTGATTCGACCCTGACCAAGGACGGACCGGGGAAGAAGACGATCTCGCTGTTCGTG
>JAJZRK010000121.1 GCA_021802745.1 bacterium
TGCCAACGGCGCGCCGGCCGCCGGCGGAGCCGCCGCGTCCACGCAGGGCGCGGCCAATGCCGCGGCCGCCCGCGGCGGCGTCGGCGTCACTGGCGCCGTCACTGGCGCCGTCACTGGCGCCGTCACCGGCGTCGTGAAGAAGCCGTAACTGTTTTGGGCCGGCGCACCGGACTTCTCCCGGTGCGCCGTGCCGCAGGGCCCACCCCAAGGCTTCCACTGCTATCCAGGAGGCATCACATGCACAGGAACGCCAGAAGCGCCGTCCTCGGACTGGGCCTGCTCGTCGCCGCCGCGTGCGCGGGCGATGGGGTGACGGGCACGCGACCGCGGGCCGGCCAGGGGACGCTCGCCGTCAAGCTCACCGACGCGCCCATCCCCCTCGACTCACTGCAGGAAGTCAACGTCTTCGTGGTGCGCATTGATGCGCGCCGCGCGCACACCGACAGCGCCGAGGTGGACGACTCGCTCGAGGTCGAAGACTCGCTCGACGTCGAGCACGACGGCAGGCACGACGCGGACGACGACGCGTGGCGCGACTCCACGCGCTGGGTGACCATCGCCACGCCCAATCGCGCATTCAACCTGCTCGCGCTGCAGAACGGCGTCACCGCGTTCCTCGGCGCCTCGCCGGTGGACACCGGGCACTACAAGGCCGTGCGGCTGGTCATTGACCCGGCGCAGTCGAACATCGTGCTGAAGGACGGCACCGTCCTGTCGGCCACCTCCACGCCGCCCATCGAGTTCGAGAAGCGCGGGCGCCACGCCCTGTTTGTCGAGCTGCAGGACTCGCTCGAGGTTGACGAGGGCGCCACGACGACGCTCACGCTCGACCTGAAGCTGGACCAGAGTCTCACCCTGCGCGGACGCACGGTTCGCGACGGCTTCTTCTTCCGGCCGGTCGTTGACGGCCGGTGCAAGCACGACCACGACTGACCGGGAGAATCATGCGTCGCTTCCTCCTGCTTTCCGCGTCCGTGGCACTGGCCGCCTGCGGACCATCGCGCACCGACACGATGCGCATCCTCGCCGAGGAGCAGTCCGTCTCGGCGCAGAAGGACTCGCTGCTCAAGGACGTCGCGCTAACGCAGGCGTTCCTCGGCGAGCTCACGCAGCAGATTGGCACGGTGCGGAACCTCAAGTCCGGACGCAGTGTGTCCGGCCCGGGCTCCGACCTCGAGGAGAGCCTCACGCCCGCGGAGCGCCGCGCACGCATCGTCAGCCAGGTGCGTGAAATCACCGAGCGCCTGCGCGAGAGCGAGTCGCGTCTCGAGGCCAGCCGCCGGCGCGTGGTGGAACTGACGGGCAGCGACGCGTCAAAGTCGAAGCGGCTCGCCGCCTTCGACTCGGTCGTCGGCTCCTTCCGCCAGATCATTGACTCGCAGAAGGCGCAGATCGAGGACCTCACCGAACAGGTGCGGACGCTCACCGACGACAACGCGCGCCTCACCGGCGAGAACGCGCGGCTGGCGAGCACGGCCTCGCTGGTGACCACCGAACGCGACTCCCTGGTGGCCGAACAGAACACCGCCTACTACGTGGCCGACACGCGCGAGGCGCTGGCCAAGCGGCACATCATCGAGCGCGTGGGCGGGTTCCTCGGGTTCGGGCGCACGCCCGTCCCCGCCCGGAACCTCGATCCGACGCAGTTCACGCCGATTGACGTCCGCCAGGTGAGCCAGATCGAGCTGCCGCGCCCCGGGCGCCGGTACCGCGTGATCACGCCGCAGAACCTCGCCGCGCTCGACACGCCGCCCGATGACCAGGGCCGGCTCTCGGGCACGTTGAAGATCCGCGATCCCCAGCAGTTCTGGGCGCACGCGAAGTTCATGATCGTCGTGGAGCAGTAGCCGTGGGCTGGGGTGGGACGGCGGGCGTTCGGTGGGAGGGCACCGGACGAACCATGTGGTCCCGCCGTTCCCATCCTCCCCGGCGCCGCCGCGCTGACGTCGCGCGGCGCTGGAGTTCGCGGCGCTAGAGTTCGCGCCCCTCGGGGCTGCGCTCGGCCGGCAGGGCGGTGCGCGCACGCCGGTTCTCCGACTCGGCCAGCAGCTGCGTCACGAACCGCTGCCCCTCGCCGAGCCGCTCCACCTCGATGGCCACCGCCTCGATGCCGCGCTCGACATTCGACATGCGGTCGCCAAACTCGGGCGGCAGCGCGGGCGGCACGGCGCTGCGCCGCCAGATGCGCCGCGCGAACGCGATCGAGAGGGGAAGCAGCAGCACCATCGAGGCGCCCAGCCCCATCCCAATGATGTCTTCGGCGTCGGGCGCGTTGCTCGGCTCCTGCACCACCACGCCGGGAACGGCCGCGCGGCTGGCGACGACGGCATCCGCCGACGCGATCTGCTTCTCGACGTCGGTGATGCGCTGATCCAGCACGGTGACGCGCCCCTCGAGCCCCTTGATGTCGGCGGCGTTGTTGGTGGAGCGCAGCTGTTCGCTCACGCGGCGGCGCTGCGACATGAGCTCGGACTGCTGGTTGCGCAGTTCGCTGCGCGAGAGCCGCGCCGCTTCGTACATCTCGGTGGCAGTCGGCGCGGAACTCGCCCGCGGCACGGGCGTTTCCGGTTGCGCGGTCGTGACGGAGGCCTGGGGCATGGGTGGCTCGGGTCTGGTGGCGGGCGGCGATGCCCCAAACTACGCATTCGATCGTCGGTCCGTTTCGCCGCCCGCGTGCGGACAAACGATCCAGGCGGCGCGAAATGGAGGAGGCACTGCCCGCACGTCCGTCCCCCGCACCCCGCACCCCCCTATACTCCTAGTCGTAGGTCAGTTAGACTCATTGTGATGAGTCATCGCCTTCAAGTCCTCCTCGCCGAATCGGAGTTCGCCGAGATCCGCCGCGTCGCCCGTCGCCACCACCTCACGGTGGCCGAGTGGGTGCGGCAGGCGTTGCGCGTCGCCCGCCGCGACGAGCCCGCCACCGCCCCGCAGCGCAAGCTCGCCGTCGTGCGCGAGGCCGTGCGCCACGGCTATCCGACCGCCGACCTGGACGTGATGCTCGCCGATATCGAACGCGGCTACCTCGGCGACGCCCCGTGATCTTCATCGACTCCAACATTCCGATGTATCTCGTCGGCGCGGCCCATCCCAACAAGACGGCGGCGCGGGCGGTCATCGAGCGGTGCATCCAGCGTGGCGAGCGGATGGTGACGAGCGCCGAGGTGATGCAGGAGATCCTCCATCGCTACGTCGCCATCCGTCGCCTCGACGCCATCCAGCCGGCGCTGGACGTGCTCCTCGGGCTCGTGGACGAGGTCTACCCCGTCGAGCCGGCGGACGTGACGGGCGCCCGCGACGTGCTCCACTCGCGCCGCAAATTGTCGGCGCGTGACGCGCTGCATGTGGCCGTCATGCAGCGGCGCGGCGTGCACACGGTGGTGAGCTTCGACGCCGGCTTTGACACGGTGGCGTGGCTGGAGCGCCTTTCCTGATGGCGCCGCCCGAGGTCTTCGAACTCCCCCGCGACATCGCCCTCGCCGACATTGACGACCTCGGCCACGTGAACAACGTGGTCTACCTGCGCTGGGTGCAGGACGTCGCCATCGCCCACTGGTCCACCGCCGCGACGCCCGAGCAGCAGGCGGAAGTCGCCTGGGTGGCCGTGCGGCACGAGATTGACTACAAGCACCCCGCCCTTCCCGGCGACGGCATCGTGGCGCGCACGTGGGTGGGCGTCGCCGACTCGCATCGCTTCGAGCGGCACACCGAAATCGTGCGCGCCGGCGACCGCAAGCTCCTCGCCCGGGCGCGGACGGTCTGGTGTCCCATCAATCGTGCCACCGGCCGCCTGACGCGCGTCAGCGACGCCGTGCGGGCGGTCTTCTCGACGGGGCCGTCGCCGCTGTAGGTTGAGCGCAGGACACTTTCGCGCTCGAGGAACTCGTGCCGTATCGCGGCGCCCAGTCACGCAGTGCCGGGCCGTGGCCCGCGCCCGCCGGCGCGTGCACGGCGCTGCTCGCGGCCATCCTGCTCGTCGCCTGCGCCGACGCACCCACGGCGCCCTCGTCGCCGGCCGCCGTCAGCAGCGCGGCCGCGCGCGCCGCGGCAGCGGGCATTTCGTCCGCCGAGTTCAGCCGCCTGCTCGGCATCATCGCCGACGATTCGATGCGCGGCCGCGCCACACCAAGCCGCGAAGTCGAGCTGACGGCGGCGTTCGCCGGCGCACAGTTCTCATCCGCCGGGCTCACGCCGGGCGGCGAGGCGGGGACCTTCGTCCAGCGTTTCACCCTCACCGCATTCGCCGACCATCCAACGGCCACCGCGCCCAACGCCGTCGCCATCCTCGAGGGGAGCGACGCGACCCTGCGCGCGGAGCATCTCCTCGTCACCGCACACATGGACCATGTCGGCATTGCGGGCGGGGACCAGCACTGCACGGCGGTGGGCGCCGACTCCATCTGCAACGGCGCCAACGACAACGGCTCGGGCACCGTGGCCGTGCTGCAGCTTGCGCGCGCCTTCGCCGCGCTGCAGCCGCGCCCGAGGCGCACCATCGTCTTCGCCATCTTCTCGGGCGAGGAACGGGGGCTCTGGGGCAGCATGGCCTACGCGCGCGCGCCGGCGCTCGCGCTCCCGCAGGCCGTCGCCGTCATCAACGTGGACATGCTCGGGCGCAACGCCACCGACAGCCTCTTCATCGTGGGCAAGACCTACAGCACGCTCGGCGACGTGACCGACCGCATCACGCGCGCGCATCCGGAGACGGGCATGCGCCTGGTGAATGATCCGTGGGACGGGTTGTACTTCCCCCGTTCCGACCAGTACAGCTTCGCGCGGCTCGGCGTGCCGTCCCTCTTCTTCTTCAACGGGCCGCACGCCGACGTGCACACCGCGAGCGACGACCTCGGCAAGATGGACGCCGACGCCGCCGTCCGTGCGGTGCGCATGATCTTCTACACGATCCTCGACGTCGCCGACGCCGACCACCGCCCCACGTGGGACCCGGCGGCGCGCGCCCGTTGGGTGGTGCCGTTCGGACGCTAGCGCCGCCGGTCCCAGTGCGGGTGCGCACCCAGCCGGTGCGCACCAGCCGGTGCGCACCCTTTCCGCCGCGGCGCGCACGCCGCATAATCTGCCGCAGTGCTCGCCGTTCCCCCCACACCGCCCCAACCGATGACCTACCGCGTACTCATCGCCATCCTGTCGCTCGCCGCTGCCGCAGCAACGGCCGACGCCCAGCGCCGCCCCGCCCCCGCGCCCGTGCGCCCCGTCTTCGACGTCGTCGAGGCGACCATTCCGCAGATGCAGGCCGCGCTCGCCGAGGGACGCGTGACGTCACGCGAACTCGTCCTGCTCTACCTGGCGCGCATCGCCACCTACGACAAGACGGTGAACGCCGTCATCACCATCAACCGCCACGCGCTCGCCGAGGCCGACTCGCTCGATCGCGAACGGGCGCAGGGAAAGGTGCGCGGCCCGCTCCACGGCATTCCCGTGGCGCTCAAGGACAACATCCACACCACCGACATGCCGACGACGGGCGGCGCGCTCGCCTTCAAGGGCATGGTGCCGCCGTACGAAGCGACGCTGACCAGGAACCTCAGGGACGCGGGGGCGATCATCATCGCCAAGACGGTGATGACCGAACTCGCCAACTGGGTGGCCGGAAGCCCGACGCCGATGCCGTCCAACTACAGTGCGCTCGGCGGCTACGGGCTCAACCCGTACGATCCGCGCCCCGATCCGCGCCCCGGCTTCAACGACGGACGCCCCGCGCTGTTCACGGGTGGCTCCAGCTCGGGCATCGGCACGGCGGCGAGCTTCTGGGCGGCGAATGTCGGCACCGAGACGTCGGGTTCGATCCTCAGCCCGTCGAACCAGAACATGCTCGTGGGCATCAAGCCAACCGTGGGGCGCATCAGCCGCTACGGCGTGATTCCCATCACCGCCGACCAGGACACCCCAGGGCCCATGGCGCGCACGGTGGAAGACGCGGCCATCATGCTCGGCGCGATGGAAGGGGCGCAGCCCGACCCCAACGACGCGGCGACGAAGGCCTGCACGCCGCCGGCGAACCGCGACTACCGCCCGTACCTGAAGCGTGACGCGCTCAAGGGGGCGCGCATCGGGATTCCGCGCGCGTTCTTCTACGACCCGCTCGCGGCGGCGGGCGCCCGCGATCCGCGCGGCGGGCTGGGCCCGGAGCAGGCCGCGATGATGAAGGAAGTCATCGAGGTCCTCAGGAAGGAGGGGACGGTGATCGTGGACCCGGCGGACATCCCGAGCATCGTCACGCCCGACACGTCGAAGAACTTCCTGTCGTGGGGCACGTGCGGTGGCGTGGAACAGCGCAAGGGACGCAACGCCGGCTGCTCCACGGTGCTTGCCTACGGCATGAAGCGCGACTTCAATGCCTGGCTGGCCTCGCTGGGCAGCGCCACCCCCATCAAGACGCTCACCGACCTGCGTTACTTCAACATCGCCAACGCGCCGCGCGGCGCCATCAAGTACGGGCAGTCGCTGCTCGACATCTCCGATGAGCAGGACACCATCGCCGACCGCGCGAAGTACGAAGCCGACCGCGCCAAGGACATTGACCTGGGCGGCACGCACGGCATCGCGCAGGTGGTGCAGGAGCAGAAGCTCGACGCGCTCCTCTTCCCGGGGCCGAGCAGTGCGTCCATCGCGGCAAAGCCGGGGTATCCCACGGTGCTCGTGCCCTACGGAACAGTGCCCAACGCGCCGCAGCCGGCCTTCCCGCGCGGCTTCGACGCCAAGCCGAGCCCGTACGGCGTGGGCTTCACGAGCGTGGCGTGCAGCGAGCCCCGGCTTATTGAGCTGGCCTACGCCTTCGAGCAGGCCACCAGGAAGCGGGTGCCGCCGCCGCTGAAGTAGCGCACCCGGCACGACGGATGAGGGGGAGCGTGCACATCGTGCGCGCTCCCCCTCGCCGTTCGCGGTGCGTCAGCGTCCGGTGCCGAGTCGCCGGCCGTCGCGATACGCGAGCACGCCGTCGTTGACGCTGTGCATGAGCAGCAGCGACTCGGGATTGCCGTACCGTTTCATGAGGTCGAGCAGCACGGGCTCCTCCCCGCCCCACGGGTAGCCGAAGACGACGTCGAAATCGTCGAGCGCGCGGCCCAGCTCCTGATAGCCCGACGCGCCAACGCCGAGCGTCCCGGTGCGCACCTCGCCATCCACCCCGCGATAGGCATACCCGGCGGGGAAGAAGCTCCCCGCCACGAAGCGCGCCCGCGAGTGGAAGCGCTGCGCCATCTCGCGCGCGGTGGCGACGAGCGACCCGTCAATCTCGATGCCGTACGCCTCGTAGCCGAGGAGGTCGGCCATGATGGTGATGACGCCGGAGGCCGAGCCGAGTTCGAGCAGGCGCAGGCCGGGGGCGCGATGCGCGACGAGCGCGTCGAGCACCACCTCGTACTCCGAGGCGACGAACGCGTGGAAGCCGCGCTCGCGCACGGTGCGATCGAAGCGGTCAAAGAAGTCCCATCCCACCGCGCAGAGGTCGCGGAGGCGCGCCTGCAGCGCGTCGTCGAGCACAGGCAAGGACACACGGACTCCCGAGAAACGGAGGATGAGGGGTCGCGCCTCAAACTAGTCGAAAGCGCCGCCGCCGGCGCTCTACCGGCGTGCGCCCCTCCCAGGGACGGGTTGTCATCCGATGCGCCGGGCGGCAACTTAGACGCATCCTTCTTCCCTCCCCCACATCATGCGACACGCTCTGATGTACCACGGCGGCTTCGAGCGCAATTTCGGCCGCCTCACGACCGGTTTCTCCTCGTTCGAGGGAACCGACGGCAAGGCCCACACCCTCCCCGCCTGGCCGTCCAGCGCCGACGGCCTCCGCTTCGGCTACATGGAGAAGGCGGGCAAGAAGTTCTGCGTCGTGCGCATCCTGTTCGGCAATGACGACATTCCGCTGAAGAACGAACTCGTCATTGATCCCGGCCGTCACACCGGGTTCGGCCATCGCCTCGGCCCGGAGCCGACGCTCGTCGAAGATGACGCGGTGGCACTCGTCCTCCTCGAGGACGCCATCAAGAAGAACGCCGACGCGGCGGACGCGCTGTTGAACGTGCGCGCCCGGTACAAGGCGGCGGCGGGGCTCGCCTAGCTGCCCCGGCGGCGTCGCCTGACGCCGAGATGTGCGAGAGGCGCGGCCCGTCGGCCGCGCCTCTCTGCGTTGCGCCCCTCGCCCAGCCGCTACCGGCAGCGCGGATAGGCCGGGTCGTTGCCCGTGATCGCCGGCCGCGTCTTGCGCGTCGCCACGGCCATCATCACGTCGTGGATGAAGCGGCTGGCCCGCGCCATGTGCTCGTAGTCCGCGTAGCGCGGCTCGTCCGTCGGCTGGTGATAGTCCAGCGAGTAGCCGGTGGAGAAGTACGTCACGGGCACGTTGTTCACCACGTAGTTCACCTGGTCGCTGCGACAGAAGCGGTTCATCGGGTTGGCCGTGACGTCCCACGACTTGTCGAGGGCCATCACTTCCCTGCGCACGGCGTTGACGCTGTCAATCACGTCGCCGAATTCGCGCGAGAGGCGGCGCGCGCCCAGCGTCTGCAGGCTCGCCGGTCCGCCGAACTTCACTTCGTCCACGCGCCCCTTGGCGAGCATGTCAATGTTGTGCGCGGCCACGACGTCCTTGAGCGGCACCGTGGGATGGTCCACGAACCACTTGGAACCCAGCAGCCCCGCCTCCTCGCCCTCGTGCGAGACGAAGATGATGGACCGCGCCGGCTTCTCGGCGGCGAACTGCTCGGCGATCTCGAGCAGCGCGGTCGTCCCCGAGCCGTCGTCGTCGGCACCGTTCATGACGGTGTCGAGGCGCACCGGGCGGATCTTGCGCGCGCGCGCGATGAGCGAGTCAATGCGGTGCTGCTGGTCGGCGGTCGGACGGCAGACCGGATCGTTGGCCCCCTGACGGCGCGTCACCATGTTGACGGCGCGCAGCGAGTCGTGGTCCACCGGCGCCGCGGCGCCCATGTGGTCGTTGTGCGCGCCGAGGAGCACGTACTCGGCGGCGAGCGTCGGGTCGGCGCCCGGCCTGATGGCGACGACGTTGCGCGCCGGCGTGCTTGACAGCTTCCACTCCTGCCGCCAGTGGCCGCTCACCGCCTGGCCGGCGTCGCCCACCGCGAGCTGCCCGACCCCCTTGGCAAACAGCTTCGCGGCGGCGCCGCGCGAGATCGTCGCGCCGGGAATTGCGGTGGGCGCATCGGGCGCCGGTTGCATGGCGCCGCGAATCGCCCACGCGGCGGCGGCGGCCGGCGCGGGAATGGCGTCGGCGCCGATGAGCAGCACCGCCACGGCGTCGGCGGCCTGGGCGCGAACGTCGCGCGCCATGCCGAACCCGCCCGGCCGGCCCGCGGCGCGCGGCGTGGTGGCTTCCACGAGGGCGGCGGCCTGCGCCCCGAACTTGTCGGGCACCGAGTCGCAGCGCAGCACCGTGGGCGCGGGACGGTTCAGCGCCGGCGGCGCGAGGAAGACGGCCACCTTTCCGCGAATCATCGCCGCGTCGAGGGCCACCGTGTCACCCCATCGCCCGGCATAGACGGTTGGCACGCCGGCAAGGTGCGCGACGCTGCCGATGCCACTGGCGGCGTTGGGCGCCATCGGCACCCACTCGCTGCTGCGCGCCAACGCCGCGCCGCCGACTTCAAGGTTCGACGCCGCGCTGTCGAAACCGAGCGGTCCGAAGGCCAGGACCTGAAAGTAGGTGCCGTTGTCGCCGGCCGGCTTGAGGCCGAGCCGCTTGAACTCGCGCGCGATGTAATCGGTCCCCTTGTAGTTGCCGCGCTCGCCGATGCGTCGCCCTTGCATGGAGTCGTCGGCGAAGCCGTAGAGCCGCGTGCGCAGGTCGTTGGCCGTGATGGCGCTGACGGTCGGGCGCGGGGCCCAGGTGGCCGGGCCTTCGCCGGGCCAGACAATGCGGGACGCGGCGGGCCTGGCCTGCGCCGTCAGGGTGCCGGTGCCGAGGATGAGCGCCGCGGCGACGCGGGCGAAGCGGGCGGTGCGGATCACGGGAAGTCTCCAATGGACACAGACGAGCCCGACAGCCGGGCGCGAACCGACAGCAAACTTACGACGGAGGGCGGTCGGACGTTCACTGGGCGCGCTGTCGGGCGCGTGGGACTGTCGCGGACGGGGCGAATGCGTGCGGGCGTGTGGCAGGCGGGCTTGTCGCGGACGGGG
>JAJZRK010000122.1 GCA_021802745.1 bacterium
TCCGATCTCGCGCGAGGGCAAGCGTCCCCAAGAGCAGTACCAGGCTCGCCGCCGCGCCACCCCACCAGCGCGGGGAGCGTTCATCATGCTCGGTCGGTCGCGACAGAGAAGCGAGTGCGAGACCGGCGGCGACGAGCGCGAGGGCGGTATCGGGCTTCATGGACGCCCAGTCGGATCGTCCGGACCGCAGCACCGCGACGTCGAGCCACCACCCGACCAGCGTCGCACCCCCAGTCACAGCCGTGAACAGACCGGCGGTTCGTGCCGTCAGCCGACACACGGTGATCGAACGCCGATTGAACCTTGGCGTATACTGTGTCATCTCGCTCCCGAGCCCTCCTCGCATCGCGGCGGCGCCTGTCAGTTACACGCTCACGCTACGCGGCTTGTCTGTCAACAGGCGTGGTCAATACGCCCCGGGATCATCCAGATACACCGCTTCGTATTTCGGATTCGGCACCAGTTCGCCGTGGTGCAGAATCTCGCGGTCCCATGGCAGCACGATGGTGCTCTCGGTGGCGAGCGCGTAGAAGTCCGGCTCGAACGGGCCGCAGCGGAACGAGACGGCGGTGCGCACGTCGCTGGCGCCGGCGTTGACGAGCGCCGCCCTGGCGAGTCGCAGCGTCTCGCCGCTGTCGCAGGTCTCGTCCACAAGGAGCACGCGCCGGTCGCGCACCTGCCCGGGGGCGCCGCCGAGCACGGCGGGCGTCTCGCGCGCCCGCGCGACGCCGAAGCGCCGGCTGACCATGATCGAGTGGAACTCGCAGTCGAGTATGGCGGCGACGACGCAGCCGGGGACCACCCCGGCGGTGGCGACGCCCACCACGACTTCGGGCACGAACTCGCGGGCGACCTTCAGCGCGAGCGCCCGGGACAGTTCGCCAAAGAGGGGCCCCTCGAGGTGCGGGCCGCCTTGGGGGGGGTAAAGGGCGTTTTGGGGGGGTGAAAGGGGCACTCGGCGAGGGGGGGGGGGGTGGGGGGGAGGGGGGGAGGGTAGCGGGGGGGGGGGTGGGAGGAAAGCACGGTTGCTGGCCCCAATCGTGGTGCATAGGTTGTGCCGTAGGACCCTTCCCGCGCGTCTATAGATGGTTCCGCTAGCAGACCTCGCGCTGGCGGGCGAACGTCCATCCCCTGTCAACCCGCCGCGCCTATGTCCTGGTGGAACCGCCTCTTTGGCGGCATGGCCGACACCGACTCCCGACCGCAGCGCCTCGACTATCTGAACGAGGCGCTGCTGCTCGAGCGTCAGGGTGACTACGAGGCGGCCATCACGTCGTACCGGCTCGCCCTCCGCGACCACCCGGACGACCTGCGCGTGCTGCAGAACATGGCCATCGCGTACTCGCGGACGGGCCGTCTCGACGAGGCGATTCGCGCGTATCGCCGCGCCCTGGACCTCGATCCGTCGCTCTCGGGGGCGCACTACGGCCTGGCCTTCCTGCTCATCAAGCGGGGCGACGCCGCAGCCGCCGAGAAGCACCTCGAGGCGTTCCTGGCCAGTCCGCCGGCCGGCGCCGAATCCGAGCGCTGGGTGCGCCACGCCGAGGCGACGCTCGAGGTGCTGCGCAATCCGGCCGCTGGCGGGGCGGCCGCCGAGCCGAGCGAGGGCTAGGTGGGCAAGGTCCTCTCGATCGTCAGCCAGAAGGGCGGCGTCGGCAAGACGACCACGGCGGTGAACCTCGCGGCAGCCTTCGCACGCCGCGGCCTGAAGACGCTGCTCGTGGACGTGGACCCGCAGGGCTCGGTGCGGTTCGGCATCGGCTTGCGCCACGGCTCCGACACGCGCGGCTTCGCCGACTACCTGCGCGGCACGCGCACGCTGCGCGAGGTGATCCTCCCCACGGCGCTGCCGTGGCTGCGGGTGATGCTCGTCGGCACCGTCACCGACGGCGCCGACCACAGCGACTATCAGGCGCGCGTGGCGGCCAGCGACCTGCTGCCGCGCATGCTGAAGGCGGCGCGCGACCGCTGCGACATCGTGGTGGTGGACACGCCGCCCGGCCTTGGCCCGATCGCGCGGCGCGTCCTCGAGAGCACCGACCGCGTGCTCGTGCCGCTGCAGGCGGAGCCGCTGGCGCTGCAGACCACGCCGCAGATCCTGCGCAGCATCCAGGACGTGGTGTCCACGAATCCCGCCCTCACGCTCGACGGCATCCTGCTGACGATGTACGAGGCCGGCAACCCGGCCTGCGAGCGAACGGTGAAGTACATCAGGGAACACCTGCCTGCCGCCATGGTATGCGACGTGATGATCCCACGCTCCGTCGCCCTTGCCGAGGCATTCGCCGCCGGGCAGCCCGCGGTTGTGCGGGAGCCGGCGGACCCGGCTAGTCAGGCCTACGTGAACCTCGCCCTGCGGGTCGCCGAGCGGCTCTCCGCGGACGCCGAATGACGCGCGCTCCGCGCTGGGTGGTGGCGACGGTGGTCGTCGCGGCGTGGGCCGGCGCCTGCACCGACGTGGGCACGGCGCCCGATGGCATTGTCGCGCTGGCGTTCGACACGCTGCCGTATCCGGCCATCGTCGTGAATGACACCATGCGCGATTCGCTGGGACACGCCGCCCCGTTGCGCGCCGTGGCGTACAACGCCCACGGCGACGTGATCGAAGACCCGCCCATCCGGTACATCGCGCTCGACACCGGCGTAGACATCAGCAGCCAGGGGTACCTGATCGCGACCACCCGGACGAGCGGCACGGTGCGCGTGGTCGCCGCGGCCGCGTCGCTACAGTCGCTGCAGAAGACGGTGACGGTCACGCAAGCGCCGGACCTGCTCGCGGCGAGCGGGGCGACGGCGGACACGCTGATCTACGCGAGTCCCGATACGGCCTCGAAGAACGTCAGCAAGGCGATGACGGTGAAGCTCACGCGCGACAGCGCGGGGACGAAGCTGGGGGTGCCGGGCTTTCTGGTGAGTTGGCTCGTGACGTTCCGAGGGCAGACGGTGCCGACGTCGGACACCACGCTCACCTCCGTGTGGGATGACAGCCACAAGGTGGCGGTGCTCGACACCACGGGGACCGACGGCGCGGCCTCGCGACTGCTGCGAATTCGCACGAACCAGCTCCCGACGGCGGCCGACTCCTTCGTGGTGTACGCGTCGGCCCGGTATCGGGGGGCGGTGGTAGCGGGAAGGCCGGTGAAGTTCGTAATTCACTTCCAGCCAAAGTCGGGCCGCTGACGGACCTCGTCCGCCCGGCGTGCCCTCCCCCCGCCGAGTGGAGCAGACGATGATCGCACAGGGAGGCCCCCGCCCCGCCCCGGGCACGCTGAACCACCTGTTCTTCGACGCGATGGCGTCGTACGACCGGCCCAACGCGATGAACGTGCGCGTCGGGCCCGGCCAGTGGCAGGCAATTTCGCATCGCGAGACGGAGCGCCGGGTGCGGCATCTCTCGCTGGGACTGCAGGAGCTGGGCCTGCGCGCGGGCGATCGAGTGGCGCTCATCTCGGAGAACCGTCCCGAGTGGGCGATCGCCGACTGGGCCTGCCTTACGGCGCGGCTCGCCGACGTGCCGATCTATCCGTCGCTTCCCGCCGAGCAGGCCATGCACCCGATCAACGACTCGGGGGCCGTGGCGGTGTTCGTGTCGGGGGAGACGCACGGGGCGAAGATTGCCGCCATTCGCGCGCAGTGCCCCGCGCTGCGGCACGTCATCACCTTCGGTGCGGCACTCTGCACCGGGGCCGACCTGACGCTGGCCGACGTCGAAGCGCGCGGCGCGGCGGTGGATTCGCCAGAGCGCGCGACGCAATGGAAGGCCGCCGCGCTCGCCGTGCAGCCCGGCGACCTGGCGACGCTCATCTACACGTCGGGGACCACGGGCCTGCCGAAGGGCGTGATGCTGTCGCACGACAACATCTACTCGAACGTGATGGCCTGCATGCAGGTGCTGCCGCTGCACACTGGCGAGGAGGTGGCGCTGAGCTTCCTGCCGCTCTGCCACATCTTCGAGCGGATGGGCGACTACCTGTACTGGGCGATGGGCGGCGCCATCTTCTACGTGGACAGCTTCGACACGGTGCCCATCGCGCTGCAGGAGGCGCGGCCGACGTTCGCCATGTCGGTGCCGCGGCTGTACGAGAAGATGTACGCCCGCGCCTTCGAGAATGCGCTGGCCAGCGGCACCTTCAAGAAGCGGATCTTCTTCTGGGCGCGCGACGTCGCCGACCGCTGGGCCGACCAGGTACTGGCCGGCCGCACGCCGCACGGACCGCTGGCGTGGCAGTATGCGCTCGCGCAGAAGCTCGTCTTCAGCAAGATCCAGGCGCGCACCGGCGGCCGCATCCGCTATTTCGTGTCGGGTGGCGCGCCGCTGTCGGTGGAGATCAACAAGTTCTTCTTTGCCGCGGGACTCACGATCCTCGAGGGGTACGGCCTCACCGAGACGTCGCCGGTGATCGGCGTCAACGGCCCGTCGGCGTTCCGCATTGGCACCATCGGCAAGCCGATTGCCGGCGTCGAGGTGCAGATCGCCGGCGACGGCGAGGTGCTGACGCGCGGCCCGCACGTGATGCAAGGGTACTGGAACCGTCCCGACGCCACGGCCGAGGCCATTGACGCCGAGGGATGGTTTCACACCGGCGACATCGGCGTGCTCGAGGACGGCTTCCTGCGCATCACCGACCGCAAGAAGGACATCATCGTGACGGCCGGGGGCAAGAACATCGCGCCGCAGCCGATCGAGAACGGGTTCAAGGCCAACAAGTATGTGTCGCAGGCCGTGATGATCGGCGACAAGCGCAAGTATCCCGTGGTGCTCATCGTGCCCGAGTTCGCCGCGCTCGAGCGCTGGGCGGCGCTGCACAACATCTACTGGACGGAGCGCGCCCAGCTGCTGCAGATGCCGACGATCCAGCAGAAGATGGAGAAGGAGATCGCGGAGGAATGCGACCGGATGAAGCTGGCGAGCTTCGAGACGCCCAAGAAGGTGGCGCTGCTGGAGCACGACTTCACGGTGGAGCGCGGCGAAATGACGCCGACGCTGAAGGTGAAGCGGCGCGTGATTGACAAGTCCTATTCGGTGCTGATCGAGACGCTGTACGAGGGGGGCGGGGAGTAGGCGCCGCTTGCGGGGAACAGGCGCGGGGGGCGTCCGGCGGCTTCCCTGACCCATATAAGCCGATGGAGACCCCCCGCGGCCGCTCCAATCAGCGCCGCGCGCGCCCCAGCGGCACGACGTCCCCGACTTTCTCTGCCACCCAGTGACGCTCATCGCGCGCGAGTTCGCGCGCGCCGGGCGGCAGCGCGGCGCTGGCCGGAGCGACGAGTCGGCCGAGCGCCCGTAGCACGCGGAGCGCGTCGGCCGTGCGCGCGACCGACGCGCCGTCGAGAGCGATGCCGTGCAGCGACGAGGCGGCCAGCGGCCAGCGATCGCCCACGCCGCGCAGGATCCCCTGGCCGGCCGCTCCCGCGTCGCCGGACGCGGGATCGACGAGCAGGAGGTCCACATCGAGTATGGCCTGCAGCGCGCCAGCCAGGCTCCCCCAGCCGCCGTCAAGCAGGTAGAGCCCGCGTTCCTCCAGCTTCAGCAAGGCGGCGGCACGCATGGCTTCGTCCTCCGAGGTGGGCATCGGCATCCGCTTCACACGGTCGCCAAACCAGACCTCGCCGTCGCGTACTTCGAACTCCGCCCCGCACTCGGGACAGCCGAGCGTCGCCTCAACGAGGTGCCGGTGCTCGACCCGCGATGCGGCCGCCACCAGCCAGGTGTCGGCGTGCTCGACGGGACAGCGCAGGCGGTCAATCAGCTCGACGAACACGGCACCCCGGTCACTGCGGCGAAAGTCGCAGCTCGTACACGGTCATGTGCGGCGGCTGCGAGACCGCAAACAGCACCGCGCGCGCCACGTCCTCGGGGTGCAGCATCGCCTCGCGCCTGGCGAGTGTCTTGCCCAGCTCGGCCTCGTGCGCGTCCCAGATGCCCGTGTCCACCGCGCCCGGCGCGATGAGCGTCGCGCGCACGCCCGTGCCGCGCGACTCGGCGTACAGCACCTCGTGCAGCGCGCGGAGCCCGTACTTGGAGGCGCTGTAGGCGCCGTTCATCGGCCAGATGCTCCGGTCGGCCACGGTGCCGATGGACACGACGTGGCCGCTGCGGCGCGCGCGCATGGCGGGGAGAAAGGCGTGCAGCACGCGAAATGGCGCCGCGAGGTTGACCTCGAGCGTGGCGGCGAACTCGTCCGGATCCTGCTCGTGCAGCTTGGCGCGCGGGTAGATGCCCGCGTTGTTGACGATGATGTCGGGGGGGCCGCCGGCCCACGCCGCGACGTCCGCGGCCATGCGTGCCACGTCGGCGGCCTGCGTGCAGTCGGCGGGGACGACGAGGTGTCCGGCACCAAGCTCGCGCGCGAGCGCGTGCAGGCCGTCGGCGCCGCGCGCCACGAGCGCGAGCCGCGCACCGGCGCCGGCCAGCGCGCGTGCCGTGGCGGCGCCGATGCCGCGCGACGCCCCCGTGACGAGGGCCGTCTGGCCCGTCAGCGGACCCGTACCAGCGGGTGCCGCGGCCATCAGCGCAGGGGGTTGGACGGCGCGTACGCGAGGCGCAAGAACTCGTCGCGCGTCTTGCCGTCGTCGCGGAACGCGCCGCGCAGCGCCGACGTGATGGTCTTCGAGTTCTGCTTCTCGACGCCGCGCATCATCATGCAGAGGTGGTATGCCTCGATGACCACGCCAACGCCGAGCGGCTTGAGCACGTCCTCGATGGCGGCGGCCACCTGCTCGGTGAGGCGCTCCTGCACCTGCAGGCGGCGCGAGAAGATCTCGACGATGCGCGGCAGCTTGGAGAGCCCGACGATCTTGCCGTTGGGGATGTAGGCGATGTGCGCCTTGCCGAAGAACGGGAGCATGTGGTGCTCGCACATCGAGTAGAGCTCGATGTCGCGCACCATGACCATCGAATGGTGTTCTTCCGCGAAGACGGCGTCGCCGACGACGTCGGCCACATCCATCTGGTAGCCGCGCGTCAGCCAGGTGAGCGACTTCGCGACGCGGCTGGGCGTCTTGGCGAGGCCGTCGCGCGCGGGCTCCTCGCCGAGGAGCTCGAGCTGGCGGCGGACGAGGTTCTCGAACTCCAGGTAGCGATCGCCGCCGATGCTGGCGGCGTCGTCAAACGGATCGCCGGCCGCGTCGAGGCGGGCGGAGCGGAGCGGACGGGGGGACCAGGGGGCGTCAGCGGCCATCGTATTCAACCCAGTTGTTTTCGGTTTCCCACAGGCGGAGGCGCGAGAGCGTGCGCGGCTTGAGCGCCGGCTCGAGGACGCGCCAGAACATGAGAATAATGTTCTCGGCCGTGGGGTTTGTTCCCGCCATCTCCGGGACGTCGAGATTCAGGTTGTGATGGTCCACCCGGTCGAGCAGCGCGCGATTGACCAGGTCCTTGAGTTCCGCGAGGTCCATGACGTAGCCGGACACCGGGTCCGGCTCGCCGGCGACGGAGACTTCCAGCGTGTAGTTGTGGCCGTGCCAGTTGGGCGAGTTGCACTTGCCGAAGAGGCGGCGGTTCTCGTCGTCGCTGAGGGCCGGATTGTGGATCCGGTGGGCGGCGTTGAAGGTGAGGCGGCGGGTGACGGTGAGGAGGGGCATGGGAGGAATCTAACGCCCCTCGAGACATGTCGGTTCACACCACGACGCGAGCCGCCTCGCCACCCGCCGCCCATAGACTCCAGCCGAGCGCCAGCACATTCCGAGAGGCTGAGGTTCGCAGCGAGACACTTCAGAACTCGTAGCCCCGCGCTCGCCAGTAGTGCCAGTCCTCGATGCCCCGTCTGGTCGACGCATCGACGTGCCGCCCCTGAAGCTGTGCGAGCGGCACCGCGACGAGCCGATCGTGCCAGCGAACGCGGACGAAGATCTCGTGCTGGCATTCCTCGTCGGGCGCCATGGCGAGTACGGTGACGTCCTCGCCCTTCTTCAATGGCGAGATCGCACGTGCCGCGATGCACCGTGCCGTGAATGGAAAGCAGAGAAGATCCTCGAGGTAGTAGTACCAGCCCATCGCCTTCTCGTCGGGGCCGTATGCATCAACGATGATCTCGTCATCAATGCGGGCTTCGCGCACCGCGCTCCGCTTCTTCGACGACCGCCTCATCTTCCCGTACGTCGAGCGCCGCGCCCGCTGGTGCGCATCGTCCCGCGGCGGCGGTCGCGCTGACGCGACCGGGCCCATTCAAGCAACTGTCCGGCAGTGCGTGGCACCAAGGAAGGACTCTCGAGCGCGGCAAGCAACAGGTCCAGGTTGAGTCCGAGGAATTCCGCGAAAAGCCGGAGCGCCGCATCCTGCGCATGCAAACCAGCCGGGCGGGGTGGTTCTGCAGCGGTTGGTCGACGGTCGCCGCACTGCACGGACAAGAGCCAGAGCAGATAGAGCGGAGAAAGGTCACCGCTCACCAGTCGGGCGCGCATGAGCGCCAGCGGAACGGGCCACGCAGCGGGCTCCGCGCTGTCGTCGTCGCGTCGTTCCTCGATCGGCTCATCATCGTCGTCCGTGGCATTTGCCGGTAGCGTGAAGTGTTCCGCCGGCGACATGTCGAGAACAACCACATTCCCCTGTGTCGTGACCGATGCGGCGCGGGAGGTCGTCGCGTGACCACGCAGTATTGCCACGTAGGGCCGCCAGTGGGACAGGGTGACGGCTCTCGCCGGCAGTCGCAGCATTCCCCAGTCGGGCATGCCATTGCCGGTGTGCACGAAGAGATCGAAGTACCGGGCAAGCATCTCGTGCGGGCTACCCTTGAGTCCGCCCCAGTCGTACCAGTTGAAAAACCGGTTCGGCGTGATCGTCGCCCGCGTGGAGATGCGGCGGAGGGCGCGCATTTGCGACACCGTCAGGCAACGGTCGATGGCAACGAATTCGTACGTCTCGTGGTAGCTCACGGATTCTGCTCCACCGTACCGAGAGAGCTTGCGGAGGCGCGAGGGTGCGCAGCGGCGCGCAAGGAAATGTAACGCCGAAGCCAGAGCGCTTGATCGATGCGGAGCGCAATAACTCGGTGACGCGGCTGCTGCTGGCAGGCGACAACATGCCGCCATGTCCTTCCCTTGTTTTCCTCCACCCGCCGAGCGTACCGTATGGGCATGCCTGCCGCAACCGACCCACGGTCCTGGACGCCGGACGACGTTTGGGCATTGCCCGACGACGGGAACCGGTACGAGTGCATCGACGGGGTGCTGCTGGTGACGCCGGCACCCGCCAATGTGCATCAACGGTTCATCGAACAGTTGTTTCTTCTCCTCGCCCCACAGGTGGGAGCACGGGCGATTGGCGAGATGCGCTGCCTCGCCGCCGACATCCGCTTGCACCCGGGAAACCTGGTGCAGCCGGATCTGTTCGTCGTACCTCCCGTGGCCGATGGCCGCAGGGTGCGTGACTGGAGTGAGATTACGGCGTTGCGGCTTGCGGTCGAGGTGCTGTCGCCGTCGACGGCGCGCTACGACCGCGGCCTCAAGCGCCGCTACTACCAGCGAGCACTGGTTGAAGAATACTGGATCGTCGACCTCGAGGCCCGCCTCGTGGAACGCTGGCGCCCCGATGACGAACGTCCCGAGATTGTGAGCCAGACGCTGACGTGGCAACCGTCCGGTGCGGCTGAGCCGCTGGTGGTCGACGTCGAGGCGCTGTTCAGGGACGTGCTGGGGGAGTAGGCGCCTTGGAGTTCGGCCTGGTGCGGGTGAGTGAGGGCCCGGCTTGTGGTCGTGTACGCCCGGGCCAAATCCGGATGGCACTGCTGGCCTGAGAGACTCCCTGAGCGACAATGCCGACCACGCGACTGACGACATCGACTGGACATTTCCGACCAACCCGAATGCTCCACCGCGGCCCTCGGCATTGAGCTCGGGCACCGTACGCACAACGCCCCGCCCACCAAGGTGAGCGGGGCGTTGTGATCAAGCGGAACGAAGCGGGGTTTTTGAAGCCCTGTCGAATGTTGAGCCCCTCACCCGGCCTTCCGACTTCCCCCAGTGAGGGCATGTCGTCAGCTGAGATGTCGGAAGCCACTCGGAGGACTTGTTGGCTCAAAAAAGGAGTCCGCTTCGCCCCTTCGCGATCAACGATAGCACCGGGGATTGGGCCGGGAAAGGGAGTGCAGCCCCGCCTTCCGCCAGCCCTCCTCGCCCGCGTACC
>JAJZRK010000123.1 GCA_021802745.1 bacterium
CAGCAACTCGGCCGGGTTGCATTTCTGCACGGTCTTGGCCGATGGGTACTTGATGTTGGTCGCGCGAGTGCCGCGCGCCATGCCGCCCGGAGCACCCCGGCCGCCCATTCCCCCGCCGCGGCGGCCGCCTCCCATTCCACCCATGCCGCCACCGGGCATTTGGGACATCGCCGGCTGCGCAATCCACAGCAAGGCCGTCACCAGCAACAGACGACGCACAGCGTGCTCCTTAATGATTGTCCATGGCCAGAGACACTCGATCGCCCCTGTACCCTCGGAGGGCAGGTCGGGCTTGCCAGCGGAAGTACCCGCTACGGTCGCCGCAGGTTCGCGGGGGAACCCGAGGAGCGCTGCGCCGGGACCGGTGGTTGCGCCGGCAATGCGTCATCGCCGCGTCCACATTGCCACCACCGCGCACGTGCCGTCCCCCGTGCGCCACTCGAAGGGCGCCGACGTCACATCGGGGTACGCCTCGACGGCCAGCACCTGATCGGGCCGCGCGGTGGCATCCAGCACCTCGATGCCTTCGATGGCCCGCACGCCGTTCACGTAGACGCCGATCTTCTGGCAGCGCGCGCCGGTGATGGTGTTGCGCGCACGAACATCCGTGGGGCTCAGCACGGTGAAGCCGCGGGCATTCGAGAGCAGGTCGGTGACGCGCTGCGCGCTCAGCAGTTGCGGACTGCCCGGCAGGAAGACGGAGCCGCTGGCGATGCGGTGCCGCGCCAGCACCGCGTCGAGCACGTTGATCACCAGGTCGGCCCGTCCGTTGATGGTCACCGCGTCCAGGCGCTGGGCCTGGTCGCTGACACGCACCAGCAGCGTGGAATTGAGGCGCGACGAGGCATTGGCCAGCATCGAACGCGGTTCAACGCCGATCGCGCGGACTTCCATCATCCACGTGCCGACAGGAAGGTCCAGCACCGCAAACGCGCCGTCGGAGATGGGCACTTCGCGGTCGAGCGCCGGAATCCGCACGCGCCCGCTCACCACCGGCTGGTTCCGTTCGGACAGGACGCGGCCGCGCACCTCGGCGATGCCCTTGCTCACCGCCGTATCCACGAGCCACAGGTCCTGCCGCAGCGCCCCATTCTCCGGAATCGTCACCGGGCCGGTGATTTCGCGAGTGCCGGCGGCGCGCACCTCCAGCGAGAGCACCACGCCGGATGGGATGTTGCACATGCTGAACATGCCGTCATCGGCTACCATTTCGGTGGCGCGTCCGGGTGCCGTGCGCACCATGCCGGGCTCCGTCGAGACGGTGCTCCACGTGGCCGTGACCGTGACGCCGGCGGCTGGGCGGCGGGTCGCGGCGAAACGCACGAACCCGGCGAGCAGCGCATTGTCAGCGGCGCTGGCCGCCGGCCCTCCGCACCGCAACATCCGCACGATTCCCCCGGACGGGATGCTCATGTCCATGACGGCAACAGAGTCCCGGGCGAGGTCCACGCCTTGCACCGGCGCCTCGAGTCCGAGCAGGTCGAGCGCCTCATGATAGAAGCCCAGCACGTACTTGCCGGAGGGAATTCCTCCAAGCGAGAAACGTCCCTCGATGTCGGTGCGCGTGGTGAATGGCGTCCCTGCTCCCTCGCGCAGCGCCATGTGCACCTCGGCGCCGATGAGTGGTGCCTGAGCGACCGAGTCGTAGAGGACGCCCTTCACCACGTGGGACTGGGCCGTCGCGCGCTGCGCGGCAAGCGGCGTCGGCTGGACGGACGCGCAAAGGACGACGACGAGCGCACAGCAGGTCGCGCGTGCGAGCATGAGGGGGGCCGGTTGGTGCGACTCTCGGAATCTGGCCTCCTCGTGACGCGGATGCCACTCCTGCGCATCCCCAGCGGACGCCACAGTCCCTACTTCCCGGGTGCGGGGAAGATCGTGTCGGATGGGACCGTGCGCGTGCAGGCCACGCGCACCTCAATCGTGTCGCTTGGCACATACGTCGAATCCGAGTCGTCGCCGCCGTCCCAACGTCCCTCGAGCAGGCAGGTGACACGCCCGCGATGGACGCCCTGCACCGTGCCATCCGGTCCGTCGGCGGAAATCATCGTGCGATCGCTTCACCCGCGTGCGGTGAATCCTCGCAGTACCGTGTCGACCGAGAACGCCTCGCGCCGCGTCCGTCCGGCGGCAAGGACGCGGCAGGCCCACCGCCCGGCGGAGCCGTGCCAGAGCGAATCGAACGGCACGGCTGGCTCCCACTGCGTTTCGACACTGGAGACCTGCCGCAGCAATGTGTCGCCCAGGAGGCAACCCGCCTGCTCGGCGGTTCCGACTCGTGGATCCCTGCGCACCACAACCCCCGAGTCTGCCTGACTGCGGCTCGTTGCGGACCGTGTGCCTTCGCTCGGCTCACACGCCACCGAAGCGATGAGACACGCGAAAAAGACAAGCCACGCATGCGCGGGCATCACTCGGTTCACATGGCGCAGGGAAGACACGCAGGCCTCCGTCAGCGGCCCGTATCGCTCAGCGCGCGCACCTTCACCAGGTCGAGGTACATCCGCTCGACCTTGGCCCGTGCCCACGGCGTGCGCCGCAGGAACTTCAGGCTCGACTGCACGCTGGGGTCGCTCGTGAAGCAGGCAATGCGCACGCGGCGCCCCAAGCGTTCCCAGCCGAGTTCGTTGACCATCTCGTTCAGCATCCGCTCGAGGGTCACGCCGTGCAGCGGGTCAGGCGTGCGGGGAGGGCGTTCCGGCGGCGTGTCCATGATGCCGAACGATTGCCTCGGCGACCACCGCGCGCCAGCGGTCGGCGTCGGCCATCCGCGTCAGAGACCGAGGGCAGGAGCCGCTCGCCAGGCGCTATCTTTCGCCGCATGAAGCTGTGGATTGACGCCGACGCCACTCCCGTGGCGGTCAAGCAGGTCTGCTACCGAGCTTCTGATCGCCTGAAGCTCGACACGGTGCTGGTGGCGAACCAGCGCGTGCAGCTCCCGACGGGGTACGTGCACCTCTCCGCGGTGCGCGTTGACGCGGGTTCTGACGAGGCCGATCGCTATATCGCCGAAAATGCCGAATCGGGTGACGTGGCCGTGACGGCCGACATTCCGCTGGCCGCGCTCCTCGTCCCCAAGGGCGTGGCGGTCATCGACCCACGGGGCGAGGTGCATAGCGCCGAGAGCATTGGCGAACGCCTGTCGGTTCGCCATTTCATGGACGGACTGCGCAGCGCCGGCGTCGAAACCGGCGGACACGCCGCTTTCAGCGCGCGCGACACGCAGGCGTTCGCCAACGCGCTAGACCGGGCGCTGACGCGCGCGATGCGCGCGCGCTGAGATGGTTGCCCCGGCTCCGCCGGGTCTGTAGCGTCCTTTGTATGTCCCGCTGTCGTGCCGTCCACGCCGCGATACTCCTCGCGACTCTCGTCAGTGCCAGCGCCTCGGCGCAGCCGAGGATGCCACTCAGCACCCCGCCGACCGCGTCCTGGGTGCAGGGCGCCACCTGCTACGAAGTGTTCGTGCGCTCCTTCCGCGACAGCGACGGCGATGGCATTGGCGACCTCAACGGGTTGATCGCCGCGCTCGACTACATCAACGACGGCAACCCGCGCAGCACGCGATCGCTGGGTGCGCGCTGCCTGTGGCTGATGCCCATCATGGAGTCGCCGGGTTATCACGGCTATGACGTGAGCGACTACTATCGCGTGGCGCGTGCGTACGGCACCAACGACGACTTCAAGCGGCTCATGACCGAGTCGCACAAACGCGGCATCAAGGTGCTCGTGGACATGGTGCTCAACCACACGTCCAGCGAGTACCCCCCGTTCCAGAGCGCCCTGCGCGACCCTGCGTCACCGTATCGCTCGTGGTTCCGGTTCTCGCCCACGCGGGGCCCCGACAATCGCTGGGGAAACAACAACTGGCACCGTTCACCGGAGCGCGACGAGTACTACTACGGCTTCTTCTGGCGGGGGATGCCTGACCTGAACTACGAAGGCCCCGCGGCGCTCAACGAAATGAAGAAGGTGGCGTCGTTCTGGCTGCACGAGATGGGCGCCGACGGCTTTCGGCTCGACGCCGTGCGGTACCTCGTCGAGGACGGTGCCACCGTGGACGACACGCCGCGCACGCATGCCGTGCTGCGCGAGTACGGCGCCTACGTGCGGAAGTCCAAGCCCGGTGCCTTCACCATCGGCGAGGTCTTTGACAGCACGGGCACGCTGCTGACGTACTATCCCGACCAACTGGATGCCTACTTCGCCTTCGAGATCGCCGACTCGCTCATCGCCGGTGTGCGTCGCGGCGATGCCCGCGGCATTCTCGCGCCGGTGTTGCGGCTGCAGGGCGCGCTGCCGGCGGAACGCTGGGCGCCATTCCTGCGCAACCACGACCAGCCGCGCACACGCACGGAGTTTGGCGGCGACTGGGGCAAGGCGCGCGTGGCGTCGCTGCTCCTGCTCACGCTGCCCGGTCTGCCGTTTGTGTACTACGGTGAGGAGTTGGGCATGACGGGCCCGAAGCCCGACGAGCTCATCCGCACGCCGATGGCGTGGTCCCGCGCGGCGCCGCATGCCGGCTTCACCACCGGCACCCCGTGGCAGCCGCTGGCCTCTGACTCGCTCGAGGCGAATGTCGAGACGCAGGATCGCGATCCGCATTCCCTGCTGAACCTGCATCGCACGCTCATCCGCCTGCGTGCGGCGACACCGGCACTCGGTCGCGGTGCGTTGATCCCGCTCGCCACGAACGACCCGGCGGCCGTCGCCTTCCTGCGGCACGACGCTACGGGCGCCGTGCTCGTGATCGTCAACGTCGGGCAGGCAGCCCTGACGTCCGTGCAAATCACGTCGACCGACGATGCCCCGCGGTTCCGGCGGCTGGCGCCGTGCACGCTGTACGGCCCGTCGCGCGGCCCCACGCTCCGGCTCGACGCCGCCAGGCGACTGACCGCAACCGCCGACCTTCCCGGCCACTCCGGATTCGTCATCACGCTCGGCGGCAACATCACGGCGCCGTGACGTTCCACGATGGACGTCCGGGCACCGCACGCGGCCCGCCGGCATGCACCTGCGGGCCTTATTTGTATCACTGTGCTACTATTTACTCCTGCGGAAGATCCGCACGCCCCACGGCTCGAGCGTCAGCGCCGGCACCGCGGCAGGCGCGGCCGATGCGGCCCACGGCGTGATCTCGGTGTACCCTGCCCCGGCCACTTCCACGGCGCCGCTGAACGCACGGTTCGTGAGGTTCACCGCCACCAGCACTTCCTCCGTTGCATCCGAGCGCACGAACGTGATCACGCGGTCTTCGTCCGTATTCCGCACCCAGGTGGTCGCCCCGCCGCGCAGGGCGGGGTGCGCGCGGCGTAACGGTATCATCCCCTCGAAGAACCGCGGAAATTCGGGCCGGCGCTCCTTCATCTGCCACCAGACCGGCATCTTCTCGAACAGCGCCGGCGCGAAGCTCTCAGTGGCGTCACCCACTTCGTTGCCGTTGTAGAGCAGCGGCACGCCATCCATCGTGAATACCAGCGCGAACGCGGCCAAGGCGGCGCGCTCGCCGAAGAACGTGATCGCGCGTTTTTCGTCATGGTTATCCGCGATCCGCAGGTGCAGCGCGCCCTTGGGGTAGTTGCGGCGCTCCGCCTCCCATTCCTCGCGCACGGCGCGCGCACTGCGGTTGCCGAGGATAGCATCCTTGAGTGCGTGATAGACCGGCCATCCATAGTCGAGGTCGAACGCGCTCGTCAGCAGCTCGGGTTCGTGCGACTCGGCGAGCATCACGATGTCCGGCTTGATCTGCTCGAGGTTGCGCCGTGCCTCTTCCCAGAAGTCGGTGGGCACCTCACCCGCCACATCGCACCGGAACCCGTCGAGGTCGAACTCGCGCAGCCAGTACTGCAGCACCCCGTGCATGTACGTGCGCGTCGCCGGGTTGCCGTAATTCAGCGCCGCCACGTCCGTCCAGTCGTAGGGCGACAGGATCTGCCCCGAGGTGTCGCGCCGATAGTACGACGGCGTCTTCATCAGGACGTTGTCCCAGGCGCTGTGGTTGGCGACCACGTCAATGATCACCTTGAGTCCCACGCGGTGCGCCTCGCGCACCAGCCGCCTGAGGTCATCCTTGGTGCCGTACGCCGGGTTCACATCCATATAGTCCCGCACGGCGTACGGACTGCCGATGGACCCTTTCTTCTTCACCACGCCCAGGGGGTGGATCGGCATCAGCCAGACGATCGTCACGCCCAGCTTCTGCAGCTCGGGCAACCGGGCAGTCACCGCGTTGAACGTCCCTTCGGACGAGAAGGTCCGGACGTTCAGTTCGTAAATGACGCCGTCGCGCACCCACGGAGCCGCCGGCCGCGTGTCGAGTGCGCGCACGTCGCGGCGGACCTGGGCATGCAGTGGTGTCGCGGCGTGCAGCGCCGCCACGGCGGCCAGCGTGAAGACGACGAATCGGCGGGCAAGAAGGGCGGACACGCGCAGGTCTCCAGGACAGGGGCAGGCGATGCGCACCGAGCACGCACCGTACGCCGACCCTGACAATATCGCGCCATTCCGGTCCGATCGCTTGTGGCGTCAGGTCCGCCGCTAGTATCCCGCCGCCAGTCCGTGCCCCGCGGGCTCCGACACCCCGTGCCACCGGCCCCCGGTGCGCATGATCGCCTGTGCCCAGCCAAAACCCATCCCGCCCTTTCGCGCCCGGATGGTGTGACCGCGCGCCTCCAGCGCCTTCACCACGGAATCGGCAATTCCCGGCACCGTGAGGTCGATCCGGTCCGGATAGTCCTGCGCGTGGAATCGCGGCGCCTTCATCGCGACGTCGAGCGGCATGCGGAAGTCCACGACGTTCGACACGACCTGTGCCACGGCCGCAATGATGCGTGCACCCCCCGAGGCGCCCACGACGAGGAATGTCGCACCCGTGCTGTCGAGTACGATGGTCGGCGTCATGCTGGAGAGCATGCGCTTGCCGGGAACGATGGCATTCGCCTCGCCCTGCCTGAGCCCCATCTGGTTCAGGGCGCCGGGCTTCACGGTGAAGTCGTCCATCTCGTTGTTCAGCAGGAAGCCCGCGCCGGTCACCGTCACCGCCGATCCGAAGCTGGTGTTCAGCGTCGTCGTCAGCGCAACCGCGTTGCCCTTGCCGTCCACCACCGAGAAGTGCGTCGTATGCTGACCGCGCATGGGGTCTGCGGGCACCAGGTCAGTGGCGCGCTGTGTCATCGAAATGCGCGCGCGAAGCGCGGCCGCCGTGTCGGGTGACAGGAACGACGCACTCGGTATGGGCACGAAGTCCGGATCGGCCAGCAGCGTGTTGCGGCGCGCGAAGGCGGCGCGCTCCGCCTCGGCCATGACATGGATGGCATCGGAGGAATGCGCTCCCATCGCGCGCAGGTCGTAGCCACCGAGGATGTTCGCAATCAGGGCGAAGGTCAGTCCCCCCGACGAGACCGGCGGCATCGTCAGCACCTGGTGCCCCCGATACAAGAACGCCACCGGCGTGCGCCATTTCGGCTCGTACTGTTTCAGGTCCTCGAGCGAGATGATGCCACCGCCCCGCTGCATCTCCGCGACGAGCTTCTCGACCGTCTCCCCTTCATAGAATCCCTGCGCCCTCCGGTCGGCGATAAGCTGCAGCGTGCGCGCGAGATCCGGGTTCCTGAAGCGCGTGCCGACCGCGACTGGCACACCCTGCGGCGCGTACAACGCGGTGGAAGCAGGCGAAAACCGTGCCATGTTGTCGTCGATGTCCTCGACGAACGCCGAGTCCGTGAGGAATCCGCCCTTGGCGAGCTCGATGGCCGGTTGCACGACGTCGCGCCACGGCAGCGCACCGAATCTCCGGTGCGCGGCGTACAGCCCCGCCACGCTGCCGGGCACGCCGGCCGCCAGTGCCCCCGTGACGCTGCGGTCCGTCGGATTCCCTGCGGCGTCCAGGTACATGTCGCGCGTCGCGGCCAGTGGCGCGCGTTCGCGGAAGTCGAGCGCGACGGCCTTGCCGTTCATGCGCGCCAGCATCAGGCCGCCGCCGCCGATGTTGCCGGCGGTCGGGTACGTGACCGTCAGCGCGAAGGCGACGCCTACCGCGGCGTCCACTGCATTGCCGCCGCTCCGCAGGATGCTCACCCCCACGCGCGTCGCGTACGGCGACGCCGAGACGACCATCGTGCTGTCACTTGCCGCGGCCTGGCCCGCCGTCGCTTCAGTGAACTGCTGCCGCTGGCATCCCGCAAGCAGGATGCCCGCGGCCAGGACCGCCAGCCCGCCTCGCCACGCACCCTTCAGCAATCGAACCTCCAGTTGTCGTGACATCCCGCGGCATCGACCTTTGTTGAACTTCCTCCTCATCCTTTCTTCCCCAGCGCCGCCTTCACGCGCGCCGGCGTCATCGGCAGCTGCGTGATCCGCACGCCGGTGGCGTCGAACACCGCGTTGGCGATGACCGCGCCCATCCCCACGATCGCCGGCTCGCCGCCGCCCCGCGACGGAAGGTCGGGATTATCGAGGATGACGGTCTCGATCTTCGGCATCCACGAGAACTTCGGCATGCCATATCCGCCGAAGTTCTTGTCAAGGACTTCGCCGTTCCTGAACCGCACCTCTTCGGCCAGCGTGTAGCCGAGCCCCATCATCATGCAGCCTTCCATCTGCTGCGCGGCCCCTTCCGGGTTCACCACGACGCCCATGTCCTGCGCGCAGACCACGCGCAGCACCTTGATCGCCCCCGTGGCGGCGTCCACCTTCACCTCGGCCATGCTCGCCACGTAGGTGCCGGCGTCTTCCCCGAGTGCCACGCCGACGCCTCGCCTGCTCGGCGCCGGCTTCGGCGTCCAGCCGAACTTCATGGCGCACGCCTCGAGCACGCGGCGCATCCGCGCATTCGAGAGATTGTGCAGGCGGAATTCGACCGGGTCCACGCCGGCCTTTGCCGCCAGCATGTCTATGTGCGACTCGCGGGCCCAGACGTTGGCGTTGGCGCCCGGTGCGCGCCACGGCCCCACCGCGAACGGATGCATGCCGGCCGGATTGCCGCCCCAGCCTCCCTTGGTGATCGTCCGGTGGTTGGGGACGTCGTAGAACACGCCCGCGCCCCGGTTGCCTGCGCCGATGATCTCGTTGTCCCAGAGCACGATGTGCCGGGCGGCATCGAGGCCGGCGCGAAGGTTGATGACCGATGCCGGGTCGAACGTGTCGAAGAAGAACTCCTCCTCGCGGCTCCACGTCACGCGCACTGGCTTGCCAGCGGCCACGGCGAGCCGCGCCGCTTCCACCGCCTGCTGGCTCGCGCTCTTGCCGCCGAAACCGCCGCCCACGAACGGCGTGATGACGCGCACCTTCTCGGGCGAGAGCTTGAGGGCGCGCGCCACCTGCGTCTGCAGCGGGAATGGCGTCTGCGTGCTCGCCCAGACCGTGACCTTGCCGTCGGCGGCGACCGACGCGACGGCCGTGTGCGTCTCCATCGGGGCGTGCGCCACGTATCCCTTCAGGTACTTGGCGCTGATGACTTGCGTCGCCGCTTTCTCGCCGGCGGCAAGGTCGCCGGCGGCGCCGGCTTGCCGTTTCTCGACCACCATCTGCTCCAGGTGGGCGAAGATGTTCTCGTTGTTGAGCGTGCTCTCCGACGGCGTGACGGTGGTCTTGACCAGCTGGAGCGCCTTGTCGGCCTCGTCGCGATGCGCGTGGAGCACGGCAACGAGGTCGCCGTCCCTCACGATGCGCACGCCCGGCCGCTTCTCGGCGGCGCTGGTGTCCACCGACGTGATCGTCGCCCCGTGCGCCGGCGCGCGCACGATGCGCGCATGCAGCGCCTCGGGCGGCGCGATATCGCCGGAAAACTTGGCCCGGCCCGTGACCTTCTCGATCGTGTCGGGGCGCGGATACGACTTTCCGATGATCGTGTACTCGCTGACCTTGTCGAGCGCGACCTGCCCCGCGTAGCGGCGTTCGATCTTCTTGCCGCCGGCCAGCTCGCCGTACGACGCCTTCTTGGCCGCGTCCGACCGGCTGACCACCACGCCATCCTTCACCGTCAGGTCGGCCACCGGAACGCCGAGTTTCTCGCTCGCCATCTGCACCAGCACCGCGCGCGCCTCGGCGGCGGCGGCATGCAGGATCGGGCC
>JAJZRK010000124.1 GCA_021802745.1 bacterium
TGAGAGCGGACGCCGGGGAGGGGCGCGCCAGATGCGGACTGCGTCGCCTTTTGCTATGCTTACCACCGAGCGGAACACGCCGACGGCGCCGCGTCGCGCGCCGCGAGCCGGGCGCGCGTCCGCGCGCGCCCCCTGATTCGTGCATACCCAGGACGAGCCTGTGACCGAGATCCTGATTCTCGACGACGATCCGCTGCAACTGAAGCTGCTGGCGCGTACCCTGAACAGCCTGGGCTACACGCAACTACTCGGGTGCACGTCTGCCGCCGCCGCGCTGAACGCGCTCAGCACGCCGGGGCGCTCCATCGGACTCATCCTCCTCGACCTCAACATGCCGGGCGTTGACGGCATCGCGTTCCTCAAGCTGCTTGCCGAACGGCGCGCCGAGACCCCGGTGGTGCTGGTCAGCGGGGAGGACGAGCGGCTGATCGAGAGCGCCGCGCGGTTTGGCGTCTCCCAGAACATCAAGATTCTCGGCGCCGTCACCAAGCCGGTGCTGCCTGCCGAACTCCAGACGGTGCTCGAACACTGGGAGAAGCCCGCCGCGGAACCGGCGTCGGCCAAGCAGTACCCCGCGGAGGAGATCGCGCGGGCCGTACTCGACGGGGAGCTGATACCCTACGTGCAACCCATCGTGCATCTCTCCACCGGCGCGCTCGCCGGCGTCGAGACGCTGGTGCGCTGGCAGCATCCCCGCGACGGGCTGGTGATGCCGGGCCAGTTCGTCAGTGTCGCCGAGGAGCGCGGGCTGATCCGGGACATCACCGAGCTGATGGTCCGCGCGGCCGTGGCACAGGGCCGCGAGTGGCGCGACCAGGGGCTCGAGGTGTTCGTGGCGGTGAACGTCACGATGGGGGACCTCACGCGCGTGGACTTTGCCGACTTCGTGTTCTCCGCGCTGGACCGCAGCGGCCTGCCGCCCAGCGACCTGGTGCTCGAGGTCAGCGAACAGCGGTTTGCGCAGGATCCCGACACGGCGCTGGCGGCGCTCAGCCGCCTGCACATGCGGCGGATCACGCTCGCCATTGACAACTTCGGCATCGGCTCGTCGTCGCTCGCGCAGCTCCGCGACCTGCCGTTCGACGCGGTGAAGGTGAACGGCTCGTTCGTGCATGGCGCCGGAAGCAACGCCGTGCTGGGCGCCATCGTGAACTCGAGCATTGACCTCGCCCGCCAACTCGGCATGCGCACCGTGGCGGAGGGGGTGGAGGATTCCGCCGACTGGGTGTCCCTGCGCGCGAGCGCCTGCGAGCTCGCGCAGGGCTGGTTCATCGGCGCGCCGATGGCCCCCGCGGAATTGCCGGGCTGGCTCCTCACGTGGGAAAAGCGGCGGCGGCGACTGTTCGACGCCTGAGGGCCGCGAGCCGTGATGGGCGACGCACGGCGCCCGCGACTATTCCCACTCGATGGTTGCGGGCGGCTTGGAACTGACGTCGTAGACGACGCGGTTCACGCCCGTCACCTCGTTGATGATGCGACTGGAGATTCGCCCGAGCACCTCATGCGGGAAGGCGAACCAGTCGGCCGTCATGCCATCGGTGCTGGTGACGGCACGCAGGGCCACGACGTTTTCATACGTGCGGCCGTCGCCCATCACGCCCACCGACCGCACCGGCAGGAAGACGGCGAACGCCTGCCAGATCTTGTCGTACAAGTCGGCGGCGCGGATCTCCTCGAGGTAGATCGCGTCCGCCTGGCGCAGCGTCTCGACGCTGGCGTGGTCCACGGCGCCGAGCACCCGAATGGCGAGCCCGGGGCCCGGGAACGGATGCCGGCCGACCATCTCCTCGGGGAGGCCGAGTTCGCGCCCGACGTTGCGCACCTCGTCCTTGAACAGCTCGCGCAGCGGCTCGATGAGCGTGAACACCATGTCGGGCTTGAGCCCGCCCACGTTGTGGTGCGTCTTGATCGTCGCGCTGGGGCCGCCCTTGGCGCTCACCGACTCGATGACGTCGGGATACAGCGTCCCCTGCACCAGGAACGACGCGCCCTGCCCCGCCTCGGCCGCGGCATCCTCGAACACGTCGATGAAGGTGTGCCCGATGATCTTGCGCTTCCGCTCCGGCTCCTCGACGCCCGCGAGCGCCGTCAGAAAGCGCTCCTCCGCCCGGACCGTGATGAGCTTGATGCCCAGGTGCCGGCCCATCAAGCGCTCCACCTGTTCGCGCTCGTGCAGTCGCAGGAGCCCGGTGTCCACGAAGATGCAGGTGAGCTGGTCGCCGATCGCCCTGTGCACCAACGCCGCCGCCACCGACGAGTCCACGCCGCCGGAAAGGCCGCAGATGACGTGCTGGTCGCCGACGAGGGCGCGGATCTTCGCGACCTCGTTGTCAATGAAATGCCCGGGCGTCCAGTCGGGCGTGCAGCCGCAGACGCCGAACAGGAAGTTCTGGATGATCTCGGCACCGCGCACCGTGTGCGCCACCTCGGAGTGGAACTGCACGGCGTGCACCGGCTTGGTCTCGTGCCGGAAGCCGGCGATCACCCGGTCGCTGCGCGCCGTCACGACATACCCGGGCGGCGGCGCCTCCACGTGGTCGCCATGGCTCATCCACACGGTGGACTTCTCCCCGGCATCGAAGCCCGCGAAGAGCCCGGCAGGTTCAACCACCTGAACTTCCGCGCGCCCGTATTCGCGGCCGCCGCCCGCCACCACCGCACCGCCTTCAGTGTGCGCAATCCACTGCATGCCGTAGCAGACGCCGAGCAGGGGCGCCACGTCGAGGATGCCCGGCTCGAACGTCGGCGCGCCGTCGTCGGTGACCGAACGCGGGCCGCCGGAGAGGATGATGCCGGCCGGGTTCCATTCGCGAATCCACGCCAGCGACCGCGTGGGCGGGTGGATTTCGCAGAAGACGTGGGCTTCGCGCACGCGGCGCGCGATGAGCTGGGTGAACTGGGAGCCGCAGTCGAGAATCAGGATGCGCTTCACTAGTACTTCCACTCCGGGCCGTCGAGCTTCACGAACTCCACGTGCCTGGAATCGAGGTCAATGATCGCCGCGCAGGGCGCGCCGTGGACCCATCCGCACCCCTCCCCGGGGTTCACGATCAGCGTGTCGCCGCGCGACTTCATCTCCTGCTTGTGTTCGTGGCCGTGCACCACCAGCGCGTGCGACATCATGGACCGCTCCGACACGTCGGCCAGGTCATGCACGAGCAGGATCTTGTGGTCGCCAATCTGCGTCGAGTGCGGCGCCTCGAACAGCTCGCAGGCCAGGCACTGCGCCGCCGTCGCCCGCAGTCCCTCGCGATCGCCGTCGTTGCGCCCGAACACGCCCACCATCGGTGCGCCGCTCTCGAGGAACGGCTGCAGGGCGAACGGCGAGCAGAAATCCCCGGCGTGCAGCACCATCTCCACCGCGCGGGACTGAAACTCCCGCAGCAACGCCGCGATGGCGGGCACGCGATCATGGGTGTCGCTGATGAGGCCTACCCGCATCACCCCTCCGTCCATTCGAGGGTCTCGGCTTCGAGCCGGACCAGGTCATCCAGCGTCTCGCGACGGGTGATCACCGCCCACCGCGCACCGTCAACCAGCACCTCGGGGGCGCGCGGGCGCGAGTTGTACGTCAGCGCCATCACGTAACCGTACGCCCCCGCGGTGTGCACCGCCAGCAGGTCGCCGGGGGCAGGGTCATCCATCAGCCGGTCGCGCGCAATGAAGTCCCCCGTCTCGCAGATGGGGCCCACCACGTCCACCGTTGCCCTGGCCCCGCGCGGCCGCACGGCTTCGATGGCATGAAACGCGTCGTAGTGCGACGGGCGCAACAGGTCCGACATGCCCGCATCGCAGATCACAAAATCGGTCCCGCCGCTCGGCTTGCGGTACAGCACGCGCGTGAGCAGTGCGCCTGACTCGGCCACCACGAACCGCCCCGGTTCGACGATGAGCTCGAGGCCGAGCGACTGCACGGCGGGGACGATGATCGAGGCGAACAGCGCCAGGTCGGGCGCCTCCTCCGCGTCGTACCGGGCGGGCAGTCCGCCGCCGGCGTCGAAGAAGCGCAGCGGCGCCCCCTGCCGCTGCAGGTCGCGCGCCAGCTCGGTGAGCCGCGCAACGCCGTCGCGGTACGGTTCCAGCGACGTGAGCTGCGACCCCACGTGCATGTCGAGGCCGGCGAGTTCGATGTGCGGCGACGACAGCGCGCGCGCGGCGACCGTCGGCACTTCGCCCCACGGAATGCCGAACTTGTGCCCGCGCGAGCCCGTGGCGATGAACTCATGGGCGTTGGAGACATGCACTTCCGGATTCACGCGGAAGGCGATGCGCGCCCGCACGTCCAGTGCCCGCGCCTCGTCCTCGACGATGTCCAGCTCCGCCGCCGACTCGACGTTCAGCAGCAGGATGCCGGCCGCGAGGGCGGCGCGCACTTCATCGCGCCGCTTCCCCACCCCGCCGAAGATGATGTGCTCGGCGGGAAAGCCGGCCCGCTGCGCCCGCATGAGTTCGCCGCCCGACACCACGTCGGCGCGGCACCCTTCGGCGCGCAGCAGCTGCAGCAGGCCGCGGCTGCTGTTCGCCTTCAGCGAGTAGTGGATGCGATGCGGCACCCCAGCGAGCGCCGCGTCGAGCGCCCGATAGCGCTCGCGCAGCGCGCGCGCACTGTACACGTAGGCCGGCGTGCCCACCGCCGCGGCGATCGACTCGAGCGGGACCCCGTCGCAGAAGAGGGTTCCGTCGCGGCGTGTATAGGCCCGGTCTAGTATGCCCGCGCCCACACGGCCTCGGCTTTCGACGGATTCCCGCAGCGCAGGCAGGTGGCCGGCGCCTCGGGGCTCCTGAACTCCGCATCCGGCATGCACCGGATGGTGGCCTTCGTCTCCTCTTTCACCTTGGCCTCGCAGGCGGCGTCGCCGCACCAGCCGGCGTAGACGAACGCGCCGGGGCCCTCCATCAATTCACGGAACTTGTCGTAGCTGATGCCGCCGCGCACGCTGTTCGCCTCGCGCCGCGCCAGCGCCGCCTGGAACATGTCGTTCTGGATGCGCTCGAGCAGCGCCGCCGCCGCGGCCGGCAGTCCGTCCATGGGCAGCGACTGCTTTTCGCGCGTGTCGCGCCGCGCCGCAAAGACCGCCTGCTTCTCGAGGTCCTTGGGCCCCAGTTCGAAGCGCAGCGGGACACCGCGCAGCTCCCACTCGTAGTACTTGGCGCCCGACCGCATGCCGTCGCGCACGTCCACGTGCACGCGCAGCCGGTCCGTCGCCCCACGACCATTCCATTCGGTGAGCTCGGCCTTCACCTTGAGCGCCGCCGCCGTCAGGCGCGCCTTCTCGTCATCGTTCTTCCAGATGGGAACGATCACGATCTCGATGGGCGCCAGGCGGGGCGGCGTGCGCAGGCCATTGTCATCGCCGTGCGTCATCACCAGCCCGCCCACCATGCGCGTGCTCACGCCCCACGACGTGTTCCACGCGAAGGCCATTTCGCCCTTCTCGTCCTGGAACTGCAGCTCGAACGCCTTGGCGAAGTTCTGCCCGAGGTTGTGGCTCGTGCCGGCCTGCAGCGCCTTGTTGTCCTGCATCATCGCCTCGCACGAGTAGGTGCGCAGCGCGCCGGCGAACTTCTCGCTCTCGCTCTTGAGGCCGGTGATCACCGGCATCGCCATCCACTGCTCCATGAACGTGCGGTAGACGCCGAGCATGCGGACGGCCTCTTCCTCGGCCTCGTCGTGCGTCGTATGCGCCGTGTGCCCTTCCTGCCACAGGAACTCGAGCGTGCGCAGGAACAGCCGCGTGCGCATCTCCCAGCGCACCACGTTCGCCCACTGGTTGATCAGGATGGGCAGGTCGCGGTACGACTGCGTCCACTTGGCGAACATGTGGTAGATGATCGTCTCCGACGTCGGCCGGATGAAGAGCGGCTCCTCCAGCTCCTTGCCGCCGCCGTGCGTCACCACCGCGCACTCGGGCGCGAACCCCTCGACGTGATCCGCCTCCTTCTTCATGAAGCTCTCGGGGATCAGCAGCGGGAAGTACGCGTTCTGGTGCCCCGTGGCCTTGAACATGTCGTCCAGGGCGCGCTGCATGCGCTCCCAGATGCCGTAGCCGTTGGGGCGAATGACCATTGAGCCCTTCACCGGCGAGTAGTCCGCCAGCTCGGAGCGCAGCACCAGTTCGTTGTACCACGCGCTGAAGTCCTCGGCGCGGGTCGTCAGCTTCTTGTCGTCGGCCATCGGTCGTTGGGTCAGTCTGCTCGCGGGGCGGGAACCCCCGCCTCGGCAAGCGCGGCGATTCCGCGCTCGGGGTCCATCAACTCGTGCAGCAGTATCTCGGCGCCCTCGCGGGCCTCGCCGCCCGGCGCGCGCGACAGCGGACGCACCTCGGCGCGCGCGTCGTCACGCACCACCATCAGCCAGGCCGCGCCCGAGCGCTCGGCCGCCTTGATCTGGGCCGAGGATTTCTGCGTGCGCAGCTTCTCCTCGTTCAGCACGTACTCCGCCGCGTATCCCAGGCGGCGCAGTGCCGCCGCCGCGCGCAACACCACCGCCGACGGGCTCTGCTCGGTGCTCACCACCCAGAAGTCCGGTCCGTCGCCCATCGCGTCGTCAAACAGGCCGTGCGCCTTGAGCAGTTCGCCGAGCACCACGTCGCCCATGCCGAACCCGAGCGCCGGCAGTTCCACGCCGCCCAGCTGGCCCAGCAGGTTGTCGTAGCGCCCGCCGCCGCAGATGGCGCGCAGCTCGCCCTTGGCGTCGAACAGCTCGAAGACGGTCCCCGTGTAGTAGGCGAGCCCGCGCACGATGGACAGGTCCACATCCACCCACGCCTCCACGCCCAGCGCGTGCAGGTGGGCGAGATAGCGGCCGAACAGCGCGATCGCCGGTTTGGCCGACTCGACATGCCCGAATGCGGCGTCGAGGTCGTCCATCGTGGCGATGTCGGGGAGGGCGATCACGCGCTCGATCTGGTTGGGTGTCAGCCCCGCCTCCTCGAGCTTCTCCCGCGAGACCTCGTGCGGCTGCCGCTCGATCTTGTCGAGCACGCCGTACACGGCGCCCAGCTGCCCGTCCGTGACGCCAATGGCGCCGAGGAGGGCGTTGAGCAGCCGACGGTCGCTCACGCGGGCCCGCACGTCGTTGGGGCCAAGCCCCAGCTCGCGCATGATATCAATGGCCACGCACAGCAGCTCGGCGTCCGCCAGTTCGCTGGGTTCGCCGACGATGTCCACGTTGAGCTGGAAATGCTCGCGCAGCCGCCCGCGCTGGGCGCGCTCGTAGCGGAAGAGCTGGGGAACGGAGAACCAGCGCACCGGCTTGGGGAGCGCGTTGGCGCGTGCCGCGACCATGCGCGCGAAGGTCGGCGTCATCTCCGGCCGCAACGAGACGGCGCGGCCGCCCTTGTCCTCGAAACTGTAGAGTTGCCCGACGATCTCGTCGCCGCTCTTCGCCGTGTACAGGTCCAGCGGCTCGAGCGGGGGACCATCATACTCCACGAACGAGTACCGGCGCGCGACGGCGCGCCACGCACGGAAGATCGCCGCGCGGCGTGCGAGGTCTTCTGGATAGAAGTCGCGGAAGCCGGGAAGAGGGCCTTTCGGTGCCATCCATATAAATTATCCGGCTGTGGCCAGTCGCGGCAACCACGGCGCCTCGGAACTCGGCCCAATTGCGCGCCGAAATCCGGGCGGCGCGATCCCCGATTACGGGGTGGGCGACACCTGCAGGCGCTGCATCGCGTCGCCCACGGTGTGAAAGCTCCCCGTGACGAGCACGGTCGCCCCCTCCTCCGCGGCCCGCACCAGCGCCCGGTCGAAATCGCGCACCACCTCCGCGGCCCAGCCATTGGAACGCGCGTAGGCCATCACGTCGGTGATGTTCCAGGCGCGGCTGGACGGCGCCGTCGGGCTGTTGGTCAGGATGAAGAGGTCCACGTGCGGGGCGAGCACGCTCATCATCAGCGCCCAGTCCTTGTCGCTGAGTACGCTGAAGACCGCCGCCACCGGTCGCGGCATGCGCGTTTCGGCGAGCGCCAGCGCAAGCACCCGCGAACCATCCGGATTGTGGGCCACGTCGAAGACGTGTTTCCCGACACGCTGGAAGCGGCCGGGCAGGCTCACGTGCTCCATCCCCCGCTCCACCGCCGTGGCGTCGGGACGCAGGTCCGCGGGCAGGGCGTCGAGCATGGCGAGGGCCACCGCCGCGTTGTGCGCCTGATGGCGTCCGAGCAGCGGCGTGCGCACCATCCGCACGTCATTCTCGCGCCAGAGGTTGAACCGCGTGCCCTCCGCGGTCACCTCGACGTCCTCCAGCGCGGACTCGCCGAACACCGAGTGAATGGGCGTCGCGCCGTGCGTCCTCGCGTGCATCATCAGCAGCTCGCGAATGCCCAGTTCCGGCTCGCCGATGATGGCGGGCACGCCCGCCTTGAAAATGCCGGCCTTCTCGAACGCAATCTCCTCGCGCGTGGCGCCGAGGTACTCCACGTGGTCAATCTGGATGTTCGTGACGCCGGCGACGAGCGGTCGAATGACGTTCGTCGCGTCGAGGCGGCCGCCGAGCCCGGTTTCGATGACGGCGACATCCACGCCATCCTCGAGGAAGAACTGGAACGCCATCGCCGTCGTCGCCTCGAAGAAGGTCGCGCCGAGGCGCTCGACCTCCGGGGTCCAGCGCGTCACCCACTCCACGATGCGCTCACTGGCCACGGGCGCATTGTTCACGAGGAAGCGCTCGGGGAAGTCCACCAGGTGCTGCGAGGTGTACCGCGCCACCCGGAGTCCGCGCGCCTGCAGCACGGCGTCGAGCGTGGCGCAGACGCTTCCCTTGCCGTTGGTGCCCGCCACGTGCAGGGTGCGCAACGGCATGTGCGGATCGCCCAGCGCGTGCAGCAACGCCTGCACGCGCTCGAGACCCAGCTTCCATTTCCCGGTCGTGCGCGCGAACAGGAAATCGAGCGCGTCGTGATACGTCTTGGGGCTGTTGGCCACGGGGCCGAAACCGGCTCTACGCCGTTTCCCAGGCCGACGCCACCGGCTTCAGGCTCATGTGCGCCAGCAGGCGACCCACCGTCTGCTTGAGCTGATGACGATGCACGACGACGTCCACCATGCCGCGATCGAGCAGGAACTCGGCCGTCTGGAACCCCTCGGGCAGGTCCTGACCGAGCGTCTGGCGGATGACCCGCGGTCCGGCAAAGCCGATCACCGCCCCCGGCTCGGCGAGGATGGCGTCACCGAGCATCGCGAACGAGGCGCTCACGCCGCCCGTCGTCGGGTTGGTGAGGATCGAGACGTACGGGATGGCGCGGTCGTGGAGCTGCGAAAGCACCGCCGATGTCTTTGCCATCTGCATGAGGGAAAGCACGCCCTCCTGCATGCGGGCGCCCCCCGAGGCCGACACGATGATCAGCGGGAACTTCTTCTCGAGCGAGCGCTGGGCGAGGCGGGCGATCTTCTCCCCGACAACGGAACCCATGGAGCCGCCCATGAAGGCAAAGTCCATGACGCCGAGGTTCACCGGCATCTTCTCCATCGTTCCCGTCGCCGTCAGGATGGCGTCGGTATCGCCGGCGTTGCTGAGCGCCTTCTTGAGGCGGGCCGGGTAGTCGGGGAACTGGAGCGGGTCGGTGGACCGGAGATCCACCTCGGTCTCTTCGATGGACCCCTCGTCGAGCAGGAGCGCCGCGTACTCGTGCGCGCGCATGCGACGATGAAAGTCGCACGACGGACAGACATGCCAGTTCCGGACCAGCTTCTCCCGGATATCCGTATGCCCACAGGCCTCGCATTTCTCCCAGACGTCGGCCGGAATCTCCAGCCGTTCCCGTCGTGGTTCGCGGGGCTTCTTTTCCTTGCGGAACCAAGCCATAGACTTGAAATGTGATACGGATCACACGAGGCGGCAAGGAGTTAGCGAGCGGGCTTGAGGAGGGGTGCAGGGGCTTGGAATGAGGGAGGA
>JAJZRK010000125.1 GCA_021802745.1 bacterium
ATTCCGATGGGCACCACGCGCCCGGTCCGAGGCCCAGCCTTGGGCCGGGCGCTGTTTTCCGCCCTGCTGTGCCTCGCGCTCGTCGCGGCGTGCAGCGGGGCGGACGTGTCGGCGGGGCCGTACGTGCCGGAACCTTCGACGCCCGCAGGCCGGCCGGTACTGCCGCTGGCATACCGAGCCACCGGGCGCGCGGCGGCGGGGGACACGTTCGTCCAGCTCTTCTCCTGGTACTGGGCCGACGTCGCCGCGGAATGCGAGCGATCGCTGGGGCCGGCGGGCTATCGCGCCGCGCTCGTCTCCCCTCCGCAGGAGCACAACATCGCTGACGGGCGGCCGTGGTTCGAGGTGTACGGTCCCGTCAGTCACTCCATCGATCGCGGCCGGTTTGGCACGCGCGCGGAGTTCGTCGAGATGGTGCAGCGGTGCAGGGAAGCAGGGGTGGAAGTGTATGTGGACGCCGTGATCAACCACATGGCGCCGGGAAGCGGCGTGGGAAGCAATGGCACGGCGTTCTCACGCTATAACTACCAGCCGCTGTTCGGCCCGGCAGACTTTCATCCGGCCTGTTCGCTGAACAACTACCAGAGCGCCGCGAACGTCCAGGACTGCGAGCTGCTCGGGCTGCCCGATCTCAACACTGGGTCAGCGAGCGTGCGGCAGAAGATCGCCGCCTATCTCATCGGACTCGGGCGGTTGGGCGTCGCTGGCTTCCGCATCGACGCGGCCAAGCACATCCAGCCGGTGGAGCTCGACAGCATTGTGCGGCTCGTCAACCTCGCCGCCTCGTCCGACGGGCGACCGCTGCCGTTCTTCTTCCTCGAGGTCATCGACCCCGGCACGGAAGCGGTGAAGGCGGCGGACTATTATGGGCTCGGCTATGCCAGCGGCGGCGCGGCCGATATCACCGAGTTTCTGTTTCGCGCGGTGGGGGAGCGGTTCCGCGCTGGAAGCGGCAAGCGCGCGAGCGAGCTGAGCTCGTTCACCGCGCGCACGTGGGGATTGATGCCCGCCGACAAGGCGGTGGTCTTCCTGCAGAACCACGACACGCAGCGCGTCGACGGCGTGGACTATCGCGATGGCGCGGCGTACCGGCTGGCGAACGTCTGGATGCTCGGACAACCGTACGGGTATCCGGTGGTGATGTCGGGGTACGCGTTCGACAGGTCTACGCAGGCCGGTCGCGACGCCGGACCGCCCGCGCCAACGGCGACGCTTCCGTGCGCAGCGAGCGTCGGGACAGCCGTCGTCGGGCAGTGGACGTGCGACCACCGCGACCCGTGGATCGTGGCGATGCTCGCCTTTCGCCGCACCGTGGCGGGGACTAACGCCGAGCGCATGTGGGACAATGGGGCCGACGCCGTGGCGTTCTCCCGCGGCAGCGCCGGATTTCTTGCCCTCAATGCCGGCGCGACCGCCGTGACCGCCACCATACCAACCACGCTGGCGCCGGGCGCCTACTGCGACCTGCTCACCGGCGGCCGCGGCGCCGCGGGCTGCAATGGGCGCACCGTGACGGTCGGCACCGATCAGGCCATCTTCATCACCATCGACGCGACGTCGGCCGTCGCGCTGCTCTCTGGAGTTCGTCCATGATGCCCCGATACTCGCCGGCGCTTGCCGCCCTGCTGGCTGCCCTTCTCGCGCCCACGCCCGCGCCGTCCCAGTCGCTCTCGCTCCGGTCGCCCGACGGACGCACCACGTTTGTTCTGGCGCTCTCCGACGCACGGCTAACTTGGGCGGTGACTCGGGATGGCGCGCCAGTGGTGATGCCGTCGCGGCTCGGGTTCACCTTTCGCAATGCGCCGCCGTTCGAGAAGGGACTGCGATTGGCCGACAGCGTCCGCGCGTCCGCCGATGAGACGTTCACGCTCCCCCTCGGCGAGGTCGCCCGGGTGAGGGACCGGCACAATCAACTGCGGGTGCGGGTCGCGGAGACTGCGGCACCGTACCGCGAGCTGTGGGTGGTCGTGCGCGCGTTCGATGACGGCGTGGGCTTTCGCTACGAGTTCCCCGACCAGCCCAACCTCAGAGACTTCGAGATCATGGACGAACTCACCGAGTTCAGCATGGCCGAGGACATGAAGGCGTGGTGGATCCCGGCGAACATCGCGACGCCCGACCGGCAGGAGATGCTCTGGTCGTCGGGTCCGATCAGCAAGCTCGATCTCGTGCAGACACCGCTCACGCTGGTGGGAACGAGCGGCCTGCACGCGGTGATCCACGAGGCAGACCTCGTGGATTACGCCGGCATGGCGCTGCAGGGGCGTAGCGAGAGCCGGACGTTGCGGGCGAGCCTCGCGCGGTGGAAGGACGGGAGCGCGGTGAAGGGGCGCACCCCGTTCGTCACGCCGTGGCGCACGCTGCAACTGGCCGACCGTCCCGAGGACCTGACGCCGTCGGTGCTGGGCCTCAAGCTCAACCCGCCGAGTCGCATCGCCGATACGCGCTGGATCCGCCCGATGAAGTACAACGGCATCTGGTGGGGGATGCACGTCAACACGATGACGTGGAGCAGCGGTGCGTTGCACGGCGCGACGACGGGCAATGCGCGACGGTACATCGATTTCGCCGCGGCCCACGGGCTGGGCGGCACGCTGGTGGAAGGGTGGAACCTCGGGTGGGACACGAACTGGATGCTGCATGGCGACGAGTTCTCGTTCACGCAGGCGTACCCCGACTACGACCTGCCGGGGGTGGCCGCATACGCCCGGCAGAAGGAGGTGTCGTTGATCGTGCACAACGAGACGGGGACGTTCGTGGAGAACTACGAGCGGCAGCTGGACAGCGCGTTCGCGCTCTACCAGCGTCTCGGCGTGACGGCGATCAAGACCGGCTACGTGGGCGACACGGTGAATCCGGGCGGACACGCACACCAGGGCCAGTACATGGTGCGGCACCATCGCCGCGTCATTGAAACGGCGGCGAGCCGCGGCATCGGCGTCGTGATGCACGAACCCATCAAGGACACGGGCGAGCGCCGCACGTGGCCGAACATGCTCTCGCGCGAAGGCGCACGCGGCCAGGAATACAACGCGTGGGGCGGGGAGGGCGGCAATCCGCCGGAGCACGAGACGATCCTCTTTTTCACGCGGCTCTTGGCGGGACCGGTGGATTTCACGCCTGGCATCTTCAACCTGCTGATCACGCGCAGCGGCACCAACGTGCCGCGCACGCCGACGGAGGCGCGCCCGCGCACGACGCTCGCCAAGCAGCTGGCGCTCTACGTGGTGCTGTATTCGCCCGTGCAAATGGCGGCCGATCTGATAGAGAACTACGAGGGGCAGCCCGGCTTCCAGTTCATCCGCGATGTGGCCGTGGACTGGGACACCACGCGCGTGCTGCACGGCCGCATCGGCGACGACGTGATCGTGGCGCGCAAGGCGAAGGGACGGGACGAATGGTTCATCGGCGCCATCACCGACGAAGAGGCACGCACCTTTGACGTCGCGCTCGATTTCCTGCCGAAGGGCCACGCGTATGTCGCCGAGGTGTACGCCGATGGCGCGAACGCGCACTGGCGTGACAACCCGCTGGCGCTGACGATCAGCCGCCGTTCCGTGAACGCAGCCACCCGGTTGCGTATCGCCATGGCGGCGGGCGGCGGGCAGGCGATTCGCATCCGTCCGGCGCGGTGAACGGCGGACCTCGAGCAGGAATCGGACTGCGCGGTCGGCATCGTTCCTCGGCTGGGTTCTACCAATTACCACGGATGACACGGAAACTGGCGGAAGCACACAGATCAGACCAAGCGCAACCCCCTATGAAACTCATCCGTGTTATCCGTCAGTTTTCGTGTCCTCCATGGGTGTCCGGGCTCGCGGCCGCCGCCGTCGCGGTCGGTCCGCTGTGCGGCCAGGCGCAGGATGTCCTATACCGTTCGCCAGCGTTCGAGGTCTCCGCGAGCCGCGTGCAACAGGGTGCGTTCGAGGCGGTGGCGCGCTCGCGCGACACGATCACGTCCACCTACCCGCGTGCCGCGCGCGAGGTGCATTTCAAGTTTGCGCTCAACGGCGCCGACAACGAGTTCCCGCCGGGGATTGAGCACACCATCAACCTGCGCCCGCGGGGCGGCGCGGTGGTGACGCCGCTGTATGCCTTCGCGGTGCCGCCGCGGCCATTGTTGCCGCGCGCCGAGGAGGCGGCTGAGGGCGAGGACGGCGTGGCGCGCGTCATGATCCGGCTCGATTTGCGCGCGGTGCGGCGCGCGATCACCGAGCACGGCTACTATGATCCACCGCTCGGCGCGCGGGTGCGCGCCATCGAGCCCGTCTTCGTGATCGGCGACACCGATCCGCTGGTCTGGGATGCGCGGCAGTTGCAGCCGGGCGCACCACAGGAACTGACCGACCGGGACGGAGACGGCATCTACGAGGTGACGCTGTCGTTCCGCACCGAGTACCTGAGGCCGCTCTCACCTGATGGGCGCGCTTGCTGGGCGCGGCGCCTCGACCTGTCCGCGTACCCCGCGATGTCCTCGCCGCACTTGCTTTCCGACGCGCTGTACCGTCTGTCACTCGAGGAGTTGCACGAGCTGCGGCGGAGCGACGGCGCGCTGTCGGCGGGGGCCAAGTGGCCGGGGGTCTGGACGCGTGACGTCGCGCTCAGCACCGTGCTCGCGCTGGCCTTCGTGGCGCCCGACGCCGCGCGCACGAGCCTGATGATGAAGGTCGATTCGGCCGGGCGCATCATTCAGGACACGGGGACGGGTGGCTCATGGCCCGTCTCGACGGACCGCATGACGTGGGCGCTCGCCGCGTGGGAGGTCTACGCCATGACCGGCGACCGCGCCTGGCTGCGGCAGGCGTACGACATCATCAAGCGCTCGGCAAGCGCCGACCGCCACGCGGCGCTCGATGCGAGCACCGGGATGATGCGCGGCGAGTCGTCGTTCCTCGACTGGCGCGAGCAGAGCTACCCGCGCTGGATGCAGCCCGCCGACATCTACCAGTCGCAGGCGCTCGGCACCAACGCGGTGCACCTCGGCGCGTTCCGCGTGCTGGCGGCCATGGCACGGGCGCTGGGCGAGCCGTCGCAGGTGTGGGACGCGCGAGCCGACGCGGTGCGCCGCGGCATGGCGGCGACGCTCTGGCAGCCGGAACTCGGCTGGCATGCGCAGTACCGATACGGCCGCGTGACGCTGACGCGATCGCCGAGCGCGGAGGCGCTGGGTGAGGCGCTGGCGCTCGTCTTGGGGGCCACGCCGACCGCACGACGGACGCGCGTGATGCGCGCGTTCCCGCTGATGCCCTTTGGTACGCCGACGTTCTGGCCGTTCATCGCCGACGTACCGTTCTACCACAACGCCACCATCTGGCCGTTCGTGACGGCCTACTGGACGTGGGCCGCGGCGGATGCGCAGGCGACGGCGGCCGTGGAGCACGGACTTGCGACGATGACACGCGGCACGGCCCTGTTCCTGACGAACAAGGAGAACATGGTCGCCGCGACCGGGCACTTCGAAGGGACCGCGCTCAACTCCAACCGCCAGTTGTGGAGCATTGCGGGGACGTTGGCGATGACCTACCGCGTGCTCTTCGGCATGCGGGCGGAAGCGCAGCACCTCGCCTTTCATCCGATGGTGCCGCCGGCCTACGGTGGCGAGCGGACGTTGCGCGGCGTGCGCTATCGGCGTGCAGACCTGACAGTGACGGTGCGCGGCCACGGGACGGGCGTTGCCCGCGCCTGGCTCGACGGGCGCGCGGTGCCGCGGGCCGAGGTCCCGGCGTCGTTGACCGGCGCGCACACGCTCGTGATAGAACTCGACGGCCGGTGGCCTTCGTCTGCGATCACCCTCGTGGACGCGCGCGTGGCACCGGCGACGCCTGTCGCCGCGCTGCGCACCGCGGCCGCCGAGACGCGGGTGGCGTGGCCCTCGGTGGCGGGTGCGGCACGCTACGTGGTGCACCGGGACGGGCGCGCCATCGACACGGTGCGTTCCACCGCGGTGCCGGTGATCGCGCGCGCCGTGCTGGCGGAGTACCAAGTGCAGGCGCTCGACAGCGCGGGCGTTGCGTCCTTCCTCAGCGAGCCGGTGCGCGTCATCGCCGCTGGCGCGGAGCAGCTGCTGCGTCCGCCGGGCTCTGCGGAAGGGGCGCTGCGCCTCGAGCGCGGGAATCCGGCGCGTGTCGTGTTTGCGGTGACGGTGCGGCGGGGCGGGCGGTTCGCCATCGACGCGCGCTATGCCAACGGCAGCGGTCCCATCAACACCGAGGACAAGGCCGCCGTCCGCACGCTGCGCGTAGACGGTCGCGAAGCCGGCGTGCTCGTGATGCCGCAGCGTGGCGCGGGGCGGTGGGATGACTGGGGCTACTCGAACCCGCTGGTCGTCACACTGCGTCCCGGGCGGCACGTGTTGTCGCTGGAGTGGATACCGCTCGACGAGAACATGAACCGGTACGTGAGCACGGCGCTGCTTGACCACCTGCGGGTGACGCCGCTGCCGTAGCGGGTTCGACGCTGTCAAGGGACCAGGGATGAGCGACCCTGACCCCGCTCGTGCCGGAATCCGGAGCGTCGAAGGGAAGGATCGTGAGCCGGATCTCGTCGTACGCTGAGCCCATCGACTCGCGGGAGTCGTGCTCGCACACGTTGGTGGTGATCCGCTTGCTCCGGTCGGCGTAGCGCGCGCTTCGCAACACTCGTGAAGCCGCGCGCACGGTGCCTGCGGGTGAGGCGCCGCGGATTGCAGACGTCGATCTGCACTCCACTTGGCGGTACATACTGAACCAGAGCGCGGTCGGAACTGACAAGCGTCACTGCATGGCATTGGCGGCACCGCTCGCGTTCGCAAACGCGCAGAAGTCCTCTGCCTGCGTCCCGGTCGACTCGGTGTCGTCGCGGGTTCGGCAGACGTTCGCCGATATCGCCGGAGGCACGGACGCGGTGTCGGCGAGTTTGCGTCTCAAGTATCAGCTCCCGGCCGTCGCGGATTCGGTGGTGGTTCTTGTCCAAGACTCGCACGAGTGCGCACAGGCGTTGCGCGCGCTAAACCGGGACCAGAACACTTCACACACGGAAGGCCTGCGTACCGTGCTGGTGATCCGCGTTGGGACCGTGTTCGTCGTGAGCGATCCCGCGTACAAGGTGGGTGAGTGGACGCCGTACACCGTGTTCGATTCGCGATTCAAGAAAGTGCTCGCCCGAGTCGCGCAGTAGGCCATATCGATCGAAAAGGCGGCGGACTGGGCTACAGCTGATAGAGGCGCGTCAGCCGGTCCGGCTTCACCTTCGTTCGCGCCGTTTGCAGGGTGGTCGCGGCACTAGGGCAGCCCGTAGGTACGGTGTCGGCTGGCATAGGCGCGGTGCCGATGCCGCGGGCTGCGATTTCATGCTGCCGTGGGGGTGCCGCCGAGCGCGCCGGGCAAGTTACGGACGGTGGTGGCACGAACCCGGGGAGGTAGAGCTCGCTTCGGATGCGGCGGCGATACCAGGACGGCGCGCGTCGGAAATCCGCGAGCAGGGCAGAGTGCCACACGCGGTGCTCGGCGCAGAGGACGGAGAAACTGGTCGACCATCGCGCCCATAGCAGCAGCGCGCTGTCGAGCAGCGCCGCCCGCACCGCCAGCGAAGCGTGCTCGAGGACGAATCCCCTCCGTTCGCCGATGGTGACCACGGGCAGGTGCGCGCCGAGGTCTCGCGCGGCGTGCCGAAGCGGCGCGCCCCACCGTCCATGGGCGAGCAGGCGGGTAAAGTGGTGAAGGACCGCGAGCACTTCGACCGTGGGGAGCCGTCCGGCCGCGGTGTGGATGAGATCGGCACCGTCGAGCAGCGACGGGTTGAGCGCACCGAGGAACGCCTCCACTCGGGGCAGCAGGGATTCGGACGTTGTCGTCGTGAGGTCGCCGCCGCCAGCTCTCGCTCACCGACACCGGCGGCCTCGCCGACGAGCCGGCGGCGGCCGTCCGCTTGCCCGCCACGCACGACCACATCCGCGGTCCGGCCTACTACCGCGCCGCCGCCCTCGCGGACGCCAGCACCGACGTCAGCACCGACGCAGACGCGCCATCCCCGCTCCTCCCGCTCTCCTCCCTTCTCGAGGCACGGCTCCATGCTGATTGAACAAACGCTCACCCTCCTCCGCGCGCTCCGCCTGCATGGCATGGCCCAGGCGCTGGACGAACAACGCGGCGTCCCCGATCTCGCGTCGCTCAGTTTCGAGGACCGCTTCGCCCTCTTGCTCGAGCGTGAGAAAGCAGCGCGGGGCGATCGCCGGCTCACCCGCCTGCTCCAGCTCGCACGCTTCCGCGTCGAGGCGTGCGTCGAGGCCACTTCCGCGCGAAACGCGGGCTCGATCGCGCCACGGTGCTGCGCCTCGCGGGCGCGGAGTGGATCCGTGCGCACCAGGTCACGCTGCTCGTCGGGCCGACCGGCACCGGGAAGACGTGGCTCGCCTGTGCGCTGGGCCAGAGTGCCTGTCGGCAGGGCCATACCGTCCGCTACGCCCGGCTCCCGCGCCTCTTGGGCGACGAACTCGTGCGCGCACGGGCCGACGGCTCCTACGGCAAGCTCCTCCAACAGCTGGCCAAGACGGACCTCCTCAGAAATTGACGACTGGGGCTTGGCCCCCTTCGGCGACCGCGAGCGGCGCGATCTCCTCGAGATCGTCGAAGATCGCGCCGGGCGGCGGGCCACGCTCGTCACGAGTCAGATCCCGGTCGAGCACTGGCACGAGATGGTCGGCGACGCCACGTTTGGTGATGCCATCCTCGATCGGCTCGTGCACCACGCGCATCGCATCACCCTCACCGGCGGCTCGCTCCGGCGGCTGTCCGTCGAACCACAAGGAACGGACGACTAACCAATCACTGATCCCCGGACTCGGGTCTCCTCGATGATCACGATCAACCGAAACGCGTGATCACCTTCGCGCGAACCGGCTGATCACCTACGCGCGAACTGCGCGATCAACTTCAGCGAAATCCGCAGTGGAGTCATCGGTGACGGCAGCCTCGCGTGGGGATCGACTAACGGATGGGGTTCTGCTGCGTGGCTCTTATCGAGCGTGCGGATTGCTGCTCGCGTCCCGGTTTCCCGGGTCAAACATCATTTCGCGTCCGCACGCCACGGCAGCAGCAACCCGGGTTATGCACCAATGCGTTGCAGCTCGCCGGGTTTCGCCCGCGGGATCGCCGCGAGCAATGCGGCAACGTGCGGGCGCAGGTCGACCAGTCGATTGGAATGCGCGACGAGAAGAATCACGCCGAAGGGAAGCCCCGTGAGGTGCTGTTGGTGCGGGATGTTCCGATCCATCGTGACGAACACGTCGCAGACTGCCGCTGCACGTCGCATCAACTCGCCATTCTGAGTGCCGGCCCAGCCGAGCCCTCGAACGGTGACCACCTCGTAGCCGGCAACGAGCGCGGCGAAGTCGACCGGCAGGTTCTCGTCAAGCAGTACGCGCACCGGCCACCAGCGTGTCTCGGGCCGCGTCCAGGGCGGCGATCGCGCGCTCGCGCGTCACCGACGGAAACTGATGCAAGAACTCGTCGATTGTCTCACCGCCTTCGAGATAGTCGAAGAGGGTTTGGACAGGCACGCGCGTGCCGACGAACACCGGGGTTCCACCCAGTGTCAGGGGGTCGCTATGGACGGCGTCGCGGAGCTCCATGGGCCAATGTCGCTGAGGGGCTACCTGATAATACACCAGACTGGCTCTGTGTGCATAGAAAATATGACTGGGCTGGCCTCCGACTTTTGCGTGGGTTAACTCCTCACGAGGTGAGTCGGAGGTGCCAGAGCCACCGGCGACGGTGTGGCTGTCGCCACTACGCGGAGACCAACCCATGTCATCGGCTGCGACGATCTATCGTGGCCTCGATGTC
>JAJZRK010000126.1 GCA_021802745.1 bacterium
CTGATCAGGAGGGGGAGGGGTACAGGGGCTTGGGAGGGGGAGGAGTGGAGAGAGGAGAAGGAAGTGAGGGGGTGCCACCTCCCTCCTCTCCCCTCGCTCCACTCCTCCCCCCTTCTTCGCCCCTGTACTCCTCCCCCTCCCTCAGAGTGCCCTTCTCGCCGTGATGGACTGCGCGATCGTTACCCCATCCGCGTACTCGAGGTCCCCGCCCACCGGCAGGCCGCGGGCGATGCGGCTGAGGGTGACGCCGGTCGGGGCCAGCTGCTGCTGCAGGTAGAGCGCCGTCGCCTCGCCCTCGAGCTTCGCGTTCGTCGCCAGGATCACCTCGCGCACCCCGCCGGCGCCCACGCGCGCCACCAGCGGCGCAATGGCGAGGTCATCCGGCCCGACGCCGTCTATGGGCGCGAGCCGGCCGCCCAGCACGTGGTACGTGCCGCGGTACTCGCCGGAGCGTTCGATGGCGCCGATGTCCGACGCCTCCTCCACCACGCAGATCATCGCCGCATCGCGTCGCGGGTCGGCGCAGATGGCGCAGAGCTCGGCCTCGGTCAGGTTGAAGCACCGCGGGCAGGGATGAACCTTCTCGGCGAGCGTCACCAGCGCCTCCGCGAGGCGGCGTGACTGCTCTGCCGGCTGCTTCAACAGGTGATACGTGAGGCGCAGGGCCGATTTGCGCCCGATGGTCGGCAGGCGCGACAGCTCGGCGACGAGATCGTCTATGGCCGACACGTCAGAATGGAAGCTGAAACGGCAGGTTCAGGCCGCCCATGAGCGAGCGCATTTCGCGCTGCGCCGCCTCGGCCGCCTTCTTCTGCGCGTCCACGGTGGCGACGGTCACGAGGTCCTCGAGCATCTCGACGTCGGCCGCATTCACGACGGTCGGGTCTATGCGCACCTTCTTCACATTTCCCTTGCCGTCCGTCTCCACGATCACCATGCCGCCGCCCGCCGAGCCGGTGACGGTGAGCTTCAGCAGCGCCTCGTCCACCTGCTGGGCGCGCTGCTGCATCTGTTGGGCCTGTGCCACGAGATTCTTGAGGTCCATGGGCTCCTACGGAAGCAGACGAAGGTCGAGGGCGTCAATGGCCGCGTCGAGCACCGGATCGCGCTTGCGCAGCTGCTCCACGCGCCGCGCCAGCACGCTCTCCTCGGTGAGCCGCTCCATGGGCGCCGCCTGCTGCGCCTTCACCGCAAGACGTTCCACCCCGGTGAATCGTGTGCGCAGCGCGGCGAGCACATGCTCCGCCCCCTGCGTGATGGCATCGCCATGCGTGTCGGTATCCACGGCGAGCGTAACGACCCCCGCCCCCGAGACCGCCTGCGGCGTGGCGTGGTCGAGCATCGAGGCGATCGTCCCCCGCCCGGCACGGCGGACGACATCCACGATCTCGTCCCAGAACTCGGCCAGCCGGTTGATCTCGATGGGAATCGTCCTGGCGGGCGCCGCCACGTCCGCCGCCGGCACCGCGGCACGGGCCGCGGTTCGCGCTGGCGGCGGCGCCTCGACAGCTGCCGAAGCCGCCTGCACGCTGTCGCGCAGGCGCGGCGGCGCGGTGCGCGGCTCGCCTTCGCGCACGGCGGGCACTGCCGCGCGCGTCGGCTCGTCGCGCCGCCCTTCGGCGCGCACCGGCGCTGGGCGTTCAGGGGCTGACGGGCCGCCGAACGTCGGCGCACCCTGCGGCGCGCCCGACGGGTTCGCCATCACGCCCTTGAGCACCGACTCGAGGTCGAGGGTTCGGTCGAGCAGCGCGAAGCGCACGAGCAGCGTCTCAAAGAGCAGCTGCTGCTGCGACGAGCGCCGGAAGTGCGGTTCGAGCTCGATGAGCATGGTGAGCATGCGCACGAGGTCACCCGCATGCACACGCGGGGCGCGTGCCTCGAGTGCGTGGCGCAGGCGGTCGCTGATCTCGGGCGGCGTGCCACCGAGCGCGAGCGCGAGCTGTGCGCGCAGCAGGTCGCTGAAGTCGGCCAGCAGGACGTTGAAGTCCACACCGTGGTCGGCGAGCCGGCCGACGGAGGCGAAGACGTCGCCCGCCTTGCGATCGAGCACGAGGTCGAAGAGCGCGAGCGTCTCGTCCTCGGGGACGAGGCCCAGCGCGTCGCGCACGCGCGCCGGCGTCAGCGTGCCGTCGCCCCAGGCCAACACCTGGTCGGTGAGCGAGAGCGCATCGCGCATCGAGCCGTCGGCGGCGCGGGCGAGCATCGCCAGCGCTTCCGGCTCGGCGGTGACCTTCTCCTCGGCGAGCACGGCGGCCAGGCGTTCGCGCACGTCGGCGGGGCCAATGCGCTTGAGGTCGAAGCGCTGGAGGCGGCTCAGCACCGGCGCGGCCGCCTGCGCGATCTTCTGCGGCTCCGTGGTGGCAAAGACGAACACCACCCGCGGCGGCGGCTCCTCGAGCACCTTCAGGAGCGCATTCCACGCCTCGCGCGTGAGCATGTGCGCCTCGTCCACGATGTAGACCTTGTAGCGGTCCTCACCCGTGGGCGCGTACTGGGCGCGTTCGCGCAGGTCGCGGGCGTCGTCCACGCCGCGGTTGGACGCCGCGTCAATCTCGACCACATCCAGCGAGGCGCTGCCACTCCAGATGCGCGTGCAGCTGGGGCATTCCCCGCACGGTTCGCCGTCGTCGCGTTTCTTCTCGCAGTTGAGCGCCATCGCGAGCACGCGCGCCAGCGTGGTCTTGCCGGTGCCGCGCGGTCCGCACAGGAGGTACCCGTGCGCCACGCGCCCGCGCGCAATGGCCCCCTTGAGCGTCCCCGCCACGTGCGATTGCACGGCCACCGCCGCGAACGACTTCGGGCGGTACTTGCGGGCGAGGGCGAGGGACATGGGATAAAACTGCAGACGGGAGACGGGAGACGGTAGACGGTTGACAGCAGACGGTGGACGGTGGACGATAGACGGCGGACGATCGATCGTGGACTGCAGCCGTGGCGGCCAACGAGAGTGGCCCACCTCGGACGCGGCGTGCGCAGCCACTGCCTCGCCCATGGGCGACCTTCCCCTTGACGGCGGGCGCCCTGCCCCGTTACCCTCAGGGACCATGCTCAGCGCCCGCGCCTCTTATTACTTCTACTTTCGCAGCCTCACACGGGCCGCGGGGGTAGGCGTTCGCGCATAGCTGACACCGACTTCTCGCATACACCAGGCCCGTGGACTTGTCCACGGGCCTTCTTGTTTTCCCCGGAGGCCCTGTGATCATCATTACCGAAGCCGGCATTCCCCAGTCCACGCTCGACGAGCTGCGCGAGCACCTCGAGGAGCGCGGCGTGCGCACCCACGTGTCGCGGGGGACCGACCGGGTCGTCGTCGGGTGCATCGGCGACACGTCAGTCCTCGACGCCGGCGCCGTGCGCCGCTGGCCGGGCGTCGAGTCCGTCGTGCCGGTGCGGACGCCCTACCGGCTGGCCTCGCGCGGATTCCGCGCCGCGCCGACGCTGGTTCCCCTCGGCGACGCCGGCGGGACGGTGCTCGGCGGGCGTCGCATCGTGGTCGCGGCGGGGCCGTGTTCGGTGGAGAACGCCGAGATGCTCGTCGAGACGGCCATCGGCGTGCGCGACCGCGGCGCCGCCATGCTGCGCGGCGGCGCCTTCAAGCCGCGCACGTCGCCGTGGGCCTTTCAGGGGCTGGGCGCGCAGGGCCTCGCCCTGCTTGCCGACGCCCGCGCCGCCACGGGGCTGCCGGTCGTGACTGAAGTCATGGATCCCCGCCACGTGGACCTCGTGGCGGAGCACGCCGACATGCTGCAGATCGGCGCGCGCAACATGCAGAACTACGCGCTGCTCGCGGAGGTCGGGCGCGTTCGCCGCCCGGTGCTGCTGAAGCGCGGCCTTTCGGGCACGATCACCGAGCTGCTGCTCGCCGCCGAGCACATCATGGCGCGCGGCAACGAGCTGGTCGTGCTCTGCGAGCGCGGCATCCGCACCTACGAAACGGCGACGCGCAACACGCTCGACGTGGCCGCCATCCCGGTGCTGAAACGCGAGACGCACCTCCCGGTCATCGTGGACCCGTCGCACGCCGCGGGGCGCGCCGATCTCGTGGCGCCGCTCGCCTTCGCGGCGATCGCGGCGGGCGCGGACGGACTGATCGTCGAGGTGCACCCGCGCCCCGGCGAGGCGATGTCCGACGGCGAGCAGTCACTCACGCTCGACGCCTTCGGCGCGATGATGCAGTCGCTCGCACTCTTCGCGGACGCGGCCGGCCGCACGCTCGTCCCCGAGCGTCGCGCGCCGAGGGTCGCGTGATGACGCCCGCCGGCAAGACCACCCCGGCGCTCGCCACGCTCCGCAGCGAGCTGAGCGCGCTCGACGCCGACCTCATCGCCCTGTTGAAGCGCCGCATCGAACTCGCGCGCCTCGTGGGCGCCGAGAAGCGCGCCGCCGGCCTGCCCACGCTCGATCCTCGACGGGAGGCGCAGGTCGTGGCATCGGCCGCCCGGCTCGCGCGACAGGCGGGGCTCCCCGAGGAGGCGGTGCGCGACATCTTCTGGCCCGTCGTTTCGATGTGCCGGCGCGCCCAGCAGGAGGACGCGACGTGAGCACCACGCGCACGCGAGCGCCAGAACGCTCCCCACGGCCGGCGACGCCTGCACCGCGCGACCGCGAGGGTCCCATCGCCATCCTTGGCCTGGGCCTGATTGGCGGCTCGCTGGCGCGCGACCTCGCGGCGCGCGGTGCGACCGTGTGGGGATTCGACGCCGACGCGTCGGCGACGCGCCATGCGTATCGCGCAGGGGTGATCGCGCGCGTCGTGGACCGCCGCCTGCGCGCGCTGCGTGATGCCGAGACCGTGGTGCTCGCGGTCCCCGTGGATGCGGCGCCCGCCCTGCTCGAGCAGGCCCGCCCGCATCTGGAACACGCGGCGCTGATCACGGATGTCGGGAGCACCAAGCGACGCATCGTGCAGAGCGCGGCGACGCTCGGGCTTTCGGCCAGCTTCGTGGGGAGCCATCCATTGGCCGGCGATCACCGCGCCGGCTGGCTCGCCTCGCGGAGGGGACTTTTTGCCGGCGCACGCGTAGACTTGTGCCGCACGCCGGGGACGACGGAGTCCGCGTGCCGTCGCGCCCGCGCCCTCTGGAAATCCGTTGGAGCGAACGCGGCCGAGCGTGACGCCGCCCTGCATGATGCCGAGATGGCGTTCAGCAGCCACCTCCCGCAGCTCCTATCGCTGGCCCTCGCCGGCGCACTGTCGTCGCGCGCCATCGCGCGCAGCCGGCTCGGCGGCGGCGGGCAGGACATGACGCGCATGGCGGCCTCGTCGGTCGAGATGTGGGCGGCCATCCTGGAGGAAAACGCCGTGCCGGTGGTGGATGCCCTCGACACCTGCCTGGCCCAACTCGGCGCCCTGCGCCGGGCGGTGGAACGGCACGACCGTAGCGCGCTCGGCGAGGCGTTCGCGGTGGCGCACCACTGGTCGAACGCCGAGGCGTAACCTCGGCAGGCCGCGGCGGCAGCGAACGACGCGCGGGCGCGCCGAACGCGTCGCACGGAGGCCGAACGACTCGCGGGGGCCCGCCTTGCCGGCGTGCCCCCGCGAGAGTGCTTCAGGCCTGACGATGCAACGTGAGACACCACGTACCGTTGCTGCCTTTCGGCCCTGGCGGAGTTGGCGGGCCCGCGACCACCGGGGCCTGAAGCACCTGCAAATTACTGTGAGGGGCAGGGTTGGCACAACTGCGAGTGAGGATTGGGAATTCGGAACGGGATTGCGGATTGCGACCAGTGACCGCGACCTGCGATTGCCGCAACCTGCGATTGCCGCGACCTGCGATCGCCACGACCTGCGATTGCTGCGACCTGCGATTGCCGCAACCTGCGATTGCCGCGACCTGCGATTGCCGCGACCTGCGATTGCCGCGACCTGCGATTGCCGCGACCTGCGATCGCCACGACATGTGATCGCAAGTCGCCATCCTGATTCGCGATCCGCGATCCCGTTCCGAATTCCCAATCCTCAATCGTCGTTACGCCAGCACTTTCCTGAACACGTCGCTGGCCTTCTGCATCTCGTCCATCGTGCCAATCGAGACACGCAGCCAGGTGGTGAGCGGCGGGAACGGCCTTCCGACGGCGATGCCTTCGCGCCGGCAGGCGTCGCGCACGGGGCGCATGTCGCGCCGCAGGTTGATCATCAGGAAGTTCGTCTCGCTGGCGCCCACCTCGTAGCCGGCCTTCTCGAAGAACGCCCGCGTGAAGGCCTTGGCCTCGCGGTTGCGCTTCTGCTCGGACGCGATGTGCTCGCGGTCGCTCACTGTCGCCGTCGCGGCGCCGAGCGCCAGCACGTTGACCCCCGACCCGAGCCGCCACCCCCGCAGCTTGCGTGCCGTGTCGCGATGCACGATCGCATAGCCGGCGCGCAGGCCGGCCATCCCGAAGACCTTGGAGAAGGTACGGGACACGATCACGTTGGGGTCGGCGACGGCCATCGGCACCGCCGACTTGTACGACGGGTCGTCCACGTATTCGTGGTACGCTTCGTCAATCAGGATGTACGTGGCGGGCGACTCGCGGCGCACGTGCGCCACCCATTCGCGCACCGCGGCATCGCCGACCACCGTCGCCGTGGGGTTATTGGGGTTGCAGAAGAAGACGAGCCCGGCGCCGCCCGCCTTGTTCGCCATCGCGTCGAGGTCGAGCCGCAGCCTGGCATCCACGGGCACCGAGACGACCGGGCGGCCCATCGTTCGGGCGAAATCCTCCGGAAGCTCGAAGGTCGGCGCCGCGGTGACGAGATGCTGCGCCGTGCTCACGAACGCCTCGACGCACATGCGCAGGATTTCGCTCGAGCCACAGCCGAGAATCACGTTGTCCTCGCTGACCCCATGTTCTCTTGCGATCGCCGCCACCAGCGCGCCCTCCGGGCTGTCCGGATAGCGGTTCGCCTCGCCGAACATCGCCCGGATGGCGTCGAACGCCCTGGCACCTGGACCATTGGGGTTCTCATTGCTGTCGAGACGGATCAGCCCGGCCTGCGGCACCGCCGCGAACGGCGCGTCGAGCCACGACGCGACGCGTGCCTCATGCCCGCGCCCCCCAAACAGCGGCGGCGCCAGCAGGCCGGCCCCTCCAAGACCGAGGGCGGAGACGAAATGGCGGCGTGAGACGGGCATGAGGCCTCCGGGTGCTGGAAGACAGGCAACTGCTACGAATGAGGATATGGAATCCGGAACAGGACTCGGGATTTCGACTCCGGATGGCGATTGGCGATCGTGAGTCGAATTCCGCGATCGTGATCCGAGTTGCCGATCCGGATTCCCGATCCTCAATCGTTTCCTGCCGAGAACCTACCCGCCCGCCGTTCCCTACGCCATCGCCTTCACCATCGCCTGCGCCGCCGTCTCCACCTGCGCCGCCGTCGCGTCGAGGTGCGTCACAACCCGCACGCGCTGGTCGTGCCAGGCGGAGATGAGCACACCCAGCGCCTTGGCCCTCGCGGTCACCGTGGAGGCGTCAATGCGCGCCGGCAGGTCAATCATCACGATGTTCGAGTCGGGCGGCACCACCTGCACATCCTTCACTCCGTCGGCGATGATCGCGGCAAGCCGCTTGGCGTTGGCGTGGTCCTCGTGCAGGCGGCCGAGGTGATGCTCGAGGCCGTGCCGCGCGGCGGCCGCCACAATGCCGCTCTGGCGCATCCCGCCGCCGAAGCGCTTGCGCGCCACGAAGGCCTCCTCCATCAGCGCCGTTGACCCCACGATGCAGGCGCCGAGCGGCGCGCCGAGCCCCTTCGAGAACGACACCATGACGGTGTCGGCGCAGGCGGCGAAGTCGGCGAGCGGCGTGCCGGTGGCCACGTGCGCGTTCCACAGCCGCGCCCCATCCATGTGGATGGGCAGCTTCAGCGTGCCGCGCGCGAAGTCAGCCATCGCGCGCAGGTCGGCGAGCGGCGTCACCATGCCGCCCGCGCCGTTGTGCGTGTTCTCGAAGCAGACGACGCTGGCCGTCGGCGCGTGCTTGCTCGCCGGCCGCACCGCCGCCTTGAGCGTGTCGAGCGTCATCACCGGGGCACCCCGCACCAGCCGTGGCTGCAGGCCGCGCAGCCCCGCGAGTCCGGCGATCTCCCAGTTCACGATGTGCGAGTCGTCGTGCGCATAGGCCTCGGTGCCGTGCCGGCCGTGCACCCACAGGCCGCAGGCGTTGCCCATGGTCCCGGTGGGGACGAACAGGGCGCGGTCCTTGCCGAGCAGCGCCGCGACGCGCTCCTGCAGCGCGAGTACGGTCGGGTCGCCGTCCAGAACGTCATCGCCCACCTCGGCCGCGGCCATCGCCCGGCGCATCGCCGGCGTCGGCTTGGTGACGGTATCACTCCGCAGGTCAATCACTATCCCTCCATGGCCTCGGGCCCGTGCAGGCGCCGGCGGCGCAACGCGTAGATGTGCCCCACTTCGCCGCCCACCACGAAGATGATCGCGGCGTAGTACGCCCAGAAGACAACGACCACCAGCGCGCCAAGCGTGCCGGTGTACAGCGAGGCCGGGTCGAACTGCTGCACGACGAGCACGAACAGGTTGCGCGCAATCTCGAACAGCACGCCGGTGGTCATGGACGCGACGAACGCCTGCCGCCACGGCACCCGGCCGCCGGGAATGTACTTGTAGATGCTGTAGAAGATCGCCACGATGACGCAGAACGCCAGCAGGCGGCCGATGGCGTACTCGACACTGCCGATCATCATCGCGTTCACGCCGATGTCCTGCAGGATCGCGACGCCGCTCTTGCTCATGATCGCGAGGTAGGCGGAGAGCACCAGGTAGGCGACCAGAAGAAACGACGACAGCAGCGTGTAGCCGAAGTCGTACAGGTGGCCCACGACGATACCCCGCCCGTACGCCACCGAGAAGACGCGCTGCAGCACGCTGCGCAGCGTGCCGAACAGCCGGGTGGAGAACCAGGCGAAGGCGGCGGCCGACAGCAGGCCCACGCGGCCGCGCGTGCGCACCACGTCGGCCAGGATGGGGTCGAGAAAGCTCGACCCGTCGCCGTTGCCGACGGGGAGCAGGCGCCCCAGGAACTCCACCACGTCGCGCGTGGAATCGGCTTGCGGCTTGTTGAGCACGTAGCCGATGCCGGCGATCAGCGGCAGGAAGAACGGCACGCCGGCGAGGAGGATATTGTAGGCCACCCCGCCGGCGAGAAAGAACAGGTCGTCCTCGCCCCCCTTCTTCCAGAGGCGGCGGGCGTAGTCAACGCACGTGTCACGGAGGCGCGCCGCCCCCCATGGCGGCGGCGCGCTCATCCGCGATGCACTCCAGTCATCAGTTCTGGACGATGATGAGGTACTTCGACGCCGCCCAGAACTGCTCGGCGTTCGTGATGTTGATCGTCCCCTTGTAACCGCCCTTCGCCGGCTGCGCCGTGGCGCTCAGGTCCTGCCGCGACAGCACGCGGTAGCTCTTGTCCGCCTTCGGCAGGGTGATCGCCGACACCTTCGTCTTGTCAATCGAGGTGAAGTCAGCCGGGTTGAGCGTCGTCGCCGGGATGTCCGTGGCCGCGATGCCCAGGATGCCGCCCTTCTTCACGATGATCCCCTTCTTCCGCAGCTCGTCCTTCGTGCCGATGACGTAGTAGACGGTGTTGCGCTCGGTGGTGAGCGCCGCCTTCTCCGTCGTCAGCGACTCCTTCTCGGTCGTCAGCTGCGCCTTCTCGGTCTTCAGCGTGACGTTCTCGCCCTGCAGCGCGCCCACCTGCGCCGACAGCGAGGCGATCTCGGCCTTCTGGTTCTCGATGATGGACTTGAACGCCGTGA
>JAJZRK010000127.1 GCA_021802745.1 bacterium
TCGCGCGCTGCAGCAGCCCCGGAATCACCACGCCCTTGCCGATCGCCGTCGCCACCGCCACGGCGCTCACCTGCCAACCGATGTCGTGCTCGAGCAGCAGCGGCATGATGCCGAGCAGCACGCCCTGCAGCGCCGTGGCGCGAATGATGGACGGCAGGCGGCTGCTCCCCAGCGCCACGAGGTTCAGCCCCATCGCCAGTCCGATGAGCAGGTTCAGGTCCCGCATCAGGCCGCCCCCTGCCACGCCACGAGCAGGGCGAAGACGCAGAGGAGCACCGCCGTCGTCAGCAGCAGCGGGACGCGGCGGAAGGCGAAGCGCGCCATCAGCGACTCCACCGCGCCGACGCCGACGGTCACCACGAACACCCCGGCCAGCAGCACCGCCGCCGCCACCGCCGGTGAATATGTGCCCATCGGCAGCACCGCCTGCGTGAGCAGCACCGCAAAGAGCAGCAGCTTCATCGAGGCGCCGTGCAGGATGACCGCCAGCGGTGGGCCGCTGTGATCGAGCACCATCACCTCGTGGATCATCGTCAGCTCGAGGTGCGTGGCCGGGTCGTCGAATGGCACGCGGCAGTTCTCCACCAGCAGCACCGTGAACAATCCGGCCGCGAGCAGCACGGCACTCGTCCCCACCGACGGCGCGAGCATCGTGCCAAGGGAGACGCTCCCCGTCTGCACCGCCAGCGTCAGCATGGCCGCAATCATCGCCGCCTCGGCGAGCACCGCGAAACTCACCTCGCGCGCCGCGCCCATGCCCTCGAACGCCGACCCCGTTTCCATCGCCGCCCACGTCGTGGCGAATCGCGCGAGTGCGAGCAGGTAGAGCATCAGGATGACGTCGCCGCGGAAGCTCAGCGTCGCCCCGGCCGGCCCGAGCGGGATCATTGTCGTCGCGCCGAGCACCGCCACCCACGCGACGGCGGGCCCGATGATGAACGCCGGGGACGCCAGCGTGCTCATCACGACGTGCTTCTGCCACAGCCGCGCCAGGTCGTAGTAGAGCTGAAGCACCGGCGGCCCCCGGCGCCCCGCCACCCACGCCTTCACCTTGTTGATGACGCCGGGCAGCAGCGGCGCCAGCAGCAGCCAGAAGGCCAGCCGGGCGACGAATGAAACGATGAGCATCAGCGCACCCCCGCCGCGAGCACCATCGCGCCGAGCGCCACGAGGGCCGCAACCACGTACAGGATGTACGCCTGCAGGCTGCCGTGCTGCAGCCGGCGCGCCCCGCTTGCCGTCTGCATGAGCAGGCCGCCCACCGGGGCAATCACCGCGTCGAGCACGGTCTCGGGAATCCGCTCCAGCCGCAGCGAACGCAACGGCATCAGTCCGCGCGGCCGGCGCAGCGCGAGTTGGGGCCGCAGGATCCAGCGGAACCAGCCCGTCACGATGCCGGCGAACGATGCGCTGGAGTACTGCATGCGCGCCGTCGGCGCCGCGTAGCCGCAGTCCCACGTCATCGCGCGGCGCGCCACGCGCCCCCGCACCCGGTGCCAGGCGAACATGCCCGCCGTCAGCAGCAGCACGGCCAGCGTCAGCTGGGCCCCACCGATCGCCTGCAACGACGCCGGTGCGGCTGCCACGGTCCACGCCGGATGCCACGCCGACACGCCCCGTGCGATCGCGGGCCACACGAGGGTTGGCGCGAGTCCCAGCGCCACGCAGAGCGCCGCGAGGGTGACCATCGGGGCCAGCATGGTGCGCCCGCTCTCGTGCGCCTGCGCCGCCGGCTTGCCGCGCGGGACGCCTAGAAAGACCGTCGCGCCCGCCTTCACGAAGCTCGCCAGCGCCAGCGCGCCCGCCGTCCCCAGCATCAGCGCGGCGAAGATTGCCGCCCAGGCTGACGTGCCGCGGCTCGTTACCGCGTCGAACAACCCGAGGTAGACCATCCACTCGCTCACGAACCCGTTCAGCGGCGGCAGCCCCGCCACCGCGAGCGCCCCAATGGCGAACGTCGCCGCCGTCCACGGCAGCCGGCGCCAGAGTCCGCCAAGCCGGCTCATCTCCCGCGTCCCCGTCGCGTGCAGCACCGAGCCGGCGCCCATGAACAGGAGCCCCTTGAACAGCCCGTGATTCCACACATGCAGCAGCGCGCCGGCGAGCACCAGCCGGCCCCACGCGGCATTGCCGTCGGCGCTCGCCAGCATTGCCGCGCCGACGCCGACGAGAATGATCCCTACATTCTCCACCGAACAGTAGGCGAGCAGTCGCTTCACGTCGCCCTGCGCGAAGGCGAATGCGATTCCCAAGAGCGCGCTCGCCGCGCCGAGGAAGATCACCGTCCATCCCGCCGCCACCGGCACGGGAAGCCAGCCGCTGAAACGGAGAATCCCGTACACACCCATCTTGATCGCGGCCCCTGACATGATCGCCGACACGTGGCTCGGCGCGTTCGCGTGCGCCGACGGCAGCCAGATATGCAGCGGGAAGAGCCCCGCTTTCACGCCGAACCCGAGGAGCGCCAGCCAGAACAGGGGCTGCAACGCCGCCTGGTCGCGCATCGGCCCCAGGTCCCAGCTCCCCGTGCGCACCGCCAGCAGCGTGAAGAACGCGAAGAGCAGTAGCGTGCCCGCGTGCGAGGCGGCGAGGTAGAGCCATCCCGCCGCGCGCACGGCCCGCTGCCCCCGCTCCAGGGTGATCAGGAAGAATGCCGCGATCGCGAACGCTTCCCATGCCACCAGGAAATGCAGGCCGTTGGACAGCGTCAGCACGAGCATCATGCTCAGCAGGAGTACGCTCCACCACACGCGCCCGCGCGGCGCCGACGCCGGATACTGCGCGTCCGACCAGTACTCCCTCGCGTAGATCGCGCCAGCGGCGCCGAGCACGCCCACCAGCGCCAGGAAGATCGCGCTCAGTCCGTCGAGCCGCAGGTGCAGCGCCTCGCCCCCGATGCGCAGCGCCGCGCGCCACTCCCAGTCGGCCGCACCGAACAGCACAACCAGTGACGCGGCAACCGCGGCGCCTGCCCCGCCGACGGTGAGGCCCAGCCACGTGCGCGGCAGGCGACGGCCCACCACCGCGGCAAGCGTCAGCGCCGCCAGGGCCAGCACGAAGAGCGCGGCCACCATCACGGCGCCGTCCCCTTTGCGGCGCCGACGGCAAGTTCGTCATCGAGCGCGGCGACCGTGCGAAAGATCTCCGCATCGGTGGCCATCTCCGTCAGCGCATCGCGCGACGGTCCGCTGCGCAGCAGGCGGCTCAGCCGCCCCAGCAGGTCGAGATGCGCACGCGGAGACGGTGCGACGAAGAAGAACAGGCGCGTCACCATCACACCGTCGGCGGGCGGCTCGGGCAGCAGCATGCCGTCGCGCAGGAAGAGCAGTGCAATGGTGCCGGCATCTCGACCGAGCGCCACGCGCGCGCTCGGGTGCGGCACCGCGAACCCGCCGCCCACGGGCGCAGGGGTCACGCCCCCGGGCGCACGCAGCCGCTGCGCCAGCAGGAGGCGCACCGGCGCCGTCGTCCTCGGCAGCGCCTGTACCACGCGGTCGTACACATCGCCCACGTCCTGCGGTGCGACCCCGCGCCAGATGCCGCCCGCGCGGAGCAGCGGCTCGAGCCGTATCCCCGTGGCGAAGACGGAATGCTCGGGCGCCAGGAATCCCGCCTGCGACGAGAGCCCCCGGTTGGCCGCCCACTGCGCCACCTGCGCGCGGTCAAAGAGCAGCCGCCCCCGATCGCGCGTATGCGGCAGCCCCTCGTCGCGAATCCACCCCTCCACGACGCCCTCCGACACGCCGAACGACTCGGCGATCTGGACGAGATTCAGGAACATGGCCGCACGCCCCCTGGCAGCATCACCGTTGCCCTCCGCCCAGCACCACGGCGGTCAACAGGGCGACGCCGACCAGCAGGTAGGCGAGATACGCCTGCACGCGCCCGTGCTGCAGGCGGCGCGCCGCCACCGCCCCCTGAATGACCAACGCCCCGATTGGTTCCACGATTCGTTCGAGCACCGTCTCTGGCGTGTGCGCTGAGTAGCTGGCCGCCCGCGGCAGCACGTCCACCGGCCGTTCGGAATGCTGCACCGGGCGCAGAATGAATGCGAACCACTCGGTGACGATCCCGGCAAAGGATCCGGCCGTGTACTGCATGCGCGCCGTCGGCGCCGCGTAGCCGCAGTCCCACGTTGGTGCGACGGTGCGTCCGAGGGCGCGCGTCCGCCGCCAGAGCAGCCAGGCGGCGCCGGACGCGAGCACCAGCACCACGGCCTGCACGCCCCCGAGAAGCAGCAGCGGGGCCGGCTCCTGCGCGTCCAGCCACCCCGCATGCCATGCGCCGACGGCGCGCGAGATCGCCGGCCAGAACACGATCGGCGCCACACCGATGGCGAGGCAGGCGCCGGCGAGCACGAGCATCGGCGTTCGCATCGCGAGCCCGCTCTCGTGCGCTCGCGCCGCCTCTGGCGTGCGCGGGGCGCCGAGGAAGACCACCCCGCCCACCTTGATGAAGCACGCCAGCGCCAGCGCGCCGGTGAGCGCCAGCAGGATCGCCGCCGGCAGCGCCATCCACACCGACGAGCTCCGCGACAGCACCGCGCCGAACAGGCCGAGGAAGATCAGCCACTCGCTGACGAAGCCGTTCAGCGGCGGCAACCCGCTGATCGCGATCGCGCCGAGCGCGAACAGCCCCGTCGTCCACGGCATGCGGCGCCACAGTCCGCCCAATAGGCTCATCTCCCGCGTCCCCGTGGCATGCAGCACCGATCCCGCGCCCAGGAACAGCAGTCCCTTGAATAGGCCGTGATTCCAGACATGCAACAGCCCGCCGATCAGCGCCAGCCGCCCCCACGCCGGATATCCCTGTTGCGTCGCCACCAGCGCGAACCCAACGCCAATCAGGATGATCCCGATGTTCTCCACGCTATGGTACGCCAGCAGCCGCTTCAGATCGTGCTGCCCCAGCGCGAACGCCACGCCCAGCACCGCGCTCGTCACGCCGAGCACCGCGATCACCCATCCCGCTGCCGGCGGCGTTGGCAGCCAGCCGGCGAACCGCACCAGCCCGTAGATGCCCATCTTGATCGCGACGCCCGACAGCATAGCCGACACGTGGCTCGGCGCGTTGGCGTGTGCCGACGGCAGCCAGATGTGCAGCGGGAAGATGCCCGCCTTGATGCCAAAGCCGAGGAGCATCAGCCAGAATAGCGGTGCCAGATCGGCGCGCTCCCGCATCGGCCCCAGCTCCCAGCTCCCCGTGCGAAACGCCAGGAGCGCAAAGAACGCGAACAGCAGCAGCACGGCCACATGCGAGACGGCCAGGTACAGCCAGCCGGCGCGCCGCACGTCGGGATTGTCGCGGTCGAGCGTGATCAGGAAGTAGGCGCTGATCGTGAACGTCTCCCACCCCACCAGGAAGTGGATGCCGTTCGCGGCAAGCAGCACGATGCCCTGGCTGAGCACCAGCACGTTCCACCAGGCGCGGCCCGCGCCTGCCGAGCGCGGATGCGCCGCATCCGTCCAGTATTCGCTCGCGTACAGCGCGCCCGCCCCGGCAATCACGCAGAGCAGCGCGAGGAACATGGCGCTGATGGCATCGAGCCGCAGGTGCAGCGCTTCTCCTCCGACCCGCAGCGCATTCGTCCATTCCCAAGCGCCGCCACCGAAAAGCACGACGACTGCCGCACCAAGGCCGGCCACGACGCCGACGAGCGTGGCCGCCAGCCAGGCGCGCGGTGAGCGGCGCCCAATCACGGCGCCCAGGGCCAGGCTGGCCGCCGCGAGCGAGACGAGCAGTCCAATGCTCACCGGCACACGCTCACGGCAGCGTGACGCGGCCAGCCCTCGCCGGCGCAGACAGGGTCCGCGCCGACAGTGGGAGACGGCCGATCATCATCTGCTGGCTTGGGCATCCGGCGACGCGGCCTCCCCGACGACAAGCGAGCTGGCATTCCGTTCCGCCAGCGTCTAGCGAATTCTCGTATTGAACTTCCGTTCAATACAATGTTATACTACGTCTAGAGCACAGTCAACGCGACGGCGACCAGTCGGCGGCAGGGGCCGACACTCGTCGCGTTGCGAGCGTCGCACCAGTGGCCGGACGTGCGTGAACGGAGGGTGGATGCCGGGCAAGAGAGTGCCGGAATCGGAGCGCCGCGAGCAGATCCTCGCGGCCACGTACGAGGTGGCAGCCGAGCACGGGCTCTGGGAAACCACGATCCTGCGCGTCTCGGCGGCCGCGAACGTCAGTCCCGGCCTCGTTATCTTTCACTTCGAAACGCGGCGCCAGCTGCTTCTCGCCCTGCTCGACCACTTGCTCGCCACCACCGCCGTGCTCCTCGTGGATCCCGCGGTGGCGGCGCTTCCCTCCCCCATGGACCGCCTCATTGCCGTCCTGCGCGGCGAGATGAGCCGCTTGACCAGCGAGCCGATGCGCATTCGCCTCACGTTCGACTTCTGGATGGCCGGGGTGCGCGACGCCGCCATTCGCGAGAAGCTGCAATCCGAGTTCGCGCGGTATCGCGAGTCGTTCCGCCCGCTCGCCGAAGAGGTGCTGCGGGCCGAGCCCGACCGATTCGCCGGCGTCACGCCCGAAGGGCTCGCCGGGCTGAGCGTGAGCATCATCAAGGGCTGCGCGGTGCAGTCCATGATTGACGCGCATCGCTTTGACGTCGAGGACCATCTGGCGGCGGCGGTCGGCCTCATGCAGCACGTCCGCCCCGAACCGACCGTCGCCTAGCTCTCGGGGCCGAGGCTCACCACGGTCTGCTGCTCGGGCACGAAGAACTCGCGGCACACGGCGCTTGCCGCCTCCGCGTCAATGGCATCCACGCTCCGCAGCACCTCGTCCAACGCACGGAACGGTTCGCGGTACAGTTCCACCGACGCCAGCCGGTACATTCGCGCCGACGGACTCTCGAGCCCGAGCGTGATCTGGCCCTTGAGCTGCCGTCGGCCCTGTGCCAGTTCCTGTTCGGGAATCCCGTGCTCCGCCACCCGCCGCAATTCGTCCTGCACGGCGGCCAGCGCCTGCGCCCGCGTTTCGGGAGCGGTGCCGACGTACACGCCATGCGTCCCGGTGAACGAATGGAAACTCTGGAAGGTGTAGACGCTGTACGCGAGGCCGAGTTCTTCGCGCACCTTCTGGAACAGGCGTGAACTCATCCCGCCGCCGAGCAGCGTGTCAACGAGCATCAGCGCATAGCGGCGCTGGTCGCGATGCGGCACGGTGGCGGAGCCGAGCACGACGTGGCTCTGGGCCCCATCGCGGCTCACATGCCGCAGCTGCGGGGCAGCCGGCACCGCCGTCACTTCGGCCATCGGCGTCTCGTCGCCACGCGGCAGATCGGCCCATCCGGCCTCGGCCAGCACCGCGAGCAGGTGCTCGTGCGTGACGTTGCCCGCCGCCGACACGACGACGTGCGGCGGATGGTACGCCCGCGCGTGAAGCGCCCGCACGTCCTCGATCCGCATGTTCGCCACGGTCTCGCGCGTGCCGAGGATGGAGAAGCCCATCGGGTGCGCGCCCCACAGCGCCTCGTTGTGCAGCTCGAAGACCACGTCGTCTGGCGTGTCCTCGACCATCGAGATTTCCTCGAGGACGACTTTTCGCTCGAGCTTCAGGTCCTCGGCACGCAGCAGCGGACCGAACATCAGGTCGAGCATCACGTCGGCCGCTTCGGGGAGGTTCTCGTCGAGCACGCGCGCCTGGTACGACGTGTGTTCGCGCGACGTATACGCATCGAGCGATCCGCCCAGCGACTCCAGCGAGAGCGCCAGTTGGTGCGCGTCGCGGCGCTCCGTCCCCTTGAACACGAGATGCTCGAGCATGTGCGAGACGCCCATCACCTCGCGCGCCTCGTGCACCGACGCCGCGCGCACCCAGGCCCCTAACGCCACCGACCGTACGCCCGGATAGAACTCCGAGAGTACGGTCAGTCCATTGGGCAGCACCGTGCGCTGCACCCCCGTCTCAGGGGCGGGGGTGAGAGTCACGGCTACTTGCGAGGTCCGCGTCCGCCACGCCCGCCGCGGCCGCCGCGATCACCGCCCTCGCGGGGCTTCCGCTCGTGGTGCGGCGCATCGGCGCCCTCGGCCACGGGCGCCGGCGCGCCTTCCGTCGTGGCGTAGGCGTCGCCTTCCGGCGCAACCGTCGGCGCCGGAGCGGCACCGGCTTCGCCGGCGCCCGGCTTCGGCAGCAGCGCCTTCATCGACAGGCGCAGGCGGCCGCGCTCGTCGCGCTCCACCAGCTTCACCGTCACCACTTCGCCCTTCTTCACCACGTCCTCCGGCTTCTCCACGCGCGTGTGGCGCATCTCGGAGACGTGGAGCAGCGCTTCCGTCCCGGGCATGATCTCGATGAACGCGCCGAACGCCGTGACGCTCTTCACGGTGCCCTGGTACGTCAGGCCGACTTCCGGCTCGGCGGTGATCGCCGCCACCATCTGGCGCGCACGCTCCATCGCCTCGCCGCCGACGGCGGCGATCGTCACGAGGCCCGAATCGTCCACCGTCACTTCGGCGCCCGTCTCGTCCTGGATGCCGCGGATCGTCTTGCCCTTCGGGCCAATGAGGTCGCCGATCTTCTCGGGGTTGATGTTCATCGTCACGATGCGCGGCGCCCACGGCGACAGTTCCGGACGCACCGTCGGCAGCGCCTTCTCCATCTCGCCCAGGATGTGCAGGCGGCCCTGCTTGGCCTGCGTCAGCGCCTCGGCCATGATCTTCAGGTCGAGGCCCTGGATCTTGATGTCCATCTGGATGGACGTGATGCCGTCCTTCGTCCCCGCCACCTTGAAGTCCATGTCGCCGAGGTGATCCTCAGTGCCCAGGATGTCGGTGAGCACGGCGTACTTCTTCCCTTCCGTGATCAGCCCCATCGCCACGCCGGCCACCGCGCCCTTCAGCGGAATGCCGGCGTCAAAGCAGGCGAGCGAGCCGCCGCAGACCGTCGCCATGGACGACGACCCGTTCGACTCGAGCACGTCGGAGACGATGCGGATGGTGTACGGGAACTCCTCGAACGGCGGCAGCACGCCCTGCACCGCGCGCTCGGCCAGGTTGCCGTGGCCGATCTCGCGGCGGCTCGTGCCGCGCATCGGGCGCACCTCGCCCGTGGAGAACGGCGGGAAGTTGTAGTGCAGCATGAACGCCTTGGTGGTCTCCTTGGCGTCGTCAATCGAGTCCAGGCGCTGCACGTCGTTGGCGGTGCCCAGCGTCGCGGCAACGAGCGCCTGCGTCTGGCCGCGCGTGAACAACGCCGAGCCGTGGGCGCGGGGCAGTACGCTGGTGTCAATGCTGATCGGGCGCACCTCGGTCGGCTTGCGGCCGTCCACGCGCAGGCCGGTGCTGAGCACCTGGTCGCGCAGCGCATTGTACTCGAGGTCGCCGAGCACGCTGCCGACGAACGGCAGCTGTTCCGGCGCGAGCGTCGTGGCCATCTCGGTCTTCACCGCGTCCTTCACGGCCTCGACAGCCTCGATGCGCGTGTGCTTCTCCTTCTGGTTGATCGCCGCTTCGATGCGTCCCTTGGCGGCCTTCGTCACCGTCGCGAGCACGTCGGCCGGCGTCTCGGCCCTCTCCCACGCCATCTTCTTGACGTCAATCTTGGCGAGCATCTCCTCCTGCATGGAGATCAGCTCGCGGATGCCGCCCTGCGCGATGCCGAGGCCCTTGATGACGTCGTCCTCGCTGATCTCGAGCGCGCCGCCCTCGACCATCATGATCGAGTCCTGCGAGCCGGCGACGACGAGGTCCATGTCGGAGAACTCGAGCGCCTGGAAGGTGGGGTTGAGCACCCACTTCC
>JAJZRK010000128.1 GCA_021802745.1 bacterium
CTACCCGGCCCGCCCCCTCCCCCCTCACTCCTCTCTCCACTCCTCCCCCCTTCCAAGCCCCTGCACCCCTCCTCCTCCTAGTAGTTGTCTATTTGCGCCCTCTGCAGCGCCCCCGAGTAATCGATGTATCCCACCTTCGTCTCCGAGAAGAACTCGTACACTTCCCATCCCCCTTCCCGGTGGCCGTTCCCGGTCGCCTTCACGCCGCCGAACGGCAGGTGCGCCTCCGCGCCGATGGTCGGCGCGTTGATGTACGTGATGCCGTTGTCGAGTTGCTGCAGCGCCTGGAACGAGACATTCACGTCGCGCGTGTAGACCGACGATGACAGGCCATACGCCACGTCGTTGTTCACCGTGAACGCCTCGGCGGCGTCCTTCACCTTGATGACGCTCAGCACCGGGCCGAAGATCTCCTCCTGCTCGAGGCGCGAGCCTGCCTTCACGTTGGTGAAGATCGTCGGCTGATAGAAGAAGCCGTGGTCGAGGTCGCCGCCGGTCGCCGTCTGGCCGCCGAGCGCGAGCGTGGCGCCCTCGCCCTTCCCGATCTGCACGTAGTTCTCGACGTTCGCGCGCGCCGCCTCATTGACGAGCGGCCCCATGTCGGTCCCCTTCTTGCGGCCGTCGCCGAGCGTGAGCCTGGCGGCGCGGTCCACGAGCATCTGCACAAACTTGTCGTGCACGCCCTCCTGCACGATCAGGCGGCTCGTCGCCGTGCAGCGCTGGCCCGTCGTGCCAAAGGCGCCCCACAGCACGCCGTCGAGCGCGAGGTCGAGGTCGGCGTCATTCAGCACGATCATGGCGTTCTTGCCGCCCATTTCGAGCGACAGCCGCTTGTGCGTCCGGCCGCAGACTTCACCGATCTTGCTTCCGGTCTCCGTGGAGCCCGTGAACGACACGAGCGCAACGTCCGGGTGATTTACGATCGCGTTGCCCACCCGCCCCGGGCCGTGCACCAGCTGCACCACCTCGGGCGGGAGTCCCGCCTCAAGCAGGATCTCGACGAGCACGTGCCCCGTGTGCGGCACATCCGTGGCCGGCTTGAAGACCACCGCGTTGCCGCAGAGGAGCGCCGGGAAGATCTTCCAGGTCGGGATGGCGAGCGGGAAGTTGAACGGCGTGATGATGCCGGCCACGCCAATGGGGCGGCGGAACGACATCGCCCACTTGTTGCGCAGTTCGCTCGGCACCGTGTGGCCGAACAGCCGGCGCCCCTCGGTGGCCGCGTAGTAGGCGGTGTCAATGCCTTCCTGCACGTCGCCCTTGGTCTCGGCGATCGGCTTGCCCATCTCGCGGGTCATCAAGTCGGCGAGTTCATCCTTGCGGCGCACGAGGATGTCGCCCACGCGCCGCAGCACGTCGCCGCGGGCCGGCGCCGGGGTGTTCTTCCAGAGCTCGAAGCCTCGCTTGGCGCTCGCGACGGCGCGATTGACGTCGGCGGCGTCGCCCTTGGGGAACTGGCCAATCACGTCGCGCGTGTCGGCCGGGTTGCGATTCTCGGCGTGTTCGCCCGTGGACGAGTCAACCCACTCGCCGGCGATGAAGCTCTTGAACGTTGTCATATGAAGGGCAGACGGTAGACGGTAGACGGTGGACGGTAGACGGTGGACGGTGGACGGTGGATGGTGATGGCGTTCTCCCGCACCGAATCGAAATCTACTCTCAAGCGCGGGGCGCCGGGCATCGTGGAATACCGCTGGCGGATGTCGGCGGACCGATGACAGTGTCGCGCGTAGCCACGCGGTCGAGCGGTGAACGACGGCCGGCCATGTCGTCCACGATCACTCACCTTCTCCCCCGTCGTCGCCGTCGCTCATATAGTACTATGTGCATAGTTGACAAAACGGACCGGAGGTTGCAGTATTCTACTATTCACATAGTACTCCGGACCAGGAGCGCGCCATGGATGAACTCTCGCTCGGCAGCCGTGAACTCGACGTGATGGCCCTCCTCTGGGAGCACGGCAGCGGCACCGTTGGTGAAATTCGCGACCTGCTGGACGCGGACCTCGCCTACACCACCGTGCTCACCATCCTCCGCAACCTGGAGAGCAAGGGTCTCCTTCGTCGTGAACCCGAGGGGCGCGCACACCGGTACTTTCCGCGGATCGCGCAGCGCACGGCGCAGCGCACCGCTCTGCACCGCATGCTGGCCGGCTTCTTCGGCGGCTCGCCCGAAGCGTTGCTCGCCCGGCTGGTGGACGACCACGGCCTGGACGCCGCCGACCTGCGTGCGATGGCGGAGCGCATCTCCGCGCACGGCGCCGCCAAGCGGAGGTCGCCATGATTGCCACCTGGATGCTCGCCGCGACGGCGCTCGGCCTGTTGGCCGGCGGCGGCGCCCTCGCCGCCGAACGCGCACTGCGCCTGCTGAACCGACAGGGGCGCCACGTCTGGGTGCTCGCGCTCGCGGGCACCTGCGCCTGGCCGCTGCTCGCGCCGGCGCTGCCGCGCCCCGACGTCGCGTCGGTGCTGGAGCGCGTGACGACATCGAGCGTCGGCCCGATCGCCGCCGGCACGTACGATCTCACCCTTGGCGCTCCTGGCGTGCGGGAGCGTCTGGCAGCGCTTGACCGGCCGCTCGTCGTGCTCTGGGCCGCCGTCTCCGCACTCCTGCTCACGCGCACCCTCCTTGCCGTCCTGACGCTGCGCCGGCTGGCGCGACGTGCGGAGCCGCACACGGTGGACGGCCGCGAGGTTCTCATCACGCCCGGCGTCGGCCCGGCCGCGTTCGGCATCGTCCGGCCGCGCATCGTGCTGCCGCGATGGTCGCTCGAACTCGACACGCCCATGCGCGCGCTGGTGGTGCGCCATGAGGTGGAGCACGTGCGCTGCGCGGATCCCGCCGTGCTGACGATCGGCTGGTTCGTGGCGGCCCTGTTGCCGTGGAACGTCGGGCTCTGGTGGCTTGTCCGCCGCCTGCGCACCGCCACGGAGCTCGACTGCGATCAGCGCGTGCTCCGCAGCGGCGCCGATTCCCGCCGATACGCCCAACTCTTGATGCTCATCGCCCAGCGACAGGGGCACGCCGTCTTCGCCTCGATGATCGCCGGCTCGCCGTCCACTCTTCCCATCAGGATTGCTGCCATGCACTCGACTCCACCCGCTCGCCGCATCCTCCGCGCGGCGCTGTTGTCGCTCGCCGCGCTCGCCCTCGGCGCCCTCGCGGCCTCGCCCGCGCTCGCTCGAGAACTCGCCAGTGTTCGCGATCGCGTTGCCTCGCTCGCCGACCCGGGCGCGGCGGCGACGGTGGTCGCGTCGAACAGCGCCTCCGACTTCCCACGCGCGCTGCCCGTGGTCACGACTATGCCGCCTCGCACGGAAGCCGATCCGCGCCGCCTGACCGCTCAGGACACTGCGAAGAAGACGAAGCTGTCATTCAAGAAGGTCGAGCAGGACACAACCGGAAAAGTCGTGCGGGACACGACGAAGAAGGGACTGCCGCCAGGCTACAAGCTCGTACGAGATACCACCTTGGCGGACGGGAAGACGCACGTGTTGACCATCCAGGGACCACTCTCGAAGGTCCAGCGAGACTCCAACAAGACGACCCTCGAGGGTCGGGGCGTGCCGGCCCCCGGTTCACTACAACCCCGATACCCAGAGATCCTCAAGTCAGCTGGGGTGAGCGGCGTCACGATCGTGCAGTTTGTCGTGGACACGACGGGCCGGGCGATCCCCGAGACCATGAAGGTGGTGCGCTCCAGTCATGAGTTGTTTACCAGGGCCGTGCAGGCCTCGCTGCCAGAGCAGCGCTTCCTCGCGGCGCGCGTCGGCGGGCGGTCCGTCAAGCAGCTCGTGCAGATGTACTTCTGGTTCGAAGTCCAGGGATACCCGCCGCGCGACACCGTGGCCGCTCCCACGGGACCGATGCCGACATTCAAGGTCTTTATCACGGGGATTGTGGCGCGCTAGGATGCTTCGAAGACGAAGCGGCCGGTTCGAAGACGAATCGGCTGGTTCGAGGACGAGTTGGCCGGTTCGACGACGCAGCGGGCGCTGACCAAGGTCAGCGCCCGCTCGTTATTGCTCCCAGCTCTCCTCCCCCATCCCCCGTCAACCGTCAACCGTCTACCGTCAACCGTCCACCGTCCACCGTCTACCGTCTACCGTCTACCGTCCACCGTCTACCGTCTACCGTCTACTTCCCACAACTCCACCCCACCGGATGCGCCGCCGTCGGCTTCGCGTACCCCGTCCGCGGCAGCACTTCGATGGACGCGAGCACCAGCCCCCACAGCACGAGCAGCAGCGCAAGCATGTGCGCCTTGCCCGCGCGGTGACGGAAGGTCCACACCGACGACCAGACGCCGCTCACCACGAGCGCGGTGACCGCACCGAGATAGCCGGCGAGCCCAATCCCGCAGCGCGCGCTGTACGGCCAGAAGACCATGCCGACGCCGAGCGCGACGGTGAGCGACAGGCGAAGAAAGACGCCCCACGTGCTGGTGCTCTTCTGCGTGGCCACGGCCTGCGCCTGCGCTTGCGGCCCCTTGGCCGATTTCGCCGGAAAGAGCGCCTCGTCGCTGACGCTCTCGAGCTGGCGGTCAATCTTCTTCAGCTCGGCGTCCCAGTTGCGATCGCTCATGACTGCTCCCGCGCCAGGGCGTGGCGCTCGATCTTCTTGTAGAGGTTCGACCGCGGCATGTCGAGCGCGCGCGCCGTCTCGGCGACGTTCCAGTCGTGTTCGCGCAGCTTGACGAGCAGGAAGGCGCGCTCGGCCGCCAGCTTGAACTCCTCGAACGTGCGGCAGGCGTCGAGCCCGCCCAGCGTCGCGCCCTCGACGGCGCGCGCGCCGACGAGCCGCTCGACGTCCGCTACCGTCACCTGCGACCCGCGCGACAGGATCAGCAGCCGCTCTACCGTGTTGCGCAGTTCGCGCACGTTCCCCGGCCAGTCAAGCGTGGAAAGCCGGTCGGCCGCCGCGAGCTCCATGCCGCGCGCCGAGCTCCCTTGCGGGGAGAATTGGTCGAGAAAGTGCTGGATAAGCACCGGGATGTCGTCGCGCCGCTCGCGCAGGGGCGGCACCACCACGGGCACGACGTTGAGCCGGTAGTAGAGGTCCTCGCGAAACCGCCCGGCGGCGATCTCATCCTCGAGCTTCTTGTTGGTGGCGGCGAGCACCCGCACATCCACGGTGCGCGGTTTCGCCCCGCCGATGCGCGTCACGTCGCCGTCCTGCAGCACCCGCAGCACCTTGGCCTGGGCGGCGAGCGACATGTCGCCCACTTCGTCCAGGAACAGCGTGCCGCCGTCGGCCTGCTCGAACTTGCCGGCGCGGTCCTGCACCGCCCCGGTGAACGACCCCTTCATGTGGCCGAACAGTTCGCTCTCGATCAGCTCGCTCGGAATCGCCGCGCAGTTGACCTCGACAAACGGCGCCGCCGAGCGCCGCGACTGGCGGTGGAGCGCGCGCGCCACCAGTTCCTTGCCCGTGCCGTTCTCGCCGGTGATGAGCACGCGCGCCTCGGTGCCGGCCACGCGATCAATCGTTTCGATCAGCGCGCGCACGGCGTACGACCGCCCGACAATCTCGTACTTCTGCTCCACCACCTCGCGCAGCCGCGCGTTCTCCTCGCGCAGCGCCAGGTGGCCGATGGCGTTGCGCAGGGTGACGAGAATGCGGTCGGTGTCGAGCGGCTTCTCCATGATGTCGTAGGCGCCGCCCTGCGTCGCCTCGACCGCGTTCTGGATGGTGGCGTGGCCGCTGATCATCACGACGATCGCGGCGGGGTCAATCGCGCGGATCTTGCGCAGCGTCTCGAGCCCGTCCATGCCGGCCATCTTCACGTCGAGGAAGACGAGCTGCGGGCGGAACTGCTCGTACGCCGCCAGGCCGGCCGCCCCCGTCGCCTCCGTGCGCACCTCGTACCCCTCGTACTCGAGCAGTTGCGACAGCGCGTCGCGGATGCCCTGCTCGTCATCCACAACGAGAATTCGCCGGCTCATGCGCGATTCCCCCGCACCCTGCACCCTGCATTCGGCGTCATGGCACCGCCTTGTAGAGCACGACCTTCCCCTTGGTAATGCGCACGTCCGCCACTGCCGGCGGCACCGGAATCGCGATGATGCCGGGCGCCAGGCTGTCGGTGCGCTGCTTCACGCCTATGCGCCGCACGATCCGCTCGATCAGCGCCGATGGCAGGCGCAGTTCGTTCACGGTCATCTGCGTCACCTGCAGTCCAAGCAGGCCCGGCTGCAGCATGGAGAGCCGCCCGCCAATGAGCACCGACTGACGCCCGTCCAACATGCTGCCAAGCGGGCCGAGCGACTTGGGATCGCCGAGCTCGTTGACGGCGACGTTGGCGCGCACGAGCAGCACCTCACCCTGCACCGACGCCTCCGGCTGGGCCGCGGCGGTGCCGAGGATCTTCATCGCGGGCGTCAGCTGCCACGCCACGAACTCCGCCGGCGTCAGGCTGGCGTAGACGGGGCCATTCTTCGCCGCCAGTCGCTCGGCGGCTCGCGTCCCCGCCGTTGCTGCGTCGGGCGTGATGGGGGTCCATGCAATCGTGTCCGCCGGCGGTGTCGCCACCACCATGGCGCGCACCCGCGGATACCACCATGGCTTCGTGTACCAGCCGCCCACCGCGAGCACGGCGAGCAACAGCAGGCAACCCAGCCGCCCGAGGCATCCGAACATCAGTCACTCTCCATGAGATCGAGCACGCGCGCGTCGGCCCGTTCTTCGCGCGTCAGTTCGTTCAGCGATCCGCTGCGGAAGCCGCGCAAGTCCAGTTCGACGCGCGCGAAGCCGGCGGCTTGCACCGCCCCGCGAACTGCGGGCCGCTGGGCCGGCGCGCCCCAGCGCTCCATCTGGTCGTAGTCCAGCTCCAGGCGCGCCGTCTCGCCGTGGAACCGCACGCGCAGGTTGCCCGTGACCCCAAGGGCACGCAGCGCCCGCTCGGCGTTCTCCACCTTTCGAAGGCGCAGCGGCGTCACCTCGGTGCCGTGCGGCAACCGCGACGAGAGGCACGGCGAGGCCGGCTGGTCCCAGGTGGGAATGCCGCGACGGCGCGAGAGCGCGCGGATGTCCTGCTTGGAGAACTTCAGTTCCTGCAGCGGCGACTTCACGCCTGCCTCGCGGCCGGCCTGCGCCCCGGGGCGAAAGTCGGCCGTGTCATCGTCGTTGCTGCCGTCCACGATCACGGCGATGCCGCGCTCGCGGGCGATGGGCACCAGCTTGCCCCACAGTTCGGTCTTGCAGTAGTAGCAGCGATTCACCGGATTGGCGGCGTAGCGCGGATCGCTCATCTCGTCGGTGTCAAGCTCGAGCACCGGCACGCCAAACTCGTCCGCCACCTGCCGCGCCCGCGTCCACTGCTCCAGCGGATACGAGGCGCTGCGCCCGATCACCGCCAGCACGTGCGACGCCCCCACCGCCTCGAGTGCCACGCACGCGAGGTAGGCGGAATCAATGCCGCCCGAGTAGCCGATCAGCACGGAACCATGCTGCCGGAACCACTCGAGCAACCGCCCTTCCTTGTCGAGGAGCAGGGATGGTGCGGTCGTGAGGTCGGTGGAGTCGCGGTCCGTATCCATAGTGAATGAAAGGTACTGTCCACTATTACGGACGGGAGGAACAAAAGTGCCAATTCTGGGGCGAGAGGAGGAGTGCGGGGGCTTCGGAGGGGGAAGAGTGGAGAAAGGTGGGAGGAGATGGGAGGCCTCATCTCCCACTCTCATCCCTACACTCCTCCCCCTCCCTTAACCCCTGCACCCCTCCTCACCCCCGCTCCATCACCACCACTCCCGCCATGCGCGCCGATTCCTCGCGCTGCCGTCTGGTCGAGAGTTTCCCGATGAGGTTCCACAGCCACGCCCCGCGCATCGTGCGATTGAGTCGGAAGCTCTCGTGCCAGCTCGACCGGAACTCCCGCTCCAGCCAGCCCGCGCGTGCGAAGAAAGCGGTCCCCTCCGCCGGGGCGAACTGGAACGGCGCCTTCCCCTGCGCGGCGGCCTTTCCCCACGAGCGCAGCATCCACTTGAGCAGGCGCGGGCTGGCGAGGTCAATCATCCACCAGCGGAAACTCGCGTGCGCGCCAAGGTCGGCGGAGAGCGACGCGACATCGTCCGTGGCGAGGTAGATGAGCAGGCCTTCGGCGATGACGAAGACGCGCCGATGCTGCTGCGCCACCCGCGAGAACAGCTCGCGGCGCACCGCCGCGTTCGACAAGTCGGCCGCGGCCCGTTCGTACTGGCAGCTCGCCTGCCCGTCCTTGAGCACCGTCCACTTGTAGTCGAGCACGTCCTCGAAATCCACGTCCACCCAGTGCAGCGCCGGCGGGAGCGACAGGCGGAACGGCCGCGCGTCGAGCCCCGCCGCGAGGTTGAGCACGCAGTCCACGCCGTCGTCCCGCACGTGCCGCATCAAGATCTCGTCCATCACGGCGGTGCGCACGATCATGGACCAGGCCGCGTGCACGCCGTTCTTCATGGTGCGCACGATCTCCTCGCCGCGCGCGCCGGCGAGTCGTCGAGCGAACGGATCATGGAACAGCGCGTCAGGGCGCTCCGTCTCCATGGCGCGGTAGACGGCAACCCAGCGGGCGGTGTCGGAGATGTGCGTGATAGGCATTGAGGGGGGCTCCATATCGGTTGGGGTGCGAGGAGGAGTGCAGCGGCTTAGGAGGAGAGAGGAGTGGAGCGCGGAGGTAGGAGCAATCAGGCCTGCCTCACCGCCCCTCTCTCCTCTCTCCACTCCTCTCTCCTTCCAAACCCCTGCACTCCTCCCCTACCGTCGGTAACCCGGCCCGCGCACAACTTGCCCCGGCTTCGCCCCCGTATGCCTGCCGTCCCGCACCACCGCCACGCCGTTGACAAAGACATCCTTCATCCCCGTCGAGAGCTGGTGCGGTTTCTCGAAGGTCGCGTTGTCAATGATCGTGTTCGGGTCGAACACCACGAGGTCGGCCTTGAGGCCGGGCTTGATGACGCCGCGGTCGTGAATCTGCAGGCGCGTGGCAACCGCGGATGACGCCTTGCGCACGGCGTCCTCGAGCGGCGTCACCTGCTCGGCGCGCACGTACTTGCCGAGCAGGCGCGGGACGTTGCCGTAGGCGCGCGGATGCACCATGCCGCGGGCGCGCGCGGGATCCTGCGCGCTGGCATCGGTGCCGAACTTCATCCACGGCAGGCGAATCTGCTTCTGGATGTTCTCCTCGCTCATCAGGAACAGGATTTCGCTGAGTCCAAGGTTCTCTGCGATGTTGAGGTCAATGATCACCTCGGCCCAGTCCTTGTTCATCGCCGCGGCGATCTCGCTCAGCCGCTTCCCCTCGAACTGCTGGTACTCCGGCTTCTTGAAGCCCACCACCATCACGTTGGGCGGTGTGGCCGCCTCGCAGAGATTCTCGTAGCCCGCGTCGCGCGCGTGGATCTCCGCGATCATCGTCGCGCGCAGCGCCGGGTTCCTGAGGTTGTCCATCAGCTTGCCGTCGGCCGCGTACTTGGGCGGGATGCAGCTCGCGAACGAGTTGCCGCCGGCCGGATACAGGTACATGTCGGCCTGCACGTCCTGGCCGGCGGCGCGTGCGCTGTCAATCTTCGCGATCGCCACGGCCAGCTTGGGCCAGTTGCGGACGCCCGCCGCTTTCAGATGGTAGATTTCAACGGGAACCGCCGCCTGCCG
>JAJZRK010000129.1 GCA_021802745.1 bacterium
TCAGCTTCCCTTCCTGCGAGAGGTTGGCGGCGTCGGCGAAGAGGGCGAAGGAGCAATACATGGGTGGAAGTTACGTCACGCACCGGGAGCGGGCGAGCCAGCGCGTCGCGCCGCCGCCGGGCGCGGCGCCGATTAGTTTTCCCCCGATGCCCCTCCTGCGTTCCCGCCTTCTTGCCGTCGCCGTGCTGGCGGCGGCCTGTTCGGATCCCACGCCGCGGCATGGCGTGGCGATCGAACCCGCCCTGCCGCGTCCGTCGTTCACGCTCACCGACACGAAGGGGGCGCCGTACGACTTTGCGAAGGAGACGCGCGGCCGGCTCACCTTCCTGTTCTTCGGCTACACGAACTGCCCGGACGTCTGCCCGGTGCACGTGGCCAACGTGGCGGCGGTGCTGCACACGCTCCCGTTCGAGGACCAGCAGAAGGCGCGGTTCGTCTTCGTCACCGCCGATCCGGCGCGTGATTCGCTGCCCGTGCTGCGCCGCTGGCTTGACCAGTTCGACGCGTCCTTTGTGGGGCTGCGCGGCGAGGAGATGGATGTCGCGCGCATCATGAGCGCGATGGGACTGCCACCCGCGATGCGCGGGGCGCCGGGTCCGAACGGGCAGTACGAGGTGGGGCATCCCGCCACCGTGCTCGTCTTCACCGCCGATGACTCGGCGCACGTGCTGTATCCGTTCGGCACCCGCCAGCTCGACTGGGCGGAGGACATCCCGCGCCTGCTGAAGGTGCGGCCGCGGGGAGGAGACTGAGGATGCAATGGTGGTGTTCGGCATCGGGCAAGCCGTGGACGTGGGCGCCGCAGTACTATCCCGGCGTCTGGCTGATGGTGGCCGCGCTCGCGGTGGCGTTCCACACGCTGTCGCGCCGGGGGCGCGCGATGGGCGAATCGCGCGCCGCCTACTGGGGCGGGTGGACGGCGGTCGGGCTCGTGTGGCAAGTGCTCGACTGGCCGCTCGGCCCGCTGGCGGCCGGCTACCTGGCGAGCGCTCACGCCGTGCAGTTCGTGACGCTGGCGCTGGTGGCGCCGCCGCTGCTGTTGGTTGCCACGCGCCGGCCGCTGGCCGCGGCGATTCCGGCAACGGGGACGGCTCGCACCGCAATGAACTTCGGCACGCAGCCGATCATCGCCGGCGTGCTCTTCAACCTGGTGGCCATCGGGACGCATGTGCCGGCGGTCGTGGACGGGCTGATGCCGTCGCAGTTCGGCTCCTTCGTCATAGACACACTCTGGCTCGTGGGCGGCCTCGTGCTCTGGTGGCCCATTGTCGTGGCGGCGCCGGTGCGCCACTGGTTCAGCGTGCCGGTGCGCATGCTCTACCTGTTCCTGGCGACGCTCGTGCACACCGGCATCGCGATGGTGATGCTCGTGCGCGAGTTCCCGATGTACGGCATCTACGAGCTGGCGCCGCCGTGGCCGGTCTGGTCGCCGCTCGAGGACCAGCACCTCGCCGGCGGGGTGATGGAACTGGCGGGCGCGGCGCTCATCTTCGGCATCATCACGGTGATGTTCTTCCGCTGGAGCGGCGGCGTGGCCGGCGACGTGCCGCCCTCGGCGCCCCATCGGGATTAGTTTTCACCGGATGAGCGCAACCGACGCACCCGCAGCCCAGCCCCACCACCGGCTCTGGGTCACCGACCTGCTGCTGCTCCTGATGGCGGCCATCTGGGGCGTGAACTTCTCGGTGGTCAAGTACGGGCTGCGGTTCATGGAGCCGCTCGCGTTCAACGCGGTGCGCGTGGTCCTCGCCGGCGTCGTGCTGCTGGCCATAGCGCGCGCCCAGGGACTGCAGCTGCCGCCGCGCCGCCAACTGTGGAGCCTGCTCGCGCTCGGCGTGCTCGGGCACGGCGTCTACCAGGCGTTGTTCGTCGAAGGGATGGCCCGCACGCGCGCGGGGAACGCGTCGCTCGTGATGGCGGGAACGCCGGTGCTCATTGCGATCCTCGGCCGGCTGCGCGGCGTCGAGCGCCTGCACCTGCGCGGCTACGTGGGGATCGCGCTGTCCATTGCCGGCATTGGCGCGGTGTTGAGCGGCACGGCGGTGGAACGTCCGGGCGATGCCTCGCTCACCGGCGACCTGCTGATCCTTGCGTCGTCGGCCAGCTGGGCGGTCTACACGGTGCTCCTCAAGCCGTTCACGCACCACGTGGACGGTGTGCAGGTCTCGGCGCTCACGCTCATTGGCGGCGCGCTGCCGCTGTGCGTGCTGTCGCTGCCGTCCATTGCGCGCACCGACTGGATGGCGCTGCCGGCAGGGGCCTGGGGCTCCATCCTCTATGGCGCGATCTTCGCGCTGGTCATTGCGTACCTGATCTGGTATCGCGGCATCCGGCTGCTCGGGCCGACGCGCACGTCCATGTTCAGCAATCTCCAGCCCATCATCGCCGTGCTGTTCGCGTGGATGGCGCTCGGCGAAACACCGACGGTCGCGCAGGGCCTCGGCGCCGCCGCGGTGCTCACCGGCCTCCTGCTCACGCGCTCATGACGCGCCTCGTGCTCTTCGACATCGACGGCACGCTGCTCGCGAGCGGCGGCGTCGGGCGGCGCGCCATGGAAGGGGCGCTCATGGTGCATTTCGGCACCATCGGCCCCACGCACTACCGCTACGACGGCAAGACGGACAAGCAGATCGCGCGCGAGTCCATGCGCATGGCCGGCTTCAGCGACGCCGACATCGACACGCGCATGCAGGCGCTGCTCGACGACTACCTCGCGCGGCTTGGGCATGTGGTGGCGTCGGGCGATCACGGCGTCCGCGTGCATCTCGGCATCGCCGAGCTGCTCGACGCGCTCGAGGCGCGAGCGGACGTGGTGCTCGGCCTGCTGACGGGAAACATCGCCGCCGGCGCCGCGCTGAAGCTGCGCGCCGCCGGGCTCGCCGTCGAGCGATTCCGGGTGGGGGCCTTCGGCTCGGACCACGAGCACCGCCCGGCGCTGCCGGCCATTGCGAAGCGGAGGGCCGAGGAACTGCTCGGGTGCGGCGTGCAGGGGGAGCAGTTGGTCATCATTGGCGACACGCCGGCTGACGTGGAGTGCGGGCGCGGCATCGGGGCGCGCGCCGTGGCGGTGGCTACCGGGCACTTCACGACCGCCGATCTTGCCGCCCACGAACCGCATGCGGTCTTCGAGGACTTCACCGACCTCGACGCCTCGCTCCGGGCGATTTGCGATGCGTGAGGTCGAACTCAAGGGCGTCGTCGCCGATCCGGCGGCGCTGCGCGAGCGGCTGCTCGCGGCCGGGGCGCGCGAGGTCTACCGCGGCGCGCTGTCCGACAGCCGCTACGACCTGCCGTCGCGCGACCTGCTGGCCAGGGACCACGTGCTGCGCCTGCGCGTGTACGACGACGCCTCCGGGCACCGCGCCGTCCTCGACTGGAAGGGGCCCACCAGCTACGACAGCGGGTACAAGGTGCGCGAGGAGATCTCCACGCCGTGTGGCGACGGCGCGGCCATGGCTGACGTTCTTGCGCGGATGGGTTACGTGGTGATTCGCGAGATTGACCGCGACATCGAGCAGTATGACGTGTTGGGGGCGGTGTGTCGCGTGGAGCGCTACCCGCGCATGGACGTTCTGCTCGAGGTGGAGGGGACGCCCGAAGCGATCGAGGCGGCCATCGCCGCCGCCGGCATGGCGCGCGAGAACTTCACGAGCGAACGGCTCCCGGACTTCATCATCCGCTACGAGGCGCGCACCGGCGAGCGGGCGGCCATCTGTCGGCGCGAGCTCGCTGGGGACTATCGCTACAGCACCTTCGACGCCTGACGCCGTGACCGACCACGACGCCGAGTACGTGCTTCCTGAACTCACCCGGCCGCTGCGCGCGCTCGGCGCCGCGCGGTGGCTGCGCGATGCCGACCACGCGCGCTTCTTCACGCCGCTGCTCGCGGCCCGGCGCAGCGCTGCGCGGGTGCGCACGGCCGAGGGGCAGGCGGCCGCATTCCAGGCGGAGCGCCTGCGCCGTGCGCTCACGGAGGCGGTGGACCAGATGGCGGCGTCGCGGCACCCGCGCTCGGCGCCTGAGCGTCGCGCCCTTGCCGCGCGCCTCAGCGACGCCGGCGCCCCCGTCTGGGCGGCACTCGATGCACTGGATGCGCGCGGCACGGCGCTGTTGCGCGCCGGGGCGGACGAGCGCCCCGCTACGTGGGAGGCGTGGGTGGCCGTGCTGCGGCAGCTCTTTCTCGCGGCCGACGCGTGGTGGATGGCGATTGTCGCACTGCGCGACGGCGCGCGCCCGCGTGGTTCCGGCGGCGGTGGCGCGCGCGCCCTGGTGTTCGCCCTTTGCCTGGCATTGGCTCCTGCACTAGCCGGGGCGCAGCAGCATCTCACGTACCGCGTCACCGGCGCAACGCCAGCGGCGCTGCAGTCGCGCGGGTTCGACGTCGTAGGCGTGGACGGCGAGGCGGTCCTCGTGGTGGCGGCGCCCAGCGAACTCGCGCGGCTCCACGCGACGGGCGTGCGCACGCAACTCCTCACCGCCCCCGGCACGGACCAGCGTCGCCTGATGCAGCTGATGGCTGTCGCCACGGCGACGGTGGTGTATCGGTCGTACGACGATCCGCGGCGCGGCATTCGCGCGTGGGTGGACTCGCTCGCGGCGTCCAATGCGCGCATCAGCGTGGACACGGTGGGACGGTCGTACGAAGGACGACCAATCCTTGCGGTGAAAGTTGGCCCGCGCGGCGACTCGCCGGCGCGGGCCAATGTGCTCTTCGTCGCCACGCATCATGCCCGCGAGTGGGCGGCCACCGACATGGCGCTGCGGCTCATCCGGCAGTTGGCAACGGCCACCGACGCGCGCACCGACTCGCTGCTGAGCGCGCGCGACATCTGGATCGTGCCGGTCGTGAACCCCGACGGTTACGAGTACACCTTCACCACCGACCGGCTCTGGCGAAAGAACCGCCGGCCGATGCCGGGCGGCGCCATCGGGGTGGACCTCAATCGCAATCACAGCACCAACTGGGGGCTCGACAACTCCGGGTCGTCGCCGGATGCGACGTCGGAGATCTACCGCGGGCCCTTTGCCGCGTCGGAGCCGGAAGTGAGCGCGTTGCAGAACTGGCATGCTCTGCACCCGCCTGTCATCTCAGTCACGTACCACACCTACGCGGGACTGCTGCTCTTTCCCCCCGGGGCGCAATATGGACTGCTCGCCGCCGATCTCGATGCCTACCGGGTGCTCGGCGGCACCAACGTGCATCCGGCGGCGCTCGACCACCTGCCGGGCTCCGCGCGCACGTTCTACTCACCGGGCACCGCCTGGATGCTGTATCCGACGAACGGCGAGTATACCGACTGGGCAAGCGCGACCTTCGGGACCATCAGCATCAATCCCGAGTTGACCAGCGGCTACGGCGCAACCGGCTACTACGGCTTTGAGTTTCCGGACGACGACACGCAGCTGCAGCAGTTGTTCACCGACAATCTCCCCTTCGCCCTCGACGCCATCGAGATGGCGGGGAATCCGGCGGCCTATCGCAGCCCGACCACCGGACTGCGCGCCGAGCGCTGGGTGCTGGAGAGCGGCACGCCGCCGGTGCGCGTGCGCGGGCCGGCGGCTGCGATGGCGAGCGCCGCGCTCTCCGTGGCCGGGCAGTCGGTGAGTGTGGCCATAGACTCGGCCTCCGGCGGCAAGTACGCGCGGCGGCTCGTGACAACCGGCGGCACGGCGGCCCGCCCAGCGACGATTACCGTGGCGGCGGGGAGTGGTCGCGTGACGTGGTCGCTGCTGGCGGCCGCGGGCGCCGAAGCGAGCGACACCACATGGAGCTTCTCGGGATTCACATCCGATACGGCGCAGCGTTTCCTCGGACGGGCGTCGTACCGCGGCACGGGGAACACGGAGATGCGTTCGTCGGCGTTCGCGGTGCCGGCCACGGTGGATACGGTAAGCCTCACGTTCTGGACACGCTACAGCGGCGACGGGTACAAGGAGAGTCCGTATGCGCTGGTCCGCCTCTCGGCGGACAGCGGTCGCACGTGGGAGACGATTGCGCGGCTCGCCGGCGGCGCCGTGCAGTGGTATCCGGAGGATGTGCGGGTGGGCGGACTGCACGGCAAGCGGGTGATGCTCTCGTTCGTGACCGCGAACATGCCGATCTGGATTGACGAAGTGGCGGTGTTCGCGAACGGGGCCCTGTCGTCGCCGGCGGGCGGCGGGACGGCGAGTGTGCGCCTGGTGCCCTCCGCGAATCCCGTGCGCGGCAACGCGGTGACCTTTGTCTGGCCCTTTGCGGGGCAGGGCGGGCGCGTAACCGTGTACGACCTCACCGGGCGACTGGTCTGGACGCGCGACGTGAGCGGCGGTGCCGACGACGTGACGTGGGAACTCGGCGGCGATCGCGTGCCCAACGGCGCGTACCTCGTGCTTGCCGAAAGCGGGGGCCGGCGTGCACGCTTGAGGCTCTTCGTCGCGCGGGAGTCGCCGTGATCGTCGGTGTCGGGTTCGACCTGGTGGAGATCGAGCGCGTGGAGCGACTGCTCCACGGCAAGGGCGACCGCGCGCTCGCGCGGCTCTTCCTCGATCGCGAGGTCGCCTACGCCACGGCGCGGGCGCGCCCGGCCATGCACCTGGCCGCGCGCCTCGCCGCCAAGGAGGCGGCGTTCAAGGCGCTGGCCGGGAGCGAGAGTGCCCGGCTCATCGGCTGGAAGGACATCGAGGTGGTGTCGCGGCCGGGGCACGCGCCGGAACTCGTGCTCCACGGCCGCGCGCAGCAGCGCGCCGACGTGCTGCGCGTGAAGCGTCACTGGCTGACGCTCTCGCACACGGACACAACGGCCGGCGCGGTGGTGGTGCTCGAGACGGAGTAGGCCCGGGAGCTGTCCCGAAGCGGCGCGCTATCCCTTGCTGCGCGACCTCGCGTAGATCCCCGGCCGGCCGTCGCCGGTGTTGCGGCGCATCTGCATCCAGACCAGCCCGCCGACGGCGAAGGTCAGCGCGATCATCTGCGCGAGGGTGAAGGGACCGATGAACCGGTCGTCCTTGGCCCGGAAGAACTCGACGACAAACCGTTCGAGGCCGGCCATCACGCAGTACAGGCCGAATAGCCAGCCCTCGGCGTGCTTGTGGTCGCGCAGCTTCCAGAGGAGCCAGAACATCAGCGCGCCCATCGCCACCTCGTAGAGCTGGGTGGGGTGCACGGCAATCACCTCGAGCGGCGGCCGGCCGGCGAGGTCCTTCACGCCGAACTGTTCCACGAGGTTCTGCACCGTGGACGGCGGGTACCCGTTGGGGAAGGCGACCGCCCAATGCGAGTTCCACGGGCGGCCGTAGTCGTCGCCGACCGCCCAGCACCCTGTGCGGCCAATCGCGTACGCGGCGGCAAGCCCGGCGGCGGAGACATCGCTGATGCGCGTGAACGTCTGGCCGCGCCAGCGGATGACGAAGGCGGTGGCCAGAATGCCGCCGACCAGCCCGCCCCAGAAGACGAAGCCGGCGGTGTGCAGCAGCGCCCTCGGGTCGTGGAACAGGATGGCGTAGTAGACCTTCGCCCCGACGAGGCCGCCAATGACCGCCGCCACCAGCACGTCGCCCATGATTTCGGGATCGTGTCCGCGGCGATCGAGCTCCACCTGGCCGATGTACTGCGCGACCACGAAGGCGAGCAACATGGCGATGCCGAACCCGGTGAGGGTCAGCGGGCCGAGGTGCATCTCGAACGGCTGGACGACGATGGACGCGGGGGTCATGCGGGGAAGATAGCCGCTGGGGGCGTGGGTGCGCGACTGGCTAGCCGTCGGCGCGCGGCACGGTGCGTCCCACGACCACCGTGATGTTGTCGGAGCCGCCGGCGTCGAGGGCGTCCTGCAGCAGCGCCTCGCACGCCTGCTGCGAGGACGTCATCGTCCGCAGGCGCTCGGCGATCTGCTCGTCGCTCACGTGCTTCGTGAGGCCGTCGCTGCAGAGCAGGTGCACGTGGTGCCAGTCATTCTCGATGGCGGTCACCACCGGGGAGGCCTCCGCGCCGCCGATGGCGCTCGACAGCACGTGTTTCCAGCGCTCGTGCCCGGGGTCGGAGCGGCGAATCACGCCGGCGGCAACGAGGTCCTCGGCGATCGTTTGGTCGCGCGACATCTGGTGGAGGACGCCGTGGCGCAGGGTGTAGTACCGGCTGTCGCCCACCTGCAGGATGTATGCGCGCGGCCAGACGCCGAGGAAGGCGGTCAGTGTGGTGGCCATCCCCGCGCCCGGCGTGACGCCGGAGCGCTGGGTGAGCTTCGCGTGCACGCGCAGGGCGCCTTCCTGGAGCACGTGCGTGAATTCCGCGTCGTTGTTCGGGTCGGCCGTGTAGTAGCAGTGGACGGAGCGCGTGATATAGGCCGTGATGGCGTCGAGGGCGAACCGGCTGGCCTCTTCGCCGCCGGCGCTCCCGCCGACGCCGTCGGCGACCATCGCGAGAAAGGCCAGGCGGTCGGTGCCGTCGGCGCTCAGGCTGTCCTTGGGAATGCTCGTCTGGTGGATGGCGAGCTGCTTGTGGAGCGAGGCGATGAGGAAATGATCCTGATTCTCGGCGCGCACCTTGCCGACGTGGGTGGCGCCGAAGACGTCGAGTTCATTGTCCCGCGGCTTGCGCGGAATGCCGCCTGTCGGGCTCTCGTGGATCTGCACCATCGCCGTCTCCGGGGGGTCGTGACGCGCAGCTCAGGCCGGGGAACATACGCCTGAAACGATACGTCCGGCCAGCGGGATTGGTGTCGCGCCGTGCGGGGTCACGCGGCGGCCGTTCAGGGCGCCCGGGACGGCGACAGCGCGTCGAAGATCCGCACCGTCGTCACCATCCGCGCGCTGCGCGTGCCGTGGGCATCGGTGGGGACAATCAGCTGGAAGGGCGCTTCCTTCTCGGTCAGCGGAGCGCCATCGCGCTCGTAGGCGATGAAGACGCGCGTCGGGCCGAGCTTGGGTTCGATCTCGGCCGCCGAGAAGAGGGCGTGGTAGCCGTCCGTCGCCAGGGCCACGACGATCCACCCGGCGCGGCCGATCCTCAGCGAGTCAATGGGCGATCCGGCGGCGGCCATGACGTCGAGCAGCTTGACGGTGCGATACCGCACCGGCGGGGCGTCGTGCGACGAGAGACTGATGGTGTCGCCGGGTAGGCGGCGTAGCGCCTCGACGCTCAGCATCACCGGGGCCCGTCCATCCCGCTCGACGCGCAGCACGGGCGCCTGGGCGGAGAGGACGGGGGCGGCAAATGAGATGGCGGCGGCGAGATGGAGGAGCGAGCGGGATCGGATCACTGGGAGATTGACGGCTGCAGGTTGGAAAGGCGGGAACGGCGACGCGGTGCGTTACTCGTCGAGCAGGGCCTTGGCGCGATCCAATTCGGGAGACGGCACGAGGAGCTCGACCCCTCCCACGGTTGCGCCCTGAAAGCCAAGGCCAAACATGCCGACGTTCGGCCCCTTCACGAGCACGGGGATGCCTTCTTCCTCGAGCAGCGCACGGGCAATATCTGCGTCAAAGCCGTTCGCGAAGGTGGCGAGCGGCACAAA